>DATBDN010000049.1:0-10780 GCA_036269895.1 Thermoleophilaceae bacterium
CTCCTCGAGCATCTCGCGGCGCACGTCGGCCGGCGGCCAGCGGTCACCCAGGATGTGCTCGTTCAGGTTCTCGCCGGTGCCGACGCCGAGGAAGAAGCGGCCGTCGAGCATGAGCGAAGCCGTTGCCGCTGCCTGGGCGACGATCGCCGGGTGGATGCGGATCGTCGGACAGGTCACGCCGGTTCCGAGCGAGAGCTCGTTCGTGGCCTGCGCAATGCCGCCGATGACGCCCCAGACGAACGGGCTGTGGCCCTGCTTCGACGTCCACGGGTGGTAGTGGTCGGAGATCAGCGCAAAGCGGAAACCCGCCGCTTCCGCAAGCCGCGCGTGCTGGACCATGTCGCGCGGGCCGTGCAGTTCTGAGGTGAGGCAGTAGCCGAGGTCGGTCATGCCGGGGCCGCTACCCACCGCGCGTGGTTCTTCAACTACGGCGACCGAGGGAACGGGCCGGAACGGCGCGATTTCTTCGAAGCGTCCTGTTCTATCCACCCTATGGGTGGCCAGGGCAGGACGGTCTCCGCGAAACCGTCGATCCCTCGCCCCCTTCGTCGCCGTAGTTCCATGCTCCGCGCCGGCTGCGGAAGGCGCGCGACTAGGCCGCCTTGCCGACGAGCTTCGACTTCCGCGGCTCGTTGATCAGGTCGAGCACTGCCTCCTCGACGCGGCCCTGGATCGCCGGCTGCCCGATGTCCGGCTCCTCGGCCAAGTCGATCAGCACCGGCTCGATCGTGAAGCCGTCGCGGAAGCGGTCGAAGACACGCGGGTCTATGTACGCCGAGCGCGCGACCGCGGGCGTGTTGCCGAGGAAGTAGGCGACCTGCTTCACGGCGTGACTGATCATCCGCTTGTTCTGGGTCTTCACCTTGCGGCGTTGGGGATCCGTCGCCGCGAGCGTGACCGCCGCCAGCACGGTGCCCGCCCACGTGCGGAAGTCCTTAGCTGTGTACTCCTCGCCCGCGGTCTCCTTCACGTAGGCCCGGATGTCAGGTGACTTGATATCCCGCCACTTGTCGTTCTCGTCGCGATAGGCGAGCAGCTCGTCACCTCCTGCGCGGCGGCGCTTCAGCTCGCGCACGATCTCTGCCACCGGACCGTCGACCACGTACCGCACGTGCCGGATCCCGCTCTTGCCGGTGAAGTCGAAGTTGATCGCATCGTTCGAGTCGACGGTCACGTGGTCCTTACGCATAGTCGCCAGCCCGTAGCTGTCGTTGTCCTCCGCGTAGCTCTCGCCGCCGATGCGCAGGAAGCCGCGGTCGAGCAGGCGAACGGCCGCGGCCAGCACTCGCTGGCGCGTCATCCCGGTGCCCCGGAGATCCCGCTCGACCTGTTCGCGGATGTCCGGCAGTGCCTGCGCGAAGGCGACCATCGCGTCGAACTTCTTACGGTCCTGCCGCTCGCGCCATTTCTGGTGGTAGAGGTACTGCTTGCGGCCGGCCGCGTCCGAGCCTGTCGCCTGGATATGGCCCATCGGATAGGGGCAGACCCAGACGTCCTGCCACGCAGGAGGGATCTTCAGCTCGCCGATGCGCTCCAGGACCTCCGGCTCGGAGATGCGCCGACCCTCCTCGTCGAGGTACTCGAAGCCCTTGCCGCGACGCCTGCGCGTCAGGCCGGGGCCGGTGCAATCGGAACGCTTCAAACGCGCCATGGACTGCCAGTCTGCCCATCGAGGCGCGGCCTGAATCCCCGCAGCCACAGCTTCCGGCCGGGCCTATCCTCACGGTGGATGCCCGCTTCGCTGGATGGCCTGGACCGCGCGCAGCATGCGGCCGTCACCCATCGCGATGGCCCGCTGCTCATCCTCGGCGGCCCCGGCACGGGCAAGACGCACGTGCTGGCGCATCGTGCAGGCTGGCTGATCGAGGAGGGCACGCCGGCTGCCGGCGTGCTCGTGCTCGCGCCGACCGCCGCGGCGGCTGCGGACCTGCGGATGCGCCTCGAGACGCTGATCGAGACGCCCTATGACGAGCTGTCTGTCTACGGCGCGCAGGGGCTGTGCGAGCGGCTGCTTCGCGATGAAGCGCTCGAGGCCGGCCTCGACCCCCTCTTCGCGCCGGTGAGCGCGGCCGACCGGCTGGCGCTGCTGCTGGAGCGCATCGACGACCTGCCCCTGCGCCGGCACGAGATCCGCGGCAACCCAGCCCCGCTGCTGGCGGGCTTCGTCGAACGGATCGACCGCCTCAAGGAGGAGATGGTTCAGGCGCAGGACTTCCGCCGCTGGGCCGAGGCCCAGGCAGCGGCAGCCGAGACCGACGACGCGCGGACGCACGCCGAGCGCGAGCTGGAGTTCGCGGACGTGTACGCGGCGCACGACCGTCTGCTCACGCAGGCAGGCGCGCTCGACATGGGCGACCTGACCCTGCACGCGTTCCGGCTGTTGCACGAGAAGCCGCACGTGCGGACGCGCCTGGCCGCGCGCTTCCCGTTCGTGCTGGCCGACGGCTATCAGGATCTGAGCTTCGCCCAGGGCGCTATGGCAAGGCTCTTGACGCAGGACCGCCGCGAGCTGTCGATCGCCGGCAACGACGACGAGGCGGTGTTGCGCACGCGTGGACGGGCCGCGAAGAACCTGCGCGACTTCGGGATCGAGCACCCGGACGCGACCACGATCGTGCTGCACCGGAGCCGGCGCGTGGCGAAGGTGCTGCTCGAAGCCGCCGGGGCGGTGATCGCGTCGTCATGCGACCGCATCGACAAGCGCCTGAGCGGGTCCTCCGGCGGCAGCATCCGCTTCTGGCGCTGCCAGTCCGAGCGTGCGCAGGCGCAGGCCGTGGCGGCAGAGATCGAGCGGCTCGTCGAACGGAAGGGCATGGACGCGGGCGACGTGGCCGTCTTCGTGCCGAGCCTGAAGGACGACGGGCCCGCCGTGGCGGCGGCGCTGGAGGAGCGCGCGATCCCCTTCCGGCTGGTGGGCGGTGCCGCCTATTTCCAGCGCGCCGAGGTGCGCGACCTGCTCGCGTGGCTACGCGCGCTCGCCGACCCGTCCGACGCCGGCGCCGTGGTGCGCGCGCTGTCGCGACCGCCGGTCGATCTGCGCTCGGTCGACATCGCCCTGATCACACAGCTGTCACGGCGCCGGAAGCTCGACATGGTCGCGGCGGCCGCGCTCGCGATCGAGGGACCGCACCTGTCACCCGAGGGGCGCGATCGTGTGCAGTCGTTCCTGCGCCTGTACCGCGCCGCCGCGCAGGCCTTCGAGCGGATGCGCGCCGACGCGTTCGTCCACCGCCTGATCGAGCGCATCGGCCTGCGCCGCCAGCAACTGTTCGCGGCGCAGGCGGACACGCTCGAGCGGCTCATGTCGATCTCGAAGCTCGGCGACCTGGCCACCGCGTACATGCGGCGCGAACCGCACGCAACCCCGCGCGACTTCGCGCACTACATCGCGGCGGTCGCGGAGTCCGGTCTGCCCGAGCCGGAGCCGGAGCCGACGCTGCCGGATGCCGTGCGCATCACGCAGACCGACAGCGCGGAGGAGATCGAGTGCGACCACGCCTTCGTGCTCGGCCTGACGGCAGCTGCGATGCCGGGCCGCCCTCCCGACGACCGCGTGCCCGACGAGCTGCTGCCGGAGACCGTCCTGGCCACCGGCCGCGGCGCGCACGAGGAGCGCATGCGCCGAGTGCTCTACGTCGCGATGACGCGTGCTCGCCGGGGCCTCGTGCTCGCGTGGCCCGACGCCGAGGGCGTGCGGCCGTCGCCGTACCTGGACGAGGCGAAGGCGGCGACGACCGATTGCGAGGAGGAGTTCCACGAGGAGGAGCTGTTCGGGCCGGCGGAAGGCCTGCACTCGACCTTCCGGATCCTCCGCGACGAGCTGCTCGACACGGTGGCGCGGATGGGCGGGCGCCTGAAGGAGATGCGGCTCGACACCTACGTGGACATCTCGCAGGCGATGGTGCGCTACCTCGAGCTGATCAAGGTCGCCGCGCTGATCGAGCGCCACCGCGACGGCGAGGCGCTCCCGACCGCGCTGCGCGAGATCAACGACCTGCTGCTGCAAGTGGCCACGCCGGAGCAGCGCGAGGCCTTCGAGCAGTCGGCGCTCGACGAGTACCTGCTGGACGCGGCGCGCGACGAGCGGCGGCGCACGGAGGCCGTGCTCGGCGGCCGTGCCGAGCCGGCGCTCGACCGCTTCATCCCGCGCCGCGGCGACGGCGTGATGTTGTCGGCCTCCGATGTCGAGACCTATCGCCTGTGCCCGCTCAAATACAAGTTCGCGCGCGTCTTCCGCATTCCGGAGGAGCCGACGATCAACCAGCGCTTCGGCATCGCCGTGCATCAGGTGCTTGAGCGCTTCCACGCGCAGGGCGGCGGCTCGCTCGAGGACCTGATGCACCTGTTCGAGGTTGCGTGGCGCCGCAACGGCTTCGGCCACTCGGCCGACGAGCTCCAGTTCCGCGAGAAGGCAGTGTCGGCGCTGACGCGCTACTGGGAGCTGGACCGCGAGCGCGATGGCGAGCCGGTCTGGTTCGAGCGCGGCTTCGCGTTCAAGCTCGGCGAGCACTTCGTGCGCGGCCGTGTGGACCGTGTCGACCGCCTGCCCGACGGCAGCTTCGAGTTGATCGACTACAAGACCGGCTGGCCGAAGACGGAACAGCAGCTGCGCGAGGACATCCAGCTGTCGCTGTATCAGATGGGCGCGCGCGAGGCATGGGGCCTGCCGGGCTCGGCGCAGTCCTACTACTACGTGCTCGAGAACGAGAAGGTGCCGGTGGAGCACACCGACGACGAGCTGGACCGAGTGCGCACGACGGTCACGCAGATAGCCGACGGAATCCTGTCGCAGGAATTCGAGCCACGCCCGCGCCCGGACATCTGCGCCGTCTGCGACTACCGAATCATCTGTCCGGCAGCGGAAAAGTAAATGAGGGGGTCAGGTTCCCCTCGTTTAGATCTCGTCCTCTTCGCCGGGGCCGCGCTGGCGCAGGAAGCGCTGGAACTCGTGTGCGATCACGTCGCCTGACGGCAGCTCCTCCGGCGGGCCCTCTTCCTCGGACATCTCGTCGGCCATCTCCTCGAGCTTCTCGACGAACGCCTTCACGTCGGGGTCGCTCGCGACGGCTGCCGTGACCTGCCGGTCGTAGTCCTCGGAGGCACCCTCCAGACGGGAAGCATCCACCGCAACGCGTGCGATGCCCTCGAAGCCGCGCACGAGCGCGAGCGCCGCCTTGGGGTTCGGCGTCGCCGCCACGTAGTGCGGGACCGGCGCCCAGAGGCTGATCGAGTCCATGCCCGCGTTCGCAAACTCTGCGTGCAGCACGCCGACGATGCCGGTCGGGCCTTCGTAGTTCGTGCGCTCGAAGCCCAGCCGCTCGACCTGCCCCTCGGCAGACGCAAGCCCGGTAATGCCGACCGGTCGCGAGTGCGGAACGTCAGCGAGCAGCGCCCCGAGCGTGACAATCATGCGGGCGCCGGTTGCGTCCGCAACCTCCATGACATCGTCACAGAACGCCTTCCAGCGCAGCGACGGCTCGACGCCGCGCAACATGATCAGGTCGCGATCGGCGCCACGCACGCGTGCGGCGTCGAACGAGTTCTCCGGCCAGTCGATTGCGCGGCTGCGGCCCTCAATCAAGCGCACCGTCGGACGCACGGCCGTGAAGTCGTAGTACTCCTCCGAATCGATTGCGGCGATCGGTTGCGCGTCGAACGCCTCACAGAGGAATTCGACCGCAGCAGAAGCCGCCTCACCCGCGTCGTTCCAGCCCTTGAACGCGCAGACGAGGATCGGCTCGCGCAGCGACGGACGGTCTACCCACTCGACAGACATGTTCAGTCCCGCCTACCCAGCGCTGTCCGGGCGGGAACGCAATATGGGTCTAGTGGAAGCAGTTGCCGACCTCAAGCCCGGGCGTGAAGTCGAGGGCGTATATGCGTGCGTCCGCAAGGACCGGCTCACAGCCCGGACAGGTTCACCCTACCTCGCGCTGGAGCTTCGGGACCGCAGTGGATCGCTGCCGGCGAGGGTCTTCCGCGACGCAGACTTTCTGGCGGGGCAGTTCGAGCGCGGTGACCTCGTCTGGGTCAGCGGCCGCGTGGAGCAATTTCGGGATGAATTGCAGCTCGACGTCCGCACGATTCGCAAGGCGGAGCCGGGCGATGCCGACCCGACGGCGTTCTTGCCCGTCGCCTACCGGGATCTCGAGGAACTGGACGGCTTCTTCGAGCATCTGGCGCGCGAGGTGCACGATCGGGACTACGCGCGGCTACTGGACGCCTTCGTCTCCGACGAGACGTTTCGCGAGGAATTTCGCCGCGCGCCGTGCTCGCGGGCGGGCCATCACGCCTATCTCGGCGGTCTGCTTGAACACACCGTCGGGGTAGCCACTCTCGCGCACGAGCTGTGCCTCGTGCACCCGGGCCTCAACCCCGATCTGCTGCTGACAGCAGCGCTCCTGCACGACGTCGGCAAGACGCGCGAGTTCGATCTCGGAGCCGAGATTGCGCTGAGCGACGAGGGTCGCCTGGTGGGCCATGTCGTGATCGGCGAGCGGATGATCAGCGAGCGAATCGCCTCACTCGCGGGCTTCGCCGAGGTGAGGGCGTTCGCGCTGTCGCACTGCGTGCTGGCCCACCATGGCGCCGACATGCTGCCGGGCCGTCGCCACTCCTCGGTTGAGGCGGTGGCGCTACAGCGTCTTAACGCCGTGGACGCGGCAGTCAAAGGCGCGCTGGAACATGGCCTGGGCCACGACCAGCGCGCCTGAGCTGGTCCTCTCGTTCAGCTAGTAGGTCCGGCGTCCGCCGAAGCGTGAGCCGAATCCGTATCCGCCTGTCGGGATACCCGCGATCAGGACGAGCACGGCCGCGATCAACGCGACGATTCCGGGCAGCCCGAGCGCGACGCAAATCCAGTACGCGACGGCCGCCAGCACGATTGCAATCAGGATTCCGATCATGTTTCTCCTTACCTCTTGGTCGCCCTCTTGTTCCCTGAATGGGCAGCACCGGAAACCCGCGGCGCGCATCGCTTGCAGCGTCGATCTCCGAACGGAGGAGTAAATCCACGCTAAAGGGATCCCCCGATCGGCCGATGTTTCTGGAATGCGACGACTGATGATTTCTTCATCCGTGGCCCTCGTCGCGCTCGCCGGCATCACTGCGAACGCATCGGCCGCGGCCAGTCCTGTGATCACGTCGTTCTCACCGGCACAGGTACGTGTCGGGCAGAAGCTCGTGATCAGCGGGAAGAACTTCAAGAAGGGCGCGACCAACAACCGCGTCTTCTTCTCGCGCGCAAGCGACGGCAAGACCGTCCGCGTTCGCCCGTCGCGGGCCAGGAGCACGCGTCGCATGGAGGTCATCGTGCCGGCCGCGGTCGCCAAGTTCCTGACTGTCAAGAACGGCGCCGCCGTTGGAACGCGCTTCCAGCTTCAGGTCTTCTCCGGGAGGTTCAGCAAGAAGACCGCTAGGTCGCGCTCGCCGATCGTCATGCCGGCGGGCGCCATCGACACTCCGGGCTCGCCGGGCGTGGGAACGACCCCGCCGCCGCCCGCGGACTGCGACGCCGACGGCACGCCAGACTCGACCGACACGGACGACGACAACGACGGCCTCCCCGACGACCTCGAGGCGAAGCTCGGAACCGACCGCTGCAAGAAGGACTCGGACGGCGACGGCGTCGAGGACGGCTTCGAGTACTACTCCGCGCTCGACCTGAACGGGAACGCGCTGCCGTACCCGGGCAAGCGGCCCTACCCGAACGCGCTCGACGGGTCGGACGCCAACAAGGACTTCGACGGCGACGGGATGACCAACGCAGAGGAGTTCGCTGCGTGGAACCTGTACGGCGGCCGCGTGCTTCCGAGCGCTCCGGGCCAATCGTTCCCGTACAGCGACGGCAACCAGACCAGCACTGCCGGCACGACCGGGGCGATGGACCTGGACCACAACGCGCGCTTCACCGACGACGAGAAGGACGCAGACGGCGACGGTCTGCCGAACTGGCTCGAGATGGCCAAGAACACGGAGCCGAAGGGGTCGTACCCGCCCGGTTCGCCCTGCAGCTACGCCGTCAGCACCGGCCCTGCGCCGACGCATTACGCGAACGCGTTCACTGACTGCGGTGGGGGCCCGATGCCGAACGGCAACACGTTCGGCAACGTCGTGACCCCGGCGACCGTGGCCGGCACGCCGCCGCCCGACTACCTCGTCACGCAGCACCTCAACTACCTGGATCCGGACTCGGATGGCGACGGTGTCAACGACGGCGCCGACGACGACGACTTCGATGGTCTCTCGAACTACGAGGAGATCACCGCCGGAGCCGACGGCTTCTACACCGAGCCGCAGGACCCGTGTGATCCGGATGTGGACGCCCGGACCTGCCCGGTCCACCCCGGGCACTAGCCCGCGTACCGACTCACGACTCGCAGAACGGGCCGCCTTCGGGCGGCCCGTTTCGTTTGGGCGCGGTCCGTACCTTTGCGGGGGTGACGGAACCGCCGCGACGCCCAGAAGCGCTGCCGTCAGCGGTCGCCGCGGCGGTCGTCTTCGGAGCCTCCGCGGCAGTGTTGATCCTCGAGATCCTCGCCCTGCGGCTGCTCGCGCCGTACGTCGGCGTCACGCTCGAGACGTCGACCACGGTGATCGGCGTCGTGCTCGCGGGAATCGCCACCGGTGCCGCGCTGGGTGGCAGGCTCGCCGACCTGGTGGATGCGCGGGCGCTCCTCGCCTGGGCACTGATCGTGGGCGGCGTCCTGGCGATGCTGACGGTCCCAGTAGTGCGGCTGCTCGGGCGCGCGATGGAAGGCGGCGGCGACCTTGCAGCGCTCCCAGTCGGGCTGTTCGCCTTGTTCCCGCCCGCGGCCGTGCTGAGCGTCGTGACGCCCGCTACGGCAAAGCTCCAGCTATCCAGCTTGGCGAACACCGGGTCGGTCGTGGGGCGTCTATCTGCTTGGGCGACGAGCGGAGCGCTCGTCGGGACCTTCGGCGCCGGGTTCCTGCTCGTCCCGCTTCTGCCGACCTCAGAAACGCTGCTGGGAGTCGGCGCAGCGTTGGTGGTTGCGGGGACCGCGGCGGCAGCACGCCATCGCCAGCTGGGGCGCCGGGGTCGGATCGTGGTCCTGATCTTGGTGGTGACGACTGTCGCGGCCACACGAGCGCTCGGCCAGCCGTGCGACAGCGAGAGCATCTACTTCTGCGCGCGGGTACTGGTCGACGACCATCGGTCATCCGGTCGCCTGCTCGTGCTGGACGACCTGACGCACTCCTACGTCGATCTCGACAATCCGCGCTACCTCGGGCTCGAGTACTCGCGGTGGGTGGCGCCCGTCCTCGACCACCTGCCCGCCGCAGGCGACCGGTTGCGGGCGGTGTTCCTCGGCGCCGGCGGTCTGACGCTGCCGCGGTACCTGCTCGCCGGGCGTCCCCGCGCGGTCGCGCATGTGCTCGAGGTGGACAAGAAGCTGATCGATCTCGATCGCGCCCGGCTCGGCTTCCGCGACCGGCCCGGGATCAAGATACGGACGGGCGACGCGCGCGTGACGCTCCGCGACGAGCGCGATTCCTCAGACGACGTGGTAGTCGGCGACGCCTTCGGGGGCCGCGCCGTTCCGTGGCACCTGACCACGGAGGAATTCCTGACGGACGTCCGGCGGGTGCTTCGACCGGGAGGTGTCTACGTGATGAACGTGATCGACTTGGGGCCGCTCAACTTCGCGCGCGCCGAGGCGGCCACGCTCCTGTCGGTCTTCCGCGATGTTGCGCTGGTCGCGCGCGCCGACGGCAACCGCGAGCCCCGAGGCGGGAACCTCGTGCTGCTCGCATCCGACCGACCGCTGCTGCGCGCACTGCTCCCGGCGCAGAGGGGCATCGTCGTACTCGACCGCGCGCGCGTTCGCGCATTCGCAGGCGACAGCGAGCCACTCACCGACGACCATGCACCCGCGGACCAGCTGCTGACCCCGGGCGCTCGAAACTGAGCGGGTCCGCGAGCCGACCCGCAAAACTCCACTCTGGAGCGGCAGGGGTCTGGTGGCCCATCCGGTCTTCAAAACCGGCAGGCCCGTGCAGCCCACGGGTTGGAAGGTTCGATTCCTTCGCCGCTCCGTAGCTGCAAATCCGCGCTTTTCGGCCGATCTCACCGGGCGCCGAGCAAGGGCGCTTCAGGAAATATGTCCCGAATATGTCCCGAAAGCTGTACTTTGGGACGACGATGCGCGCTCAGCCCATCTCCGGTCACGTCTTCAGGGTTGAGCGGACGCGTGGCGCCGTCTGGTACGCGAAGTACCGCCTGCCAGATGGCCGCCAGGTCCAGAAGAAGCTCGGGCCCGCGTGGAGTGGCCGCGGCCGACCGGCCGCCGGTCACTTCACGAAGCGCACGGCGCAGGCCTGGCTCGACGATGTGCTCGCGCAGGCACGGCGCGGCGAACTCCAGGGGATGGTCGCGACCGGTGCAACGGTCGCCGACGCCGCGGCGGAGTGGCTCCGGTGGGCCGAGCACGATCGAGCCTGCAAGCCATCGACGCTCACGGACTACCGCCATACGGCGAACAAGATCGTGCGCGACCTCGGCGACTACCGGCTCGAGGACGTGACCCCGGAGCTCCTGGAGCGATGGAAGACAACGATCGAAGCTTCGAACCGGACGGTCGCGAAGTACCTCGTCATCCTCCACGGGATCTTCCGGCGCGCGATGAAGGTCTGGGGTCTTCCGCGGAACCCGGCTGCCGATGTCGAGCGCCCGCGCTTCCGCGTCTCGGACGACATCCAGGCGTTCTCGCCCGAGGAAGTCCACGCGCTCGTCCGCGCAGCCGGCTCGGAGCAGGACGCG
>DATBDN010000050.1:0-9694 GCA_036269895.1 Thermoleophilaceae bacterium
TGACCGAGGGCCTCGGTCACCCCGCCGACGTCCG
The DNA here is from genome assembly GCA_036269895.1 of Thermoleophilaceae bacterium. Taxonomy (GTDB): domain Bacteria; phylum Actinomycetota; class Thermoleophilia; order Solirubrobacterales; family Thermoleophilaceae; genus DATBDN01. Next base: position 35 of record DATBDN010000050.1, read on the forward strand.
TTGCAACCACCGGCAAGCCGCGAGCCAGAGCCTCCTTCACGACCATGCCGTACGTCTCGGCCCGCGACGGCAGCACCAGCAGGTCCGCCGTGGCGTAGCTGCGGTCGAGATCGGCGCCGGTTCGTGGTCCTGGGAAGGACACCCGGTCGCTCAGCCCGCTGTCGAACGAGCGGCGACGGAGAGCCCCGACGAACGCCGGGTCGCGATCCAGGCTGCCAACGAACACGCAGTGCCATGACTGGTCCTTCACAGCCGTCAGCGCATCAAGCAGCACGTCCTGGCCCTTGTCGAAGGTCACCGTGGCCACGCAGAGCAATTCGTCGCCGGCTGCGGTCCCTGTTGCGAGCTCGGCGGCCTCAGCGCCAGGCTCGGCGACATGCAGTCGGCCGCGGGGCAAGTGGTAGGCCTCGACCAACCGATGCCTGCTCCATGCGCTGGTCGTGACCACGGCGGCAGCGGCAGACAAGACCGCGCGTTCGCGCTCCCGCGCATCGCCGGCCGCGCCGTCCGCCGACCGGAGTCCCAGCGGCATGTGCACGAGCACCACCAGATGCAGGCGCAGCGCCTGCGGCACGAGCACCTCGGGCGCTGTCGACGCGATCAGTCCATCGATCAGCACGACGGCTTCGTCCGGGATCCGCTCGAGCACTGCGTCGAGCGCGTCGAGCATCGCCGGGTCACGCCCGGGCCACGGGCCGGTTACGGCGTGCTCGTGTACCGCCCAGCCGATCGCGGTGAGCCCGCGGCAGAGCTGGCGGTCGTAAGCGTTGCCTCCGCTCGGGCGGGCCGGGTCGTCGATGTCGTCGGGTACGACGAAATGCACCGCTGTCACAGACCGCGCTCGTAGCTCGCCCAAGCGACGTGTGACTCGTGCAGCGTGACGACCAGGCCGTCGAGGTCCCGCGCCGTGTCGCCCAGCGCGCCGGCGTGGATTCTGTCTGCGAGTCGGTCCGCGACGACCCGAGCGAGCGCTTCGGTGGAGCTGTTCGTGCCCGCGAATGCGGATTCCTCGTCGAGGTTGCGGTACGTGAGCTCGGCCAACACAGCGTGCAGCTGCTTGCTTGCTCGGCCGATGTCGACCACGATGTCGTCGGCGTCGAGGGCCGCCCGCCGGAAGGTGGCGTCGACGACGTACGTCGCGCCGTGCAGACGCTGCGCGGGTCCGAAGACCTCGCCTCGGAAGCTGTGGGCGATCATCATGTGATCGCGGACAGTCACGCTGAACACGATCTACTCCCGCTGGTAGGTGATGGTGTGGCAGAGCGCCCGCAGGCTGCCCGCCGCCAGCCGGGGCATCAGGTCGGGCAGTTCCTCGAAGCGGGACTCCCCGGTGACGAGCGCATCGAAGGCGGGGTCACGCAGCAGGTCGAGGGCGAGTGCCAACCGGTCGCCCGTTGTGCGGCGCCCAGTGCGGGCCGGTGAGAGCGTGGAGACCTGGCTCGCGCGAATGCGGAGGCGACCCGAGTGGAACGCGCCACCGAGTGAAAGCCGGACCTCGCTGTCGCCGTACCAGCTGAGGTCGATGACGGTCCCCTCGGCTGCGAGCAGGTCAAGCGAGCGCTGGAGCCCGGTGGACGTCGCGCTGGCATGCATGACCAGGTCGCGCCCGCCGGGCGCGTCGGCCGGCAGCGCGAAGTCGACGCCCAGAGCGGCAGCGACATCGGCTCGAGCGGCGTCGACGTCTACGAGCGTGACCTCCAGCGCCGGGAACAGGCTCAGCACGCGCGCGACGCAGCAGCCGACCATCCCGGCGCCGACCACGGCGACGCGGTCCCCGAGCAATGGCGCCGCGTCCCAGACTGCGTTGACGGCGGTCTCGACCGTCCCCGCGAGCACGGCCCGAGCCGGCGGCACACCGTCGGGCACGACCGCCACCGCGCTGGCCGGCACAACGTAGGCAGTCTGGTGCGGGTAGAGACAGAAGACCGTCTGGCCGCGCAACTCGGGTGCGCCATGCTCCACGACGCCGACGTTGAGGTACCCATACTTGACCGGCGACGGGAAGTCTCCCTCTTGGAACGGCGCCCGCATCGCCGCGTACTGGCCCGCCGGCACAGCGCCCCGGAACACCAGCGTCTCGGTGCCGCGGCTGATGCCCGACCGCAACGTGCGCACGAGCACCTCGTCGCGGCCGGGCTCAGGCAGCGTGACCGGCCGGATCTCACCGCGGCCGGGCGCGCGAAGCCAGAACGCGTGCGCCTCTTCGTTCACTCGAGGGAACCGTACGCCGTGCTACGCACGTGCGGGATCGAGCGCTGAAGGCGGCGCTACGCGTTGGACGCGGTGGAATCGTGTCCGTTTGGGATGTTCAGTGGCTGGGGTGCCGGCTGGGTGAACCGCAGTGGGTTACCGAACGGGTCGCGCAGCCCGCAGTCGATTCCGTAGAAGTGCTCGGTCGGCTCCTGCGTGAACTCGACGCCCTTGGCCACGAGCTCCTCGTAGGTCCCGCGGCAGTCGTCGGTGCTGAAGATCACGCCCGAGCCGCCGCCCTTGGCGACGAGCGCCCGGATCTCACGCGCAGTCTCCTCGTCGTGGCCCATTTCCGGCGTGGCGAGGACCAGCTCCGTGTCCGGCTTGCCCGGGACGGCGACCGTCACCCACCGAAAGCTCTCGAGGTCGGCGTCCGTCGTGAGCTCCAGTCCGAGCTTCCCGACGTAGTAGTCGAGCGCCTCGTCCTGGTCCAGTACGTAGATGAATGTGTGGGTCAGTGAGTTGAACATGACCGCAAACCTAAGGTCGACTCAGCGTCTGCGCTTCTCCAAAACTGCTGTCCTCGCGAACCTCCCGCGGCCGCGTCCACGCCATGACGACGCAAGTCGGGACGTACCCCGCGGTGCCGGCCCCGGCGCGCCACGCGGCACGGTAGGCGGTAGGTGACATGCCCAGCACGCGCCTGAACGTGCGGCTGAAGGTCCCCAGGCTCGTGAAGCCGACATCGAGGCAGATCTCGGTCACCGGCCGTTCGGTTTCGCGGAGCAGCGCCATCGCCCGCTCCAGCCGGCGCCGCTGCAGATATCGGTGAGGCGTCTCTCCGAAGGTCTGCTTGAAGGTGCGGATGAAATGCGCCTCCGATGTCAGCGCGGCCCGTGCCAGCGCGGGGAGGTCGAGCTGTTCCGCGTAGCGCCGATCCATGGTGTCGCGAGCACGTAGTAGTCGGCGGCTGGCGGGGTCGACGCGGACCACGAATTCGACCCTATCCACCTGGTCGCGACGGCGGTGGTGAAATCACGACCGTCATAGTCGAGCTTCGTTGGATCCCGAGGAGGATTGAGCCCGTGCGCGACCTACTGCTGTGCGAGCAGATCGACTACCTGCGGGAGGCGTCGCCGTTCTACGCCGCACGGATTGACGGTCCTGTCCGCACCCTCGCCGACCTGCGGCAGCTGCCATTCCTCACGAAGGACGAGTTGCGCGCGGGCCAACAAGAGGATCCGCCCTTCGGTCCGCACCTCTGTGCCACGCGTGAAGACCTCGTTCGGATGCACGTGACGTCCGGCACGACTGGGGATCCGGTTGCCATCGGGCTGACCCGGGAGGACCACGACGCAAACAGCGCGATTGGCGGCGAGGCATTCCGGATCGCCGGCGTGCGAACCGACGACACGGTCGCGCATTGCTTGAACTACGCGCTCTATGCGGGCGGGATCGCCGACCACATGGCCCTCGAGGCCTCTGGCGCGACGGTGGTGCCGGTCGGCGTCGGACAGTCGCGACGGCTGCTCGACTTGGTCCCACGCCTGCGGATCACTGCGATCTTCGGGACGCTGTCGTTTCCTGCGTACCTGGCGCGTCGCGCGACCGAGGCCGGCATCGAACCGCGCTCACTCGGGCTGCGCCACATCGTCACCGCCGGTGAGCCCGGCGCGGGACTGGCCGCTGTCCGCCGCGAGATCGAGAGCGCATGGGGCGTCAGCGTGCGCGATACGTTCGGGATGAGCGATGTCTGGTCGACCATGGCGGGCGACTGCGGCCAAGGGGAAGGACTGCACCTGACATGCCAGGACCACGCGATCGTCGAGCTGATCGATCCCGACTCGGATGAGCCGCTGGCGTTCGAGGATGGCGCACGCGGCGAACTGGTCTGGACGCACCTTCGGCGCACGGCCTCGCCGCTGTTGCGCTATCGCTCGAGCGATCTGGCGCGCGTGTGGACATCGCCGTGCGCGTGCGGGAGGACGACGCCGCGGATCCGCATCGACGGACGGCGCGACGACATGCTCAGGGTGCGCGCGGTCAACGTCTACCCGCAAGCGATCGGGGCGCTCCTGGCAGCTCATCCGGAGCTCGGTCGCTGGCGGGTGGTGGCCGACCACGACCCCATCGAGCCACCGCTCCACGTGGAGGTCGAGGCGCCACCCGATACTGACACCACGGCCATCGCGGCAGAGCTGCAAGATCGCCTGCGGGCGCAATTCGAAGTCGTCCGCCTGGACCCGGGCACGTTGCCGGTTGCCGAGCACAAGACACCTGTGGTCGAACGGCGGTGAGCGTCGCGGCGACAGAGATCGGGCCAGGGCTGCTGGTCACCTGGGACCGCCAAGCGCGACGCAATGCGTGGGACCTCGAGACGATGACGGCGATCGCGGATGCGATCGAGACCGCGCCCGACGAGAAGGCGCGCTGCGTCGTGTTGCGCGGCGCCGGCGAGCATTGGTCGGCGGGCGACGACCTCCACTCCGCGCTCGAGGGCACGAAGGAGACGTGGACGCAGACGATCGCGGCGTTCCAGAGGCTGACCCGCGTGGTGCTGGCCTCGCCGGTCCCAGTCCTGTGCGCGATCGACGGCTGGTGCGTTGGCGGCGCGCTCGAGTTCGCGGCGTCGTGCGATCTGCGCATATGCACCGACCGCGTCCGGCTGCTCACGCCCGAGGTCACGATCGGCTTCGTGTTCTCGAACGGCGCCGCGTTCTTCCTCCCACATGTTCTCGGCGAGACACGTGCGCGCGAGTTGCTGCTCGCGGGCGAGCCGCGGGACATCGGCTGGGCGGACGGCTTCGCGAACGAGGTCGTGGCGCCCGACCAACTCGATGCGGCGATCGACCGCTGGGTCGAGCGGCTGGCGGCTCCCGGCGGCGAGGCGGTTGCCGCCACGAAGCGAATCCTGAACGAGCGCTTCGGCGACCTGATGGAAGCGACGCTCGAGCGCGAGGCGCGCTGGTGCGTGGACCTATACGACCGTCCCGAGGCACGCGCGGCGCTGCAAGACTTCCGCGCGCGCCGGCGCTAGCCGGTCAGCGGGTGAGCGGGGTCGGTGCGGCGGACGGCGCTTCTTCAAGCGCCTCGCGCGGGATCTCGCCCCATCCGGGTCGCCGCCCAAGCGCGAGCCTGATCGTGCCGCTGGTGCGCCAGATGGCGAGCAACGGGTGGTACCAGAGGCACTCCAACAGCCCCCAGCCGAGCATCCGAGTGAGGTCCCGGCGGCTGTACCCGTGAAACGCGGTCTCCTGCACCAGCAGCGCCATCAACGTCTGCACCTGGCCGAACAGCACCGTGACGAGCAACATCGCGGCCGCCCACGGCCACGCCGCCACGTCAACGATCAGCAGGACGATCGCCACCGTCCAGCCCACGAGCGCGAGCATCGGCGAGAGGGCCTCAAAGAAGGCGAGGTACGGCAACGCGAGGAGTCCGGCGGCGCCGTAGCGCGCGCGGCCGAGCATCGAGTCGTGCAGCTTTAGCGTCTCCAGCAGGCCGACCTGCCAGCGCACGCGCTGACCTCGCAGGTCCGAGAGCGCGCTAGGAGCCTGCGTCCAGCAGATCGCGTCGGCGGCATAGAGCACGCTCGCATCCGGCCACTCCGGACGCAGTCGGTGGTGCAGGCGCACCGTTAGCTCCATGTCCTCGCCCATCGTGCTTGGCAGGAAGCCGCCGACGTCGATCAGTGTCTCGCGCCGGAACAGCCCGAACGCACCGCTGACGAGCAGCAGGGCGTTCAGGCGCGACCAGGCGATGCGCGTGCCGAGGAAGCCGCGGACGTACTCGAGCGTCTGCATCGCCGCGATCCCACCTCCGACCCTGGCGACCTCGACCCGCCCGTGCGAGATGCGCGACTCGTTCGCGACGCGGATGCTTCCACCGACCGCGAGGCACTCGTCCGGATATTCCTCGAACGGTCGCAGCGCTTTGATCAGCGCGTCCGGCTCGAGCAGGCTGTCGGCGTCGGTGACGGCCACGAGCTCGTGGCGGGCGATGCTGAGGCCGACATTGAGCGCGTCGGCGCGGCCGCCGTTCGTCTTCTTGACGATCCGCAGCGAAGGCGCGCGCCGGGCGGCGTAGAGGCCCTCGAGCTCAGCGGTCTGGAGTGCGAGCCCGGTGCCGATCGGTACTGGGACGAGGCCGAATGCGGCGTCCAGGCGCTCGAACGTCGCGTCGGTTGACCCGTCGTCGACGACCACGACTTCGAGCGGCGCGTAGTCCTGGTCGAGGAGCGCCGACACCGTTGTGACAACCACCTCCTGCTCGTTGAAGGCGGGCACGAGCACGCTGATGCCGGGTCGGTGCGATTGCGGCCGCAGCCCGGAGCGGCGCGGCTGGCGGCCGCGCACGAGCCACGCGGTCTCGCCGTAGGACATCGCCAGCAACGCGATCGTCAGCAGGTTGTAGACGGCGAAGTAGACAACGAGCACGAGCAAGGCGATGGCGAGCACGTCATTCACGCTCCCAGCTCCGCGATGGCGAGTACCGACTTCACAGTCCACGCGCGAGAGGCGGCGAGCTCCCGCCGCGCCGGCGCGCCCGCCCGCGCACCCTCGGAGAGTGCGAGCAGTGACTCGGCCGCGCGCAGCGCGCTTTCCCGATCGACGTCCGAGACCATCTCGCTCAGCGCCACGGCGGCCGCGGGGTCGTCGAAGGCGGATAGTGACTTCGCGGCCGAGCGGCGCACCGCCGGCGATGAATCGCGCAGCGCCTCCCGCAGCGCGGGGGGCGCGACCTCACCCGGGAGCCACCGCATGGCGCTGGCGGCGGCCGCGCGCACACGCGCCTCGCCGTCCGCCCGTAGCCGTTGCTCGAGCAGTGCGAGCACGTCATCCCTCGCGGTCGCGTCGGTCGCACTCGCAATTCCGAAGCAGGACGTCACGCGAACGCTCGGTTCCGGCGCCAGCAAGCCGCGACGGAACGCTGCCGCGCCCGCCGCTCCGAGGCGACTCAAAGCGTCGTTGGCGACGCCGATCGGGACGCGTTCTCGCGCTAGGAAGAGCGTCTCGAGCGGTCCCGCCGCCGCCGGGTCCCCGAGTTCGCCGAGGGCCCGGGCGGCCGCTCGGCGCACCTCGGATCGCTTGTCCCCCAGGCGCTCCACCAGCGCATCGACGGAGTGCTCGGTGCCAATCGTGCCAAGGAACTCGCAGGCCAGTGCCCGCCGCCATGGCATTCGCCTCAGCGTCGCACGCTCCGCGACCTGTACTGCACCAGCATCCCGTAGCACTCCACGCACGGCCGCGCGGGTGGCATCGTCGGCCTCTCTGAGTGCGTCGAGCACAAGCCAGGCAGCCACCGGCCGCGACTGCGGGCCAAGGCCCGCGAGCAGAGGCCGCAGTTCCTCCGCGTCACCTTCCGGGTCTTTCCCGTCGAGCAGCCGCGCGAGTACCGGCGTGAGCTGCCCTCGGATCCGCGTGCGCACCCGCCGGTGCAGCACCCATTGCTCGCGCTGCAGGACGATCGCGGCCAACACGACGACGTTGAGGGCGAGTAGGCCGATGAACACCCATCCGACATCGACGAACGCGTGACTCAGGGGGAGGTGAGACGGCAAGGCGCCAGCCTGGCAGACGGCCCCGCTGGATCAGCGGCCTGAACGGCCAGGAGGGCCCCGGCAGTTCGCGGCCCGGACCCTCGTGTGCGGCTATCGCGGTCTTCGGATCGGTCGCTGCAGCGCTCTCATTGTTGGTGGGCTTGCCGTCCTTCGTCAGGTAGCGGCCCGCGCGCGTCCTCCCTCCTAGATCCCGACCTTCGAGAGCAGCTCCTGCGGATTCACTCCGTGCTTCTCGAGGATGTCCGAGTGCAGCTCGTGGTCGACCTTCTCCGGTAGCTCAGCCTCGAGCTTCTGGGCCTTCTCGCTCTGGCCTTCCTTGTGCAGGAACTCAATGACCTTCTCCTTGGGGATCTCCACGTCCCCTCCTTTCGTCCGGCCTTTCGAATCCGGTGCCCCAAGCCGTGGTTCGCGAAACCGTTTTGGGTGTTCACGTTCCCAAGGCAGGTATGCGTAACGCTCGCTGGACCAAACGGTCCACTGTCTGTGACGCTCCGCTCGAACATGCTGACGACCCGCGGCCGGCGCGGTGCTACCGGCCTGCTCGTCGCTACCGCATTCAGCTGGGGCCTTGGGATCGTCCTGACGAAGGTGACGCTCGAGCAGCTTGCGCCGCTGGATCTGCTGCTCGTGGAATTGGGCGTCGGAACCGCCGCCGTCTGGCTCGCGTTGCTCGCGCGGGGTGGCCCTCGAGGGCTTTCGCGCTGGCGGGCATTCGTGGGCCTCGGCGTCCTCGAGCCGGGACTGGCCTTCGCTGCCGGCGACTTTGGCCTGAATCTCACAGGCGCGACGGATGGCGCACTTCTGCTCGCGTCAGAAAGCCTGTTTGCGATCACACTCGCCTGGTTCGCACTCGGCGAACGACCAGGGCAGCGCGCGGCAATAGCGGTCGCAGTCGGCTTCGCCGGCTCGATCCTGATCGGCATCGCACCATCGGCTGCGCACGCAAGCGTGCTGGGCGATGTCCTGGTGCTGGGCGGTGCGGCCGTCGCCGCCATCTACTCCGTCGCAGCGCGCTCGGTGGCCGGCCACGAAGACGCGGATCCACTGACCGTCACGGGCGTACAGCTGCTGGCGGCCCTGATCCTTTGCATTCCGCTCACCGCGGCGGCCACCGCCGGCGGCCACAGCGACTTCGGCAACGCGGACGCGGGGCACCTCGTCGCGGCCGCGGCAACCGGTCTCTTCACGAGCGCAATCCCGTTCCTGCTCTACAACGCCGCGATTCGCGACATCGAGGTCACGGCGGCCGCGCTGATCTTGAACCTTATCCCCGTCTTCGGGGTCGTGTTGTCGGTGGCGGTCATCGGAGAACATCCAGGCCCGGTCCAGCTCGCCGGCGGCGCGTTGGTGCTGGGCGCAGCGGTGGCGGCGGAGAGAGTCACGCGGCCCGGGTCGGTCCCGGTCGGTTGACCTTTTAGGGCACGTACTCGAGGTATCGGCCGAGGTCGCGAAAACCAAGCGACGCGTAGACGCGTTCCGCCACCGGCGTCGACTGCAGGCTCGCGGTCGTGCAGCCGCGATCGCGCGCGTCGTGTAGGTGCAGGGCTGTGAGCGCTGTTCCCAATCCACGACGGCGCGCCTCGGGCACGGTGACGGCGTTGTAGATACCGCAGTCGCCGTCCGAGTCGTAGGCGATAGCCGTGGCAACGTTTCGCCCGTCGAGCCGCCCGACTAGAACGTGAAAGGCGTTCGGCTCCATCTTGCGCAGGAGCCCGTCGGGAGCACGCATGATCCGCAGAGACTCGCCCCAGTCCGGATCGCCGAGGTCGACGACCGGACGATCGACCGCGAGGTCGTCGAGGCTCATCGCCATCGCCCGCGTCCACTCGTTGACGCGGTAGCACCTGCGCTCCGCCACGCCGATCGCAGCCGCGTCGCTCTCATGAATCCAGACCGCATACGAGTCGATC
>DATBDN010000051.1:0-16128 GCA_036269895.1 Thermoleophilaceae bacterium
GGGGGGCGCGCGGCGAACGATCAGACGTAGCCGCGTCTGACGGTTGCGTTCACGAGGCGACCATCCGGGTACACCGGCCGTATGGGGACAGCGAGCACGGCTCCCGCACCGCCGGCAACGAAGGAATCGAAGCCGAGGAGCCGCTTGCGTCGCGACATCGGCGCGACGGCGCTCCTCTTCACCTCGGTTGGATCGGTCATCGGTTCCGGCTGGCTCCTTGGTTCACTGAACGCGACGAAGATCGCCGGACCCGCGGCAATCATCTCGTGGGTGGTAGGAGCGGCGGCGGTGATGCTCCTGGCGTTCGTGCACGCCGAGCTCGGCGCCATGAGCCCGGTGGGCGGTGGCAACGCGCGCTTCCCACACTTCGCGTTTGGCAGCCTCGTCGGCTTCGGCATGGGCTGGATCTACTGGCTCGGCGCGGTCACTCTCGCGCCCGTCGAGGTCGAAGCTGCGCTCCAATACTCGAACAAGTACGTGGACCAGTGGTTCGGCTTCGCGGTGGTCCACGAGGTTGCCGGCCAGACGGTCCTGACGGCTGCGGGATACGGGGTCGCGGCAGTGCTCATGGCGATGTTCACCGTCCTGAATCTCTGGGGCGTGTCGCGCCTGGCGAAGGCCAACACCGTCATCGTCTGGTGGAAGATCCTCGTGCCCTTCGTCGCGGTCTTCGCCCTCGTGATCACGCAGTTCAAGACGAGCAACTTCACCGCTGGCGACGGCTTCGCACCTGCGGGGCTGAAAGGCATCCTCAGCGCCATGGCGACGGGAGGCGTCCTGTTCGCCTACCAGGGGTTCGAGCAGGCCGTTCAGTTCGGCGGGGAGTCATCCAACCCGAGGCGCAACGTCCCCTTGGCGGTGCTCGGGTCGATGATTGTCGGAACGGTCCTCTACCTGCTGCTGCAGCTCGCGTTCGTCGGCGCGCTCGACCCGGCGTCGGCCAAGCACGGATGGGCGAACCTGAGCTTCACGAACGACGTCGGTCCGTTCGCGGGGCTCGCGACAGCTCTGGGCCTCGGCTGGCTCGCGACCGTCCTCTACATCGACGCAGTCGTCTCGCCCGGAGGCACCGGCCTCGTCTACACAGGGGCCAGCGCACGCATCTCGTACGGGCTCGGCCGCAACGGCTACATACCGCACACCTTCGACCGGCTCTCGAAGCGTGGCGTCCCGTGGATCAGCGTCATCTTCGCGTTCGCGGTGGGGATGATCGTGTTCCTGCCCTTCCCGGGCTGGCAGAAGCTCGTGGCCTTCATCACCTCGGCGTCGCTGATCATCTATGCGGCGCAGTGCGTATCCGTTGCCGCGCTCCGCCGGCAGCTCCCGGACATCACGCGCCCGTTCCGGGTCCCGGGTCTCGCGCTGCTAGCCCCAGCGTCCTTCGTGATCGCGAACCTGATCGTCCTGTTCTCGGGCTGGACCACTTACTGGAAGTTGCTCGCGGCGGTCGGCATTGGCTTCGTCCTGCTGGCGGTCTCGAACGCAACGCGTCCGCGCGAGCAGCGGACGCCGCTCGACTGGCGCGCCGGCAGCTGGATGATTCCGTGGCTCCTGGGGCTCGGCGTAATCAGCTACCTCGCGTCCTTCGACGGCGGAAAATCGACGCTGAAGTTCGGCGTCGACATGATCGTGTGCGCCGTGTTCTCGCTGGCTGTCTACTACCTCGCACTGAGGCTGCGTCTGCCCTCGGGGACAACGGAGCGCTACTTCGAGCAGACGGCCGAGGAAGCCGCGGAGAGCTGAGCATCCTCAGAATGCGCGATACTTAGCGCGAAAGACCCTCAAACAGGGGAGGCCTCGCCTTGTCCGAAGGAGCCGTTCCACCACCTGCGGGAGATGTAACGCCGCCTGCGGCGGCCTCCGGTCCCAAGCTTTTCGTCCGGCAGTCGTCTGGGTTGGTGCGCAATGTGAGCGTCACCAACGCCCTGTTCTTCAACGTCGCGGCGTTCGTCGGCGTCGGCCTCACGCTGTACCCGATCTTCTACTCACTCGCCGATGTCCCGGTGTGGAAGCACGGCGGCATCTCGGCCTACGCGTGGGCCGCCATCTTCGCCGGCCTCTTCTGCGCAGTGCTCGCACTGATCTTCGCGTCGCTCACCTCGGTCATGCCGCGCTCGGGCGGCGACTACGTCTTCACCAGCCGGATCCTGCACCCGTTCCTCGGCTGGCTGGAGTCTTGGACGCTCATGATCGCCTCGATCCTGATCATCGCGTTTGAGGTTCCGCTGGTGCTGCGCAACCTGCAGATCACTGCGCGCATCATCGGCATTGGGGCCGGGGGGCACTTCTTCAACCACGCGAACAGCTGGTTCACGGACTCGACCGGCGCGATCACGGGCACGCCCGGGTTCCTCGGATCACTCGTCGTGCTCGCGCTGATCGGCTTGATGGTGCTGTTGCCCACGCGCCGCTTCCATCGCGTTGTCACCATTCTCGCCGGCTTCGGCGTCGCCGCTTTCATCGCGATGTTCGTCTTCGGGCTGCTGGCGACCCATCGCTCGTCCTTCGAGCACAACCTGCCGCATTACACGGGCGGGGTGACGGCACGGCACATCGCGGCGACGGGGGTGCCGGACTTCCTCGCGCCCACTCACAACAGCTTCATCAGCGACATCTTCTCGACGACCGTCTTCCCGCTGTTCCTGTCGATCCTGCTCTTCCAATTCATCGGCTTCCAGTACTCGGCCTACATCGCCGGCGAGGTGCGCGGCAACGTGCGTCGCGGTGTTCTGATAGCGCTGCTCGGCGCGCTGGTCATCGGCGTGCTCGCCAACTCGCTCTATGTGGATTCGATCTCGAACCACTTCGGGTTCGGGACGAACGTCAGCTGGGGCGCGAGCTACTGGGGCTTCAACACGCACCTCACGGCCCTGCCGCTCGGGCAGCCCAATGCGATGCCCCTCCTGGCCGTGATCGCGAACAAGGGGCTGTGGCCGATCTGGGCGCTGATCAGCCTGGCCGGCACGGTGTTCCCGTTCCTGCTCTGTCCGGTCTACATCAACTTCATCAGCCGCATGCAGCTGGCGTGGAGCCTCGACCGGCAGGCACCGACATGGTTCGGTGAGGTCAACGAGCGCCTACGTGCGCCGGTGAACGCGATCCTCGCGACACTCGCGCTCACCGCGCTGTTCCTGTTCTTCCAGAACTACAAGGCGCTCCCGACCTTCCTGGCGACGAGCGGGCACAAGCTCAACCTGGCGGGCACCGCCTGGTTCTCGATCACGATGGCGCTGCTCACGTGGACGCTTCCCGGCGTGAACGCGATCTTCGCTCGCTTCAGGCGCCCGGGGCTCGTGCGCAACGCGCCCTTCAGCAGAGCACTGCCCTGGCTCGGCTTGGTCTGGCTCGTCTTCCCGGTGTGGATCTACATCTTCGCCGTCTTCAAGCCGATCAAGGACGCGCTTTCGTCAGGCTCGGGACACCTGACCTACCTCGAGACGAACGGGATCATCGACGCCGGGCTGTTCTACCTGATCGGCATCGTGATCTACCTGGTCATGCACGCACGGACGCGCCGGGCCGGAGTCGACACCAAGATGCTCTTCGCCGAGATCCCACCGGACTGAGCGGATCGTCCGATCGCCACGCGCATCTTCATCGCGAGCGACTTTCACGCTGCGGAGGCGGCGTGGCGGAAGTTCATCAACGCGATCCGGATGGATGCCTACAAGGCGGACGTGGCACTCCTCGCCGGCGACCTGACGGGCAAGGCGATCGTTCCGATTGCGCGCACGGACCACGGCTACTCAGCCGATCTGTTCGGTGTGCACCGCACCGCCCGCGACGACGACGACGAGCTCGCCCGGCTCCAACGCGACATCGCGGACGTCGGCTACTACTCGTTCGTGACGGACGCCGACGAGGCGGATCGCTTGGTCGGTGACGAGGCGGCACGCGATGAGCTCCTCGAGCGGCTGATGAACGAGCGCATTCAGGCGTGGATGGAGCTGGCCACCGAGCGCCTGGCCGACTCCGAGGTGCCGCTCTACCTGATCCCGGGGAACGACGACTCCTTCTCGATCGACTCGATACTCAACGGTGACGAGTACACGCCGATCAACGCGGACGGTCGAGTGCTCGACATCCCCGGCGGGCTGCAGCTGCTTTCGTACGGATGGTCGAATGAGACGCCGTGGAAGACACCGCGCGAGGTGACCGAGGACGAGCTGCACGAGCGCCTGGACGCGCTGGCGGAGCAGGTCCGCGACCCAAGGCAGGCGGTGTTCATGATCCACGTCCCTCCACACGACTCGGGCCTCGATACTGCGCCGATCCTCGACGAGAACCTTCGCCCGACCGTCTCGGCCGGCGATGTCTTGCGCGGGCCCGTCGGGTCAACGGCTGTCCGTCAGGTGATCGAGGAGCGCCAGCCGCTGCTCGGCGTGCACGGCCACGTGCACGAAGCCGGCGGTGAGCGGCGGATCGGCGCGACGGTTTGCGTCAACCCGGGCAGCGAAGCGAACCACGGGATCCTCCGCGGGTATCTCGTGGATGTGGCCGATGGACAGGTAGAGCTCGTGCAGCGGATCGAGGGCTGACGCGGGCGTGGCAGACCTCGGCCTTGACACGGCCGGCGCTCCGCTCGCGGATCCCGTCGCTGAGGCGGAGCGGCTGCTGACTGCGGCCCGCGCCGCAGACGTTCCGCTGCGCGTGATCGGCGGAGTGGCCGTCTACCTGCAGGCGCCGGCGATGCCCAACGTCCTGGCGCGCACCTACGGCGACATCGACATGGCCACGCCAAAGGGACGGGGGCGGGCGGTCGCTGGGCTCCTGACGGAGCTGGGATACGAGCCGGCCCGGCAGTTCAATGCACTCCAGGGCGAGCGCCGACTGCTCTTCCAGGACCGCGACAACGAACGCAAGCTCGACGTGTTCGTCGGGATGTTCGAACTGAACCACTCGATACCGGTCACGGGGCGCATCGACGTGGAGCCGTTGACCATTCCGCTCGCGGAGCTGCTGCTCACGAAACTCCAGGTGGTCGAGCTGACGGACAAGGACATGCGCGACGCGGTCGCGCTGCTTCTGGCTCACGAGGTCAGCGACCACGACCGCGACGCGATCAACGCCGAGGTCATCGCCACGCTCACCGCTGAGGACTGGGGGCTGTGGCGGACGACGCAGCTGAACCTCGAGCGCATGCGCGAGGGGACAGGCACGCTCGGCCTCGAGCCGGATGACGAGCGACTACTGCTCAACCGCATCGACTCGCTGTGGGGACGGATCGAGCATCGGACGAAGTCCAGACGGTGGCGTCTGCGCGCCAAGGTGGGCGACCGCAAGCGCTGGTACGAGGTGCCAGACGAGGTCTGACGGGCCCGCGTGACGACCGGCGTCTGCTACGACGAGCGCTGCCTGCGCCACGACAACGGTTCGATGATCGTCAACGACCGCGTGGCAGGGTGGCTCGACGTTCCGCACGCCGAGAGCGCAGCGAGGCTGTCACGGACCTGGCAGGTCTTCGAACGAGCCGGAGTGCTCGCACACGTAACGCGCGTTCCCGCTCGTGCGGCGTCTGAGGCCGAACTGCTGCTCGTCCACACGCAGGAGCACCTCGATGCGGTTCGCGCCGGATCGTCGGGGGAGGGGATACGCACGATCGGTCCGGAGGCTCGCGCCGGCGCCGGATCGTGGGAAGCGGCGGCGGTTGCCGTCGGTGGTCTCGTCGAATGCGTAGAACGCGTACTAGGGGGCGAGCTCACGAACGCATACGTGATCTGCCGTCCGCCGGGGCATCACGCGAGCGCGGAGCAAGCGATGGGGTTCTGTCTGTTCAACGCGGTCGCGGTGGCGGCGCGCCACCTGCAGGCTGGCCGGGGCATCGAGCGCGTCGCGATCGTCGACTGGGACGTGCACCATGGCAATGGCACCCAGGACGTCTTCTACGAAGATGGGTCGGTGTTGTTCGTGTCGCTCCATCAGGACGATCTGTACCCGAAGGGCTTGGGGACGCGGAGCGAGCGCGGACGCGGTGACAGTGAGGGCACCACCGTCAACGTTCCGCTGCCTGCCGGCAGCGGCGATGACGGCTACGGGCTCGCGTTCGAGCAGGTGGTCGAGCCGGCCCTACGGCGCTTCCGGCCGGAGCTCCTGCTCGTGTCCGCGGGACAGGATCCGGCTGCCTCCGACCCGCTTGGACGCATGAGCGTGACCACGGAGGGGTTCCGCCGCCTGGCCGCCGGCTCGCGGCGCTTGGCCGAGGAGTTGTGCGGTGGGCGGCTGGTCGCATTCCACGAGGGCGGCTACAGCATCGACCACACGCCGCTGTGCAATCTCGCGATCCTCGAGGCGCTCGCCGACCTGCCTCCGTCCTGGGACCGAGATCCCATCGAGCTCGACGTCCCCGCCGGCGTCAGCCATGCCGAGCACGAGGCGATCGAGGCGGCCGCTCTGGCCGCGGAGCTTCAGTGAACGAGGTCGCGGTGGCCTGCTGCCAGTTCGCGCCGGTGATCGGCGCGGTGGAGGGCAACCGAAAGCGAGCGGAAACGGCGATCGAGGAAGCGGCTCGCGAAGGTGCGCAGATCGTGGTGCTCCCTGAGCTCTGCAACAGTGGCTACGTCTTCGCGGACGCGGAGGAGGCGCGACGACTGGGCGAGCCCGTAGACGGCCCCACCGTGTCGGGTTGGATGCGGCTCGCGCGCGCTCACGAGCTCGTCGTCGTGGGCGGCATCTGTGAACTGGACGCCGACGGGGTCTTACGTAACAGCGCCGTGCTCATCGACGCCGGCGGGCTGCAGGCGGTGTACCGAAAGGCCCATCTGTGGGACCGCGAGGGCGTTGTCTTCGCCGCCGGCCGAGGTGTCCCGCCCGTGATCGACACCGCGCTCGGAAGGCTCGGCGTGATGATCTGTTACGACCTCGAGTTCCCCGAGTGGGTGCGCGTCGCGGGGCTCGCCGGCGCCGAGCTGCTGTGCGCGCCGTGTAACTGGCCGGCGCTGCGACGGCCCGCCGGTGAGCGACCCGGTGAGGTGACGCGGGTGCAGGCAGCCGCGGCGACCAACCGGATGTTCATCGCCGCCTGCGACCGCGTCGGGCCGGAGCGCGGGGTCGATTGGACCGGCGCCTCGTTGATCGTCGACTGTGACGGCTTCCCTCTCGCCGGGCCCGCGCAGTCAGGCGAGTCGGTCACCCTGATTGCGAGCTGCCGTCTCGCCGATGCGCGCGACAAGAGCCTGAACGAGCGCAACGATGTCTTTGCCGATCGGCGCCCCGAGCTGTATGAGCGTGTCCTCAGCCGGGCGCGTACGCCGCGAACGAGCCCGCCGTCGCATTGACGGCGGGCTCGGGCTCGCGTTAGGCGCCGACCGCGGGGCCGCCCGGGCCATCGCCGTGATGGCCTCCCGGACCCTGGACGACGTTGAACGACTTGTCGAGGTGGACCTCCACCTTGCTGCCGTCGGACTTCGTCACCGTGACTTCGTAACCGTTGCCGTCGAAGTCGGTCGTGACCTCGCCGGCGGTGCTGCCACTGCCGACGCTCTTCTCGGCGGCGGCCTTCGCCTTCGTCGCCGCGTCACCCGTCACCGGCTTCTCCTGGTCCTCGTGCGCGGCCGTCCCGTGCGCCGGAAACGACGGTGCCGACTGTGTGGTGGTGCCGCTCGTCGTAGTCCCGCTGTTCGTCGTGGTCTTGTTCGCTGCGCCCGCCAACGCTGCGCCGCCAAGGGCAAGCGCCGCGAGCGCGGCAAGTGTCAACAGCATCTTCTGGATGCGATGAAGCAAGTGACTCTCTCCTTACGTGATCGGTTTGCTCCGGTAGGGACAACGTCAGCCGCAGCCGTAAGAAGGCCGTTTGATCTAGCTGAGAAAACGCCGAGAGTCACGCGGCGCATGGTCGTAAGACCTATGTCCGATAGACGGCGCGGTGCGGCGGCGGAGAGGATGCGCGGCCATGGAGAAATGGATGTTCAGGAGCGTCCCGGTTCGAGCGGCGCGCAGCGGGAGAGCGTTCCGGGGCATGGTGCGCGACAGGATGGCGATCGTCGGGAAATGCTTCGACGCTTGGAAGTCCAACTGCTTCGACTCGCTGGGCCACCATGTCGATCCGGCCGTCGAGGTCGACTGGTCCCAGTCACTCGCGCCGTACCGTGGGATCTACTCGGGTCACGCCGGCTGGCAACACCTCTTCGATGAGATCCGCGCGCCATTCGAACACGTGTCGGCAGAGCCAGATGGGTTCGTCGTTGCCGGCCAGCACATCGCCGTTCCCAATACGACCCGCATGCGCGGGCGCGACGGCGTCGAGGTCGTCGCCAGGTGCACGTTCGTGTTCACCTTTCGCGGCGTGAAACTCGTCAGGCTCCGCCTCTATCAGCGCGAGGCGGAGGCGCTCGCCGCGATAGGCGTCGAGCGCGCATAGACGGTTAGGCTGCCGCCCGGCTAGCCACCACGCAGCCAGCGGGTCCGTTGTCGTTGGTGCGGTTGTCCGCACCTGCAGACGCCTGTCACCCGCACTGATCCGTAGCGCGCAACCAGAGACGCTGCGCCTATGGAAATCGACGCGTTCTACATCGAGAGCAGCGTTCCGGCCGGGATCACGCTGGCGCAATACCGGCGTCTACGTCCCAAGCGCCCGACGCTCTGGCAGAGGCTGAGAAATGCCGGCCGCTAGCCAAGTCCTGACAACCCCGGCGATCGTGCTTGACGACGTGCGGAAGGTCTATGGCCAGGGCGAGGGCGCGGTCGTCGCGCTCGACGGGGTCAGCGCGACCTTCGCGCCTGGTTCCTTCACGGCGATCATGGGACCCTCCGGGTCGGGCAAGAGCACGCTGCTACACCTCGCTGCCGGCCTCGACCGGCCGACGTCTGGAAGCGTCGTGCTCGGCGACAAGGAGCTGACGCGGCTGAGCGAGCGGCGCCTGACGATCCTGCGCCGCAAGCAGATCGGCTTCGTGTTCCAGGCGTTCAACCTGATGCCGTCGCTGACGGTCGCGCAGAACATCGGTCTGCCGCTTCGCCTGGACGGGCGCCGCGCCCGCCGGGGCGAGGTCCGCGAAGTCGCGTCGCGCGTCGGGCTCGGGGAGCGCCTGCGCCACCGTCCCTCGCAGCTGTCGGGCGGCCAGCAGCAACGCGTCGCCATCGCCCGCGCCCTCGTGGCCCGGCCTGCGGTGCTGTTTGCCGACGAGCCGACAGGCGCGCTGGACATCAAGACCGGGCGCGGTGTGCTCACGCTCCTGCGCGAGCTGGTGGATCACGACCGCCAGACAGTCATCATGGTCACGCACGATCCCGCAGCCGCCACCTATGCGGATCGCGTCGTCCTGATCGCGGACGGGCGGATCGCGGGAACGCTCGAAGGCGCCGGCGTCGACGAAGTCGCCGAGAGCCTCGCGCACCTGGGGGCCTGAGCCATGTTCCGCCTTGCCCTTCACAGCGCGCGTACCCGCCCGAGCACCTTCCTCGGCGCCTTGCTCACGTTCTTCGTGGCAGGCATCCTGACGATGGCGGGCGGAATGCTGCTCCAAGCTGCTCTCCAGACGCATCCGCCCGTCCAGCGCTACGCGGGCGCTGCTGCGGTTGTCACGGGACACCAGGTCGTCGGCGCCGACCACGACGTCGCACTCGCGGAACGTGCTCGCGTGAGCATGTCGCTCGTCGCCCGACTCGCGGCGGTCCCGGGTGTCCGTTCGGCCATCGGCGATGTGTCGGTGCCGGCCCGGCTCGGCGATCGCTCGACCGAGATCCATGGCTGGCAGAGCGCCCGCCTCACGCCATACGTCCTGGCGGCCGGTCGCCGGCCCACCGGGCCAACGGAAGTTGTCACTGGCTTTCCCGCGAAACTTGGAACGCGTCTGAGCCTTGCCTCGACGGATCCCGCGCACACGGTGACCGTGGTCGGTGTCGCCCGGTCGGGCCAGGCCGTCCGGAACCGCGCGATCTTCGTCACGGATGCCGAAGCCGCGCGGCTGGCTGGTCATCCTGGCCAAGTCGACGCGATCGGGATCCTCGCAAAGCGAAGCTTCGACGTCGCCCGCCTCCGCCCGGCAGCCGCCGGCGCGGCCGTGCTCACCGGAAGCGCGCGTGGTCGCGCAGAGTTCCCCGACCAGCAGGGGGGACGCACTCGATTGATCGCGGTTTCCGCATCGTTCGCCGGACTCGGGATCTTCGTCGCGCTGTTCGTCGTGACCAGCACGATGGCGCTGTCGATCCAGCAACGCGAGCAGGAGATCGCGCTTCTTCGCGCCGTCGCCGCGACACCCGGTCAGATCCGGCGGATGATTGCGTGGGAGGCGGCCATGGTCGCACTCCTCGGGTCCGCCGCGGGGATCTGGTTCGGGGAGCACCTCGGCCGGACCTTGGCGCATGGTCTCGTTCGTCACGGGATCGCGCCGACCGGCTTTGCCGCCACGGCCGTCAAGGTTCCCGCGGCGGGCGTCGTCGTCGGCAGCGTGACGGTCGCCTTGCTGGCCGTGCTGGCCGCGGGACGTCGCGCTGCACGGGTGGCGCCGACGCGTGCGCTCGCCGACGCCGCTGTTGAGCCGCGCGGCCTGGGTGCCGGTCGTCTCATCGGTGGGCTGGTGGCGATTGCGGGCGCGATCCCGCTCTTCGCCGTCGCGTCCACGACCACGGCCATGGCGACCGCGGCGGCCACCTCAGAGCTGACGGCAATCTTCCTCGTCGTGGCAGCCGGTTGCCTCGGGCCGGCGGTGGCGCGGGTCGTCGCCGCCTTCCTCAGGCCTGTCCTGGCGACGCTGTCCCCGGTGGGCGGGTTCCTCGCGTCCGCGAACCTGGCCACGGCCGCGCGCCGCTTCTCGTCGGCCAGCACGCCGCTCGTGTTGACCGTGGCGATGAGCTGCACCCTGCTGTTCAGCACAACGACGATCGACCACGCCGTGCAACAGCAGAGGAACGACGGCCTGTCGGCAGACCTCGTCGTCTCGAGCGCCGGACCCGGCGTGCCGGCCGCCGCCTTGAGCGACGTCAGGGCGACCCCGGGAGTTCGGTCAGCGACCGCGCTTACCCCGACCGCGCTCGGCCCGAGCCTCGGTGAAGCGGACGACGTCGTCCCGGCGCAGGTCCTCACCGGCGGACCGGGCGGCGGGCTCGACGTCGGTGTGACCGAGGGCTCGCTGAACGGGCTCCACGGCGACGCGATCGCTCTGGGCCGGCACCGCGCGCACGCGGCTCATGCCGCCGTCGGCGATCGTGTCCCGATCGTGCTCGGCGACGGCACGCGAGCGCGGGCGCGCGTGGTCGCGATCTACAAGCGCGAGCTCGGGTTCGGCGACGCGCTGATCTCGCCGGACCTAACGGTCGGCCACATGACGACCCCGCTTCTCGGAACGGTGCTGGTCCGAACGCACGACCGCGCTGCGGTGTCAACGCGCCTGCGCCGACTGGCGGTGCGCTATCCCGGGCTGCGAGTGCACGATCGCGCTTCGCTGGGAAGCGTCGACGACCCCGACCGCGAGACGAATCGGTGGCTCGGGCCGTTGTTCGTCGTGATCATCTTCGTGTTCACCTCAATAGCGGTGGTGAACACGCTGGTCATGATCGCGCTCCGGCGCGGCCGCGAACTCGCGCTCCTTCAGCTCACGGGGGCGACGAAGCGGCAGGTCCGATCGATGGCGCGATGGGAGGCTGCGCTGATCGTCGCGATTGGCCTGGGGGTCGGTCTGGCGATCGCAGCCACCGCGTTGCTCCCGCTGAGTCACGCTTTGACCGGCACGCTCGCGCCGTCCGTGCCCATCGGGCAGCTTGGGGCGATCTTGGGCGTCTCAGCACTGCTTTCGTGGGCAGCGCTGACCTTGCCGACGCGCCGCGCGCTCCGACAGCCCGCGATCGCGGCCGTTGGTCAGGCGGAGTGAGGGGCCACACCGCCGGACTGCAGCGCTACCCGGGCGCGTACCGGCGGCGTGTCCTGGGCGTTCTACGCGCGGGGCTTACCGCACGCACGGCAGCTCGGCGTGAACCACGGTTCCCGCCCCAGGGTCACTCGTGACCTTCAGCCGACCGTCGACGGCACCGACGCGGTCCGCCAGCCCTCGCAGGCCGGACCCCCGAAGCGGATCGGCGCCCCCGATCCCGTCGTCCCGTACCTCGACCACCACGGTTCCGTTCTCGCGCGCGACTTCGACCTGGGCGCACGACGCGTGCGAGTACCGCGCCACGTTCGTCAGGGCTTCGGCGACGATGAAGTAGGCCGTCGACTCGATCGGCGGCGACAGCCGTTCCGCCGGCATCGACCGGATCTCAACCGGGACCGGCGCCCGGCTCGCGAGAGCGTCGATCGCGGAGTCGAGCCCACGGTCGGTCAGCACCGCCGGATGGATACCCCGCGCGAACTCACGCAGCTCGGCGGTGGCCTCGCTCAGCTCCTCGGACGCTTCCTCGATGAGGCCGTGCAGTGCATCAGCGTCATCGACGTCCTTTGCGAGCCGGAGGTTGAGTGCGAGCGTGACGAGGCGCTGCTGCGCGCCGTCGTGAAGGTCGCGCTCCAGGCGACGGCGCTCGTCGTCTCCCGCGCGCACGATGCGCGCGCGGGACGCCCGCACTTCCTCGACCTGCGCGCGGAGTTCTGCGCTCAGGCGCTCGTTCTCGAGCGTGAGCGCTGCAGCGGCTCCGACTGCACGGACCAGGTCGCGCTCCTCGCCCAGTGCCTCGTCGTGAAGCACGAGCGCGAGCGGCTGGCCGTCGTGCGCGATGGCTGTCGCGACCCGGCCCGAGCCGGGCGTCGGCGGCTCGACGCGCCGACCTTCAGTGTCGAAGTACGCCTCGTGCTGCGGCACCCAGTATGCGAGCTGCAGCGAGTCGTCCCCGAGCGCGGTCGAGATTGCGTCGCGCAGCGGCACGCGGCCCGACCGGCTCTCGCCGAGTGCTTCGACAAGGTGCGCGACGACGCCCGCACGCGTGAGCTGACCGCGCAGCAGCCCGATGAGATACGCGAACGGGACGGTCACGAACAGGCCGAAGGCGGTGTAGCGCACGATGTTCGCGCCCGGGCCGCCGAAGCCGTGCGAGGCGAACAGGCAGGCGAAGGCCACGAGCGTTGCCACACCCGCATAGGTGACGGGGGTGTAGACGTCGCGCTCGAGCTTGCGCGCGCGGGCGATCTTCGGAAGGATCTCGCGCGCCACCAGTGCGATGATCGTGACGGCGCTCAGGTTCACGACCGTCTCGATCGCGTTGTAGAGACCTGAGTGAGAGCTCAGGAGCAACGGGTTCGAGGGACACCTGGCGCAGTCGTTGGTCGGGTCCCAGAAAACCGTGCTCACGAGCTGCCCGACGATCGCATTCGCGTAGGCGAGCGCGATCAGCCTGCGGTGATAGCGCGACTCGAGACGCCCGCTCGGGAGCGCCAGGATCAAGTGGCAGAGCGCGGCGATCGGCAGCGGATCGGTCATCTGGCCGAAGGCGAAAAGCCACCCATTGTTCGAGAACTCGAGCGGCGAGAGGAAGAACAGGAACCCGACCCAGGCGAGCAGCGCACCACTGCGATCGAAGGGCCGTCGCCACCAGACGTAGAGACCGGTGCCGATGAACGAAACGCCGAGGGCTGCGTCGAGGGCGGCCCACATGCCGCGCTGCGGCATGTGGTGACTCGTGAGGATGAGCACGTCTGCCGCGACGCCCATGCACACCGCTAGGAACGCCAGCGCGAGTAGCAACCGGCCGGGCGACTTCACAACTCCACCCTCCCACAGTCGGGTGCGGATCGCTACACCATCCGGAAACCCTTAGCCCGACTCAGTTGCGCTCGGAGTGAATGTCGTCGACCCAGTGGATCTGCTCGGGATTCGGCTCGACGTCCGGGAGGTCGAGGTTGACCACTACCGGGTCCTGGCCGCTTCGGACGACCACGCAGGAGAGCGGCTCGTCCGTGCGGGCGTTGATCTCCTGGTGCGGCACGTACGGGGGGACGTAGATGAAGTCGCCCGGACCCGCCTCGGCCGTGAACTCGAGCCGCTCTCCCCACCGCATCCGGGCCTGGCCGCTCACGACGTAGATGACGCTCTCCAAGCCCCCGTGGTGGTGGGCTCCGGTCTTGGCGTCAGGGTGGATGACGACCGTCCCGGCCCAGAGCTTCTCGGCACCCGCGCGTGCAGTCGTGATCGCGGCGGCCCGAGTCATGCCGGGCGTCTGCGGCGTATTCGTGTCGAGTTGGTCGCCGCGCACCACGCGAACTCCGTGTAGCCGCCAGTCGATGTGATCAGTATGAACCGCAGTTGACACCGCCGAGGCGTCTGGTCAACGTGGACCCAACCATGGCCGGCGTGTTTCTCTCCTATCGGCGCGTCGAATCGGATTGGGCGACGAAACTCGCGCGTAGCCTGGCCAACCGCTTCGGAAAGGACCTTGTCTTCCAGGACGTGGAGGACATTGCAGGCGGCGATCGCTGGCGCGACCGGATTCAGGCGGCGATCGAGACGGCCGAGATAGTGCTCGTCGTGATCGGACCGCAGTGGCTGGTGGACGAGCAGCAGCGGCGGCGGCTCGACGATCCCGAAGACGTGCTCCGTGCCGAGCTGTCCGAGGCGCTAAAGCTCGGCAGGGCGATCATTCCGGTGCTCGTCGGCGGCGCCACTATGCCGGCGTCCGACGACATCCCCGGGGAGCTGGCCGATCTCAGTGAGCACCAGGCGATGTCACTCGCTGACAGCGCGTGGAACGAGAACCTCGAACGGCTGCTCGAGCGCGTGCGCGGGCTGCTGCTGCCGGGTCGCGACACCGAGCCGCTCGAGCGGGTCCAGCGAGAGGTCCACGAGCGTCAGGTGGAGTTCTTCGCACTGCTCGACCAGGATCGACTGGCCGATGCGCTCGAGGTCGCCCAGCGCACGCTGGACACCCTGAATCGGGTCTCTCCGCTCTATCCGGACGACCTTGAGCTCCAGACGGCGCGCGGCTATACGTACAAGAACTGCGGGATCGGGCTCAGGGACTTCGGCCGCGCGGATGAAGCCGCCAGCAATCTCGATCAGGCCGATGCCGTCTTCGACACGCTGCTCGAGGAGTACCCGGACGACCCGGCCGCCTGGGACGGCAAGGGCAGCGTGCTCGCCACCCGGGGAGACCTCGAAGCCTCGCTGCCGTACTTCGAGCGCGCGATCGAGCTGAAGCCGGACTACGTGGAGGCGCGCCGCAATCGAGACATGGTCGTGCAGGCGCTCGGGGCGCGCTCGGACCCCTGACCGCGTGCTCAGGATCTCGGCGTGCGCAACCGCGGAGGCGAGCTTTGGTAAGGATGGTCAGGTCGGCCGTCGAGCGCCGATCCCGGACGTTTCAAGAATCATTGCTACGGTCGCGCTGTCGATGGGCGGGAGCGAACTCTGATGACTGCTGCCGCACATGCCGCGTCGGTCGACGGTCAGTCTTCCTCGCGTCGCCTCGACCTCGCGCCGTATGCGAAGCCGCATGTGGCGCGCAGTCTGCTCGATCTGGCGACGAGCGTCCTGCCGTACCTCGGACTCTCGGTCGCCATGTACTGGGTGCTCGACGTCTCTTATGCGCTCGCGCTGATCATCGCGATCCCGGCGGGCGGCTTCCTGCTGCGCACGTACATCCTGTTCCACGACTGCACGCACGGATCGTTACTACCTTCGAAGCGCGCCAACCTCTGGGTCGGCCGCGCGCTCGCCTTGATCGTCTGGGCGCCGTTCTCGGCATGGCGGCACAGCCACGCCGTTCACCACGCGACCTCGGGCGACCTGGACCGCCGCGGAGTCGGCGACGTACCGACCTGGACAGTGCCCGAGTACAACGCTGCCACGCGCCCCAGGCGGATTGGATACTGGCTCTTTCGCCACCCGCTGGTGATGTTCGTGCTCGGGCCGATATGGGCGATGATCATCGGCCCGCGGCTGGTCACACGCTCGCAGCGACCACGAATCCGGAGAAGCGTGCTGTGGACCAACCTCGGTCTCGTCCTGATCGTCGCGGCCTGGTGTGCGCTGATCGGCTGGCGTGACTATTTACTCGTCTGGGCGCCGCCTGCGCTGCTGGCGGGGGCCGCGGGCGTCTTCCTCTTCTACGTCCAGCACCAGTTCGAAGACGCCTACTGGGAGAACGGCGGCGGCTGGAGCTACGCGGATGCCGCGCTGCGCGGGAGCTCGAAGTACGAACTGCCCCGGATCGCGGCGTCGGCGACGTCCCACTCGCCCCCGCGCTCCCAGTAGGCGTCCTCGAACTGGTGCT
>DATBDN010000052.1:0-53955 GCA_036269895.1 Thermoleophilaceae bacterium
CTGGCGATCGTCTGCGCCGACCAGAACATCTGCAAGATCTTTGAGATCACCGGCCTCGACCGCGTCTTCCCGATCCACGGGAGCCGCGAGGAGGCGCTGCAGGCGGTCTCCGCTGCCGCAGAGGGCTAGGGCCACCCGGCCACGCCCCCTGACGCGCCAAAGGACGGCAGATATCCTTCGTCGTTCCCCGGGCCGTTAGCTCAATTGGCAGAGCAGGGGACTCTTAATCCCAAGGTTGAAGGTTCGATTCCTTCACGGCCCATCGCGAAGGCCCGCTCTGGCGGGGTTTTTCGTTGGCTGTGCCCGTGATGCCCGCCTACCGCTGCTTCGGCCACGCTTCTGCCGGTAGCGGCTCGGGGCTCTCCAGGTAAACCGGCTCGCCGTCGACGTAAACGGACGCCCACACGATCCGGGAGAAGCTCGACTTCCAATTCAACAGAGCCTCGGACTGTCCAGCCGGCGTTCGCAGCGTGAACGTAGCCACGAGGCCGTATTTCGCCGGCTTGGCTCCCCTGTACTGGATGGTCTTGTCCTCAACCGTGACCTTGTCAACCAACCTTCCTCTGTGCAGGCTGATCGGGAAGCGCCAATGGCGAAACGAGAGCTCAAACGCTCGCTCTCGCTCAGTGTTCGTCAGGACCGTCATGCGCCACTCGGTCGGACGGGCCCCGCTCGCGAGTCGGTGCGCTAGTGCAATGCCGCTCGGGTCCGACTCCAAGCTCGCGCTGAACCTCGCCATCACCTCGTCGGCAGGGGCCGTCTCATCGCCGCGCACTGCGGCCTCGAGACGGTCCATCAACTCCTCCACTTGGGCATGCCAACCCGTCTCGGAGAGATCTATTGCATGGCGGTGCGTGAGCGCGCTGAGGTCGTCGGGCAGGTCCGACGGAGCGGGCATCGTTGCCCCCTCGACCAGGACTGGGATGACGCGCACGTCCTGCGCGAGTGCGTGGGCGATCTCCAACCGCACCCAGTCGCCCGGCTCGTTGAGCCTGGGTGAGACCCAGTCGCTTCCAATCACAGCGACCAGGGCGTCGGAGCGGGCCACGGTTTCTTCGATGGCCTGCGCGAAGTCCCCCCCCGGCCTCATGCTGTCGAGATCCTTGAAGACGCTGTCCTCGCCGAACCGCTGCACAAGCTGGTCGTACAAACGGCCCGCGTGACCCGCAGCATCGCTGCGGCGATAGCTGATGAAAATGGTGGGCGTCGCTCAGCTTCCGTTCAGAGCGTCTTGAGCCGAGTGTCCCACCCCGAACCTCGCAGGTCTACGCGAACGCGCGTTCGTGAAGCGTGAGCGGCTCGGGACGAGGCGCGCCGACCAGCGATGCCTGCCGCTGCGGCAAGTGATCGTATCGCCGTACTGCGGGACCCCGTTCTCGATGCCCTTGAAGGGCCGGAAGCTCATGGACCAGGATGCGGTGCCCGATGCGCGTCGCGGCGAGACGGTGCCCTTGACCGCGACCGCCGAGCTGCTCGACTGCTCTCGCGTCATCTCGAAGCGGCCGCCTGGCGAGCACCGCTCCCGCCAAACGCGCTGCCGGCGACGAGCAACGGAAGCGAGACGGCGAGCGTGACGAGCAGCGCGAGCCTTTTCTGTTCAGTAGCCGTGGCCGCTGTGCACCGTCTGACGCACGTCCTTCCCCGCGCTTCGGTCGCGCAGATCGATGATCGACCCATGGAAGTCGTCCGCCAGGGCGTCGACGAGCTCGCGGGTCTGGTTGACCTTCACGAGCATCCGGAGGATCTGCTGGTCCTCGTTCGCCGGCGGTAGGTGATAGGCCGGCACCATCCAGCCGCGCCGCTTCGCCAGCTCGCCGACCAGGTCGGAGCCCGTGAACGGCTCGTCCTCACGTACACGCGCAATCACGAGCGGCAGCCGTGGAGCGCCCGTTATCAGCTCGAGCGCGTCCTCCTCTGCGAGCCGTGACGCAAGCGCGGCAGCGTTCGTGTCCATGGCGCGTATCAATGATTCGTAGCCCGCGCGGCCGTGGCGGATGAAGTTGTAGTACTGGGCGAGGATGAACGCGGAGCTGCCTGAGAAGTTCAGCGTGAACGTTGCGTCGCGCTCGCCCAGGTAGTCCTCGTAGAAGACGAGGTCGTCGGGCAGCTGCTGGTCGTCGCGGAAGACGAGCCAGCCGACGCCTGGATAGACCAGGCCGAACTTGTGGCCCGAGGCGTTGATCGACTTGACCGACGGCAGACGGAAGTCCCACTCGAAGTCCGGGTCGGAGAACGGGAAGACGAACCCGCCACTCGCGCCGTCGATGTGCATCGGCACGTCGAGGCCGCGTCCGGCCAGCTCTTGCAGCATCGAGTCGATTCCGGCCACATCGTCACAGTCGCCTGTGAACGTCGTCCCGACGACGGCCACGACGCCGATCGTGTTCTCGTCGATTTGCGGGCCCAGGTCATCGGGCCCGACCGTGTAACGGCCTGATGCAAGCGGGACCTGGCGCGGCTCCACGTCGAAGTAGCGGCAGAACTTGTCCCACACGACGTGGACGTCGGCGCCGTAGACCAGGTTCGGCTGGTCGACGGGCTTTCCGGCGGCCTCACGCGCGTTCTTCCAGCGCCACTTCATGGCGAGCGCGCCGAGCATCACTGCCTCGGACGAGCCGGCGCAGGCGGTGCCCGGCGCGTCCGGTTCGCCGTCGCCGTGGTAGAGCGAATGCAACATCCGCACACAGCGCTTCGAGATCTCAGCCGTGCGCGGGTACTCAGCGTGGTCGATGTAGTTGCGATGCAGGTTCGCGGCGATGACCGCGCGCGCCTCCGGTTCCATGAACGTCGTCACGAATGTGGCGAGGTTCTTCATCGGGTCGCCGTCGAGCAGTACCTCCGACTCGAGCACTGCCAGCGCCGAGCGTGGATCGAGGCTGTGCTCCGGCAGCTGTCGACTGGGCGCCGACTGGGTGAAGTAGCGCTCGGCGATGTGCGCGTCGTAGCCGATGTCGGTGTCGGCGGCGCCACCGTTGTGCCGGCTGTTCTGGGTCGTCTGTTGTTCGTCGAGCATCGTGCGACTCTCGCGGAATCGCGGCAACGAGTCCAGGGGGTGCGCGGGCCGATCAGGTGGATGCACGCACGAGCGCGCCTAACGCCCGATAAGGGCGAGCTTCTCGGCCCGCGAGAGCTTCTTGATCCGCGCCTCCTCGCGCAGCGCGGCCGAGCGGTCGGCGGTCGGCAGCAGCAGCGCGTATTCGACCGGGCGTCGCTGCTGCGTGTAGCGGCTGGCCGTGCCCGCCTGGTGCTGGCGCAGCCGCCGCTCCGGGTCGGTCGTCCAGCCGCAGTAGAGGCTGCCGTCGGCGCAACGCAGCAGGTAGACGAAGGCCACGGCTGAAGCTTCGCGTACGCACGGGCGTCTCCTCTGGCGCAGGTCGTAGGCTCACTGGACATGAGCGAGCTCGCATCCCTCGACGGCCGCATTGCGCCAGCGGAGGAGACGTTCGTCCCCGCCACCGACGAAGGGCTGCTGCGCGGCGACGGCGTGTTCGAGGTGATCCGCGTCTACGACGGGGCGCCGTTCGCGCTGGCGGACCATCTCGCGCGTATCGAGCGCTCGGCGGCCAACCTCCGGCTGCAGCTGCCGCCGACCGAGCTGTTGCGCGACGAGGCGCTCCAGCTGCTGGCGCAGCGAGACGAGCACTTCGACGGCGCGCTGCGGATCCTCGTCACGCGCGGCGGCCGTCGCCTGCTCCTGACCGAGCCGCTGCCCGCGTCCTCCGCGGCTGACAGCGTCCGGCTCGGGGTCGTCACGTTCTCGCCCACGCGCGTGCTCGATGGCATCAAGTCGTTGTCATACGGCGGCAACATGCTCGCGAGCCGGCTGGCGCGCGAGCGCGGTTTCGACGAGGCGCTGCTCGTGACCCCTCACGGACGCGTGCTCGAGGCCCCGACGTCGTCGATCTTCTGGGTTGACCAGGGCGGGACGCTCTGCACGCCGCCGCTGGACGAGCACATCCTGGCGTCGATCACGCGCGATCGGGTGCTGCGCCTGCTCGATGTGGACGAGCGACCAGCCACGCTCGACGACGTCCGCGACGCCGCCGAGGCGTTCCTGGCGTCGACCACGCGCGAGGTCCAGGCGGTGGCGGCGATCGAGGACCGCGAGCTTCCGACGGCGGCGGGGGAGCGTACGAGCGAAGCCGCGCAGGCACTCCGGCGGCACATCGAGGAAGAGCTTCAGGCGGTCAAGGCGTAGGCCGCGAGCGCTGGTCGCCGTCGACCTTGTACGTGATGTACCAGGCCAGGTGGGTCACCCCGCCCCAGGCCTTCCCCAGCAGCCGCCGCATCGGATCGGACAATAGACAATCCCCTTAACAAGTGACGCAGTGTTGATAGCGACTGTCGTGGGAAACCGGCCGCAGTTCGTGAAGGCGGCCGCGGTATCGCGCAAATTGCGGGAGAAGACCGACGAAGTGCTCATCCACACCGGTCAGCACTACGACGACGAGCTCAGCCAGATCTTCTTCGACGAGCTCGGAATCCCTGCGCCTGACCGCCAGCTTGACATCCACGACGGGTCGAACAGCGACCAGACGGGGCGGATGATCGCGGCGCTCGCAACCGCGTTCGCCGAGATCGTGCCGAGCCGCGTGCTCGTCTACGGCGACACGAACTCGACCCTTGCCGGCGCCCTGGCCGCGGCGCAGATGCGCATTCCCGTCGCCCACGTCGAGGCCGGAATGCGCGCGTTCGATCGCATGATGCCCGAGGAGCTCAACCGCGTCCTCGCCGACCACGCGAGCGACATGTTCTTCTGCTCGACGACGACCGCCGTCGAGAACCTGACGGCCGAGAACATCAGGCACAACGTCCACCTGGTCGGCGACGTGATGGCGGACGTCGCGCTCTCGTTCCTGCCGATCGCCGAGGAGCGTTCGACGGCGCTCGAGGACAATGGCGTGACGCCCGGCGAGTACCTGTTGATGACCGTGCACCGCGCGGGCAACGTGGACGTGCCCGAGCGGCTCGAGCGCGTGGTCTCGCTGGCCGAGCGGCTGCCGCTCCCGGCAGTGTTCCCGGTGCACCCGCGCACTTGCGCGCGGCTGCGCGCCGCCGGGCTGCAAGAGCGCCTCGAGGCGGCCGTGACGGTGACGCATCCGCTGGGCTACCTCGACTTCCTGAAGCTCGCTCGTCACGCGAGGGCCGTTCTGACCGACTCCGGTGGCGTGCAGAAGGAGGCCTACCTGCTCGAGACGCCGTGCGTGACGCTTCGGGACACCACGGAGTGGGTGGAGACCGTCGAACTGGGCTGGAACGTGCTCGTCGGCGTGGACGTGGACGCCGCGCTGACGGCGTTGACGCGCCGACCCCCGGCCCGTGAGCGACCGGATCTGTACGGCGGTGGGCACGCGGCCGAGCGAATTCGCGACGTACTGGCTGCCTACACTCACTCGCGATGAAGGTCGGAATCATCGGCATGGGCTACGTCGGCCTGCCGCTGGCGGTTGCCTTCGCCGAGGCGGGCCATGACGTCTGGGGCGTCGAGGTCGACCCGGTGCGGGTGGCGGCGCTCGGCCGCGGCGAGTCCTACATCGAGGACATTCCCTCGGCGCGCCTCGAGGCGGTGCTCGCGCGCCTGCACGCGACCACGCGCTACGCCGACCTCGCCCAGGTCGACGCCGCCGTGATCGCCGTGCCGACCCCGTTGACGCGCAACCGCGAGCCCGACCTCTCGCCGCTCGAGGACGCGGCCGCGCGGCTCGGCGAGGTGCTCCAGCACGGCCAGCTGGTCGTGCTCGAGTCGACCACCTACCCCGGCACGACGCGCGAGAAGCTCGTGCCGCTGCTCGAGGAGCGCTCCGGGCTCAAGGCCGGCGCCGACTTCAACGTCGCCTTCTCGCCCGAGCGCGTCGACCCCGGCCGCACCGACTACACGCTGCGCAACACGCCGAAGATCGTCGGCGGGCTGACCGACGCCTGCCTCGAGCGCGCGCTCGCGTTCTACCGCCAGGTCTGCGACGAGCTCGTGCCGGTCTCGGCGCCGGAGCCGGCCGAGCTCGCCAAGCTGCTCGAGAACGTCTTCCGCTCGGTCAACATCGCGCTCGTCAACGAGCTTGCGATCCTCTGCGACCGGATGGGGATCGACATCTGGGAGGTCGTCGAGGCGGCCGCCACCAAGCCCTACGGCTTCATGCGCTTCGAACCCGGCCCGGGGATGGGCGGCCACTGCCTGCCGGTCGACCCCTTCTACCTGGCCTGGAAGGCGCGCGAGTACGACACCCCGACCGAGTTCATCGAGCTCGCCGGCGAGGTCAACCAGACGATGCCGTACTTCTGCGCCGACAAGATCACCGGCGCGCTCAACGACCACGCCAAGCCGGTGCGCGGCTCGCGGATCGTCGTGATCGGCGTCGCCTACAAGGCCGGCGTCGCAGACCTGCGCGAGTCGCCGGGGCTGAAGATCCTGCGCATCCTGCACGCACGCGGCGCCGAGGTCGTCTTCCACGACGACTACGTCTCAGAGCTCGAGCAGTTCGGGCTCGTCTCCGAGCCGCTCGAGGTGGCGCTCGCGGGCGCCGACTGTGCGGTGATCGTGACCGCTCATCCGGAGCTCGACGTCGAGCGCGTCGTGCGCGACGCGCCGCTCGTCGTCGACTTTCGCGGCGTCACGCGCGGGATCGAGGCGGCGAACCTGGTTCGGCTGTGAGCCCGGTCAGCGTCGGGGTCGTAGGCCTCGGCTACTGGGGCCCCAACCTCGCCCGCAACTTCGACCGGCTCGGCGACACCGACTTGCGCTGGATCTGCGACGCGTCGGACGATGCGCGCGACCGTTGGGCGCCGCAGTTTCCGCGCGCCCGCGTCACGGGCGAGATCGACGAGCTGCTGGCCGACGACGAGCTCGACGCCGTGGCCATTGCGGCACCTGTCCCGTTCCACGCCGATCTGGCGGTGAAGGTGCTGGCCGCAGGCAAGCACTGCTTCGTCGAGAAGCCGCTCGCGCAGTCGGTGGCGGATGCCGAGCGTGTCGTCGAGGCGGCCGAGCAGACCGACAAGGTGCTGATGGTCGGCCACCTGCTCGAGTACCACCCGGGTGTGCGCAAGCTCAAGGAGGTCGCCGAGTCGGGGGCACTCGGAGACATCCGCTACATCTACGGCAACCGCCTCAACCTCGGCAAGCTACGACCGGACGAGAACGCGCTCTGGTCGCTCGGCGCGCACGACGTCTCGGTGCTGCTGCACCTCGCCAGCGAGGAGCCTGACGAGCTACATGCGTTCGGCGAGAGCTACATGCGTCCACCGATCGAGGACGTCGTGTTCTGCTACCTGCGTTTCCCGTCCGGCCTGATGGCGCACCTGCACCTGTCGTGGCTCGACCCGCATAAGGAAAGGCGCTTTACAATCGTCGGGTCGGACAAGATGGCCACCTTCGACGACATGGAGCTGGAGCAGAAGCTCGTCATCTACGACAAGGGCTTCGACCAGGACTACAGCTCTTATGGCGAGTACATCGCGCGCTCGGGGGACGTCTGGAGCCCGAGCATCCCGAACGAAGAACCGCTGCGAATCGAGTGCCGCCACTTCGCCGAGTGCGTACGCGATGGCAAGACGCCGGTGTCCGACGGCCGCAGCGGCCTGCGCGTGGTGCGCGTGCTCGAGGGTCTTCAGCAGTCTCTCGAGGGGAGCATGCGTGCTCCGGCCGTCTGAGCGCGCGCCGGGCCTTCTGCTGGGCGACGGCGTCGAGGTGCCCGACGATGCGCAGATCGGCGCGAACGTGGTGATCCACCCCGGGGTGCGGCTGGGCAGGGGCGTGCGCATCCAGGACGCAGCGATCGTCGGCAAGGCGCTGGTGCTGGCGCCCACGTCGCAGGCCGAGCTGCGTGAGCCCGAGCCGACGCTGCTCGGCGACGCGGCCACGGTCGCGGCCCAGGCGGTCGTGGTGGCGGGGGCCACGGTTGGGCCTGGCGCGTTCATCGGCGACCAGTCGCAGGTGCGGGAGCGCGCGCGGATCGGCGGTCTCACGACCGTCGGGCGCGGCAGCGCCGTCGACAACGACGTCGCCATCGGCGAGCGCGTGCGCATTCAGACGGGCTGCTACATAACCGCGTTCTCGGTGGTCGAGGACGACGTCTTCATCGGCCCGGGCGTGTTCACCTACAACGACAACACGATGGGGCGGCACGAGAAGGGCATCCAGCTGACCGGCGCAATCCTGCGGCGCGGCTGCCGCGTGGGTGGTGGTGCGCGCATTCTTCCGGGTGTGGAGGTTGGCGAGGAGGCCTTTGTCGCAACCGGCGCGGTCGTCACACGCGACGTCCCGCCGCGGACGCTGGTCATGGGCGTGCCGGCCCGGAACGTGCGCGAGGTCGCCGACGAGGAGCTGATCGAGAACTGGCGCTGATCCCGCGCAGGCGCAGGGGCTGGACCGCGGGGCAGCGGCGTACCGCCGTCATCGGCGGCGCTGCCGCCATCACGGCCGTCGGCGCGTTTGCGGCCGAGCTCGGCCGGGTGTGGCGCCGGGGTTCCGCGCCGTTGCCCGCGGATGCGGACAACGTGGTGGGCGCGGCGGTTGAGGCGGCGGTCGAGACGACGGACGTGGCGGTTGCCGGCTATCAGGCGGCGCCGGCGCAGGAGAACGCTCTGTTCAACCTGTTCGCCTCGTTCGTGATCAGCCTGCTGGCATCCCGCGGGATCGCATTGGTGCTGCGCGACCGCAGCACGCTCGGGCCGTTCCGCAACCTGCGCCTGGGCCGTCGCCACATCCACCACTTCGTGCCGGGGATCGTGCTGGCGTTCGTAGCCGGGGCGGTCGCGATCGTCACGCGCAACGAGCAGCTCGAGCCCAGGCTGGCGTTGCTGTTCGGCACCGGCATGGGCATGACGATGGACGAGGCAGCGCTGCTGCTGGAGCTCGACGACGTCTACTGGACCGAAGAGGGCTTGCTGGGCGTGCAGATCGGCGCGGGCCTGGTGGGCCTGCTCGGCGCATTGGCGATCGGCTTGCGCTTCCTGCGCCGTGGTGAGGAGCGCGTGCTACCGCAGTCGTAGCGGCACAACCTGGCTCAGAGGCACGCCACTGCGGCCGGTCCGCTGGTCGATCGGTGACGTCGAAAAGAAGAAGAACCAGATCTCGAACGCGATCACGGCCATCGCGACCACCACCACGAGGATGCGTTCGAGCGTGGACAGCGTCTCCCGGACGCCGGGAAACGATCGGCGCTCCACGCTGACCCAGCTGTCGCGCCGTCGTGTGGCCGGACCGATGCCCGCGGCGCGGTCGTAGGCGGCAGCGACGCGGCTGAGCAGCTTGACGAGGCCCACTGTGATGACCGCCAGCGCGGCGAACACGGCCAAGGCGCTTGCGGGTCGGATCGTCAGCGAGCCGCCGCTGTGTTCCTGCACGCGTGCCCCGATCCACAGCGCGAGCAGCGGCCCACCGATCCACACGTTGGTGGCGATCAGCGCCATCAGCACCGCGAGACCGAACCGCTTCGGCCACGGGGCCGGCTCGAGCGCGTCCTCGGCTCGTTCCATTGTCCGCATACAGTAGCGTACCCGGATACAGCCATGCATCCCAAGCGATGACGAAGCCGCGGCTCACGCGGGCCGAGCGGCGTGATCAGACCCGCAGCGAGCTGCTCGAGGCAGCGGCGCGCGTGTTCATCACGCGCGGGTTCGAGGGCGCGTCGATCGAGGCGATCACGGCTGAGGCCGGCTACACGCGCGGCGCCTTCTATTCGAACTTCGAATCCAAGGAGCAGCTGTTCGCGGAGCTGCTCCAGCAGCGCGTGTATTCCGTGTACCGGGGGATGGCGGAGTCGGCCGTCGCTGGTGCGCGCCCGTCACTGCGTGAGACGGGTGAGCAGCTGGCGCAGATTCAGGCGAACGAGCAGGGCCGCTGGCTCTTCCGCCTGTGGCTCGAGCTCCTCGCGCACGCCGGTCGCGATGACTCCTTCCGCGTGATCGCGGCAGGGTTCTGGTCAGCCAACCGCCGGCTGATCGCGGAGGGGATGACTCACGCCTACGCCGAGGCCGGTGAGGAGCCGCCGGCCAGCCCGGACCGCCTTGCGACGGCGATGATCGCGATGGACATCGGGCTTGCGCTGCAGCACTTCGTGGACCCGGATGGCGCCCCGCTCGACCTGTACCCCGAGCTCTACGAGCTGCTTTTCAGCCCGCTCGCGCCGGCGACCGTCCCCGCAGGAAGTACGCGACCGCGCCGAGGGCGTTGAGGGAGACGGCCGCGAGCATCCGCTGCGCCGGCGTCCGTGGTTCCTGGTGTGCTGGAACGCGATCTACGCGGCGCGCTGAAGCGGCGTCGAGCGGTCGATCTCGATGACCTGATCGCGCGCGGGACCGACACCGACCAGGACGATCGGCACACCGACGAAGCTCTCGATGTAGTGCAGGTAGTCCTGGGCGGCCTGTGGCAGGTCCTCGAAGCGCCGGACGCCGGTGATGTCCTCCTCCCAGCCGGCCAGCTGCTCGTAGACGGCGGTGGCCTTGTGCAGGATCGACTGGTGGTAGGGGAACGAGTCGAACTCCGCTCCCTCCGGCCCCCGGTAGCGAGTCGCAACCTGCAGCGGGCCGATCCCGCTGAGGACGTCGAGCTTGGTGATGGCGAGGGCGGTCAGGCCGTTGACGCGCGCGGCGTAGCGCAGCGCCACCAGGTCGAGCCAGCCCGTGCGGCGCGCCCGTCCTGTGGTTGTGCCGTACTCGGCGCCGGCCTCGCGCAGGCGCGCGCCGAGCTCGTCGTCGAGCTCGCTGGCGAACGGGCCCGCGCCGACGCGCGTCGCGTACGCCTTCGTGACCCCCCAGACCTCGTCGATGTCCTTCGGCCCGACGCCGGCCCCGATCGTCGCCGAGCCGGCGACCGGGTTCGACGAAGTCACGAACGGATACGTCCCGTGGTCGATGTCCAGCAGCGTCCCCTGCGCGCCCTCGAACACGACGAGGCAGCTTCGGTCGAGCGCGTCCCAGATGATCGGCGGCGTGTCGGCGATGTAGGGGGCGAGGCGCTGACCGAGTCCGCGGTACTCCTGGACCATCGTCTGCAGGTCGATGATCGGGTCCTTCTCGTAGGGGCGCAGCAGCTGGCGCTTGGGCTCGAGCGCCGCGTAGATCTTCTGGCGCAGGATCTTCTCGTCCAGCAGGTCCTGCACGCGGATGCCCAGGCGTGACGCCTTGTCGGCGTAGCAGGGCCCGATGCCGCGCTTTGTCGTGCCGATCTGCAGCTTGCCGAGGCGGGCCTCACCCTCTTGGTCGAGCAGCTTGTGGTACGGCATGATCAGGTGCGCGTTCGCGGAGATGCGCAGGCTCGAGACGTCGATCCCGCGCCGTGTCAGCTCGACGATTTCCTCGGTGATGACCTTCGGATCGATCACCACGCCGTTGCCGATCACGCACAGCTTGCCGGGATAGAGGATGCCGGACGGCATCAGGTGCAACTTGTAGACCTCGTCGCCGCGCACGATCGTGTGCCCGGCGTTGTTGCCGCCCTGGAACCGGACCACGACGTCGGCCTTCTCGGCAAGCAGATCGGTGATCTTGCCCTTGCCTTCATCGCCCCACTGGGCGCCAACGATGACTATCGACGGCACGTGATGCGAGTCTAGGCTGCGAACTGCTGCATGCGCCTGTCGCGGCCCATGATCGGGATCAGGTCGCACGTCTCGTGCAGCCGGGAGACCGTCCGCGGCCCAATCTGCTCGCGCAGGTCGTCGACGTCGATCAGGTTGGTCGTGACGATCACAGAACGCTCCTCCTGCCAGCGCTCGTTGATGATCGAGTAGAGCTGTTCGAGCACCCACTCGGTCCGCTTCTCCGCACCGAGGTCGTCGATGTGCAGCAGGTCCACGCCGACCAGCCGCTCGAAGAGCTGCATGTACGACGTCTCGGAGCGGTCCTCGTAGGTCTCCTTGATGTCGGAGAGCAGCCGTGGCATCGAGTAGATCGCAACCGAGCGCCCGGCCTCGAGTGCCGCCTTCGAGACGAGCATCGCGAGCGACGTCTTCCCGGTGCCGACGTCGCCGAACAGCCACAGGCCCTTGCCCTTGTCGAGGTTGCCGTTGATGTCCCGCACGTACGAGCGGATCTCACGGACGAGCGCGGGGTCCATGTCGGCAATCGGCTGGCGATCGAAGCCAACTCCGCGGAAGCGCTTCGGGATGCCCGTCCCGAGTCGCCGGCTCTGCTTGCGCTTGGCCTTGAGGGCGCGGCACGCGCACGGCTTAGCGGTCAGCTCGTCGACCTCGATCCATCCGGAGCCATCGCAGACGCCGACTTCGCAGAGCGGCATCAGGCGTCGTCTCCGCCGCGATCCCCGCCGTAGTACGCAAGGTCGGGCGAGTAGTTCATGAAGCGCGCGAACTGCGCCTGCCAGACCAGCTTGATCGTGCCGATCGGGCCGTTCCTGTGCTTGCCGACGATCAGCTCGGCCTCGTCAGCCGCGGGCGCATCCTCCTGATCCTCGTCCTTGTCGTAGACGGACTCGCGGTAGATGAACATGACGACGTCGGCGTCCTGCTCGATCGAACCCGATTCACGAAGGTCGGACAGCATCGGCCGCTTGTCGGTGCGCTCCTCGAGCCGGCGCGACAGCTGTGAGAGGGCGATGACCGGCATCTTCAGCTCCATCGCCAGCAGCTTCAGCCCGCGGCTGATCGTGCCGATCTGGAGCACCCGGTTCTCGCGTGAGTCCTCCGGGCGCATCAGCTGGAGGTAGTCAACGATCACGAGCCCGAGGTCCGGCTGCCGCCCCTTCAGGCGGCGCACCTTCGCGCGCAGCTCGTGGATGCCGAGGTCGGACGAGTCGTCGATCCACAGTGGCGCCTTCGACAGCTTCTCGCTGGCCAACAGGACCCGGCGCCAGTCCGACTTGACCTGGCCCTTGCGCAGCGCGTCGCTTGAGATCTTGGCCTCTGCGCCGAGCATTCGGTGGGCGATCTCGACGCGGCTCATCTCCAGCGAGAACAGGGCGACCGGAATCGGGCCACGACCCTCGGTGCCCTTCCCGAGCGTCGCGTTCTGGGCGATGTTCAGTGCGAGCGCCGACTTGCCCATGGCGGGACGCGCGGCCAGGATGAGCAGGTTGCCGGGCTGGAAGCCGCCGGTCAGGTCGTCGAGGTCCTTGAAACCGGACGGCGTGCCGGTGAGCGCCACGCCCCTCTCCGACAGCAACTCGAGCTTGTCGATCTCGTCGTGGAGGATGTCGTCGAGGCGCGTGAGGTCGGCCGTGGTCTCCTCGTGGGCGACCTTGTAGATGTCGGCCTCCGTCTTGTCGAACAGCTCGCGCGCGCTGCCCGGGAACGAGAAGACCTGGTCCTCGGCCTCGCGCAGCGTGCTGAGCAACCGGCGGAGTCGCGCACGGTCACGGACGATCTGTGCGTACTGCGCCGCGTGCGCTGCCGACGGGACGCTCGACGGCAGGCTGTGGATGTAGGCAGTGCCGCCGACCTGCTCGAGCTCGCCTTGGCGATCGAGCTCCGCCGAGACCGTCAGCGCGTCGACCGGCTCGCTCTTGTCGGCGAGCGCGAGCATCGCGCGGAAGATCGAGCCGTGCTTGGGGAGGTAGAAGTCCTCGGGGCGTAGCCGCACTTCGACCTGGAGCTGGTCGAGCGCGGTTTCGGCGATCAGGACGGCGCCCAGGACCGAGACCTCGGCCTCGATGGCCTGCGGGGGCAGGCGGTCGGGCGCGCCTCCGTTCGCCGGGAGCGGCGAGACTGTTGCCAAGGCAGCTAGCTGCGGCGGGCCGGCGTCAGCCGGCGGTCACGATGGTCTTGATGGTCGCGGTGACACCGTCGTGCACCTCGACCGTGACCATGTGCGACCCCGTGTGGCGAATCGGCTCCTCGAGCTGGACCTTGCGGCGATCGAGCCGCAGGCCGCGCGCCTGACGGATCGCGTCGACGATCTCCTGCGCGGTGACAGAGCCGAACAGCCGGCCGTCATCGCCCGCGGGGTGGGTGATCGTGAGCACCGTCTTGGAGAGGAGCGCCGCGTTCTCTTGCGCCTTGTCGGCCGCCTCGCGGACCGCCCGCTCGGCAGCTTCCTTGCGACGCTGCGCGTCGGCGATCGAGCCGGTGGTAGCCGGCTGCGCGAGCTTGCGCGGGACGAGGAAGTTGCGGAGATAACCGGGCGAGACGTCGACGACGTCGCCCTTCTCCCCGAGGGACTCCACATCCTGAGTCAAGATTGCCTGCGCCATTGCCGGTCCTACTGAGAGACGTAGGGCAGGAGGCCGAGCTCACGAGCCCGCTTCACTGCCCTTGCCAGCTGGCGCTGATGGCGGCGGCAGCAGCCGGTCACGCGGGCGGAGCGGATCTTGCCCTTCTCCGAGAGCTGGCGGCGGATTCCGCCGAAGTCCTTGTAGTCGACGACGTCGACCTTGTCCCGGCAATACGGGCAGGACTTGCGCCGGCCGGTACCGGCCGCGCCCTTTCGATCACGGCGGCGGCCAGTCGTGCTGCTGGGCTGCTGCCGGTTGCTCGCTTTACGTGCCATCTACTGCGTTCACCTCTTGTTCCAAAGAAAGTCCCTGGCAGGCAGGGACTCCGAGGAGTGTATCGGGCGAAAAGCCGATCGACTGCTCGGCAAGGTCGGCGGACAGGATGAATCCCGTCCCCCTTGCGCTGAGCCGGCTCTTCATTTCCGGGCGCGGGATCAACCGCCCGGTGCCCCACTAGGCCGAAGGCCGATCATGAAGCGACGCGCTCTCCGGTTGGGCTCTAGAACGGAATGTCGTCGTCTGCGACGCCGGGCCCGGCAGGCGCCGGGGCGAAGTCGGCCGTGTCGGCCGGAACGTCGCTCTCGGGCGTGAACCGGTGGCCGTTGCCGCCGTCGTCACCGCGGCCGCCCAGGAACTGAACGGTGTCGGCGACGATCTCGACAGCCGAGCGCTTGCCCGACCCGTCGGTGGCATCCCATTCGCGCCACTCGAGGCGGCCATCGATAGCGACCGGGCGCCCCTTCTGGAGGTACGTCGCGCAATTCTCGCCCTGCTGGCCCCAGACTGTGACGTCGAAGTAATTCGGCTTGTCGACCCACTGGCCGGAAGCATCCTTGCGGCGCGTGTTCACGGCGATCCGCAGCTTGCAGACCGACGTCCCGCTGGGGATGGAGCGGAGCTCCGGGTCGCGAGTCAGGTTTCCGGTGATCGTGACTCGGTTGATGTTCGATGCTGCCATTGGTACGGCTCCTTGACGGTCAGGGGACGGTCGTTATCTCGCTCAAGCGAGGCTACAGACGGAGTCGGCCGCGACGCATGCGATCTGACGCGAAAAAGCCCGGAAGATGCAGGAAGGCTACGGAGGGGTGGTCTTTCGTAACCGACGAGGTGCCCCGGATGTAGACCTTGGGTCCGTTCCCGTCGCGATCGCCGCGGACGAGGGTTGGCGTCGTCCACTTTCAACCCACCCTGAGGAGGGTGCATATGTCCAGGAATATGCGCGTGCTGTTGCTCGCCTCCGCAACGGCAGCGCTGCTCGCCGGCGCCGCGTCGGCCGCATCGGCCATGACGATGACGATCGGCGATCCGTCGCTGACGGCCAAGGTGCTCGTCAGCGTGCCGATCACTGCATCGTGCTCCGCGTTCGATCCCTCCTTGACACCTGTGAGCTCGAGCGCGTCAGTGTCGATCGAACAAGCCACGGGCAAGGCGATTGCTCGCGGTAGCGCGTCGCTGTTCACGTTCGCGCCGACGCCGCTGTTGTTCCCGTGTGACGGCGCGAATCACACCGTCGGCATGGACGTTCTCGCCGACGCCGCAGGCGGCCCGTTCCGGCGAGGTCAGGCGGTGATGAGGGCTTCGGCGTTCAGTGGCGCGGCCCAGAGCTGCGGGCCGAACTGCTTCTTCGGCGGGTCGAGCCAGAGCGCAACGGTCGGGCCGACCGCAGTGAAAATTCGCTAGACCGGCTCGGGTGGCGGCTCCCCCTCGGGTGCGCCCAGGTCGAGCTGCCACCAGCCGACGTCCCACCACTGGCCTGTCTTCCAGCCGATGTTCCTGTAGACGCCCACCGGCTCGAAGCCCAGTGCCTCGTGCATGCCGACGCTGGCGTCGTTCGGCAATGTGATGCCGGCGACCAGGAGGCGGAAGCCGCGGCGCCGGAGGCGGTCGAACAGTTCCGTGTACAGAAGGCGACCGAGACCCGTCCTCTGAACGGTGCGGTCGACGTACGCGGTCACCTCCGCAGTCCACTGGTACGCCTTGCGGCTTCGGTGGATGCCTGCGTAGGCGTAGCCGACTACCCGGCCGCCGCGTTCGGCTACGACCCATTCGTGCGCCGCGCGGATCCGCTGCGCCATCTGCTCAGCGGACGGCGGCTCGGTCTCGAACGAGATCGAGCTGTCGGTCACGAACGGCTCGTAGATCGCGGCGCAGGCCGCGGCGTCCTTCTCGGGATCGGCGGTCCTGACCGTCAGGCGGCTGTGGGGCCGGAGGGCGCGACGTCGTCGCCGCCTCCACCTGCGGGCCCTGCCTCCTGGTCCGCCACGTCCGGCGGCGGGGGCGTCTCGGCTGGAGCCGGCGCGGGCGCGTCCGCCGGCGCGGCCGGCTGCTCGGCGGCGGCAGTCCCGGCGGTGGCGGGTGCGTCGGCCGGCTGGCCGCCCTCGGGCTGGTCAACCTTCTGGGTCGCAGCGTCGCTCGCCTGGTACTCCTCGTAGCCGCCGCGGCGGTCGGGCGTGGGCATCGGCGGCGGCGGCGAGCCTTCCTTCAAGCGGATGATCCGGTGGCGCAGCACGCCGTCCATGATCTTCAGCGAGTGGTCGACCTGCTCGAGCAGGGCGCCCCCACCCTCGGTCTCGAACTGGAACAGGTGGTAGGCGGCATCGGGGCGATGATCGATCTCGAACGTCATGCGCCGAGTGCCCCAGTCGAAGTTTCCGACGACGTTGCCGCCCGATTCGAGCAGGCCCTGGACGTCCCGCAGGATCGTTTCTTGGCGATCGCTGGGCGCGCCCGGGTCGAGAAGAAGCATCAAGTCGTAAAGCGGCATAGAGCGGACGAATCTAGCAGCGGTCGTGTGACCGGCAGGGGGCGAATCAGGCTCCGTGAGCGGCTTTGGAGGTCATGGCACGGCGGCGAGTGAGATGGGCGAACCTGGGGCGGTCGGCCGCTTTGCTCGCCGCCGGCGCCATCGCTCTGACGCGCGGCTGTGGTGGGGCGCCCGCGGCTCGGGTGCCCGAGCCGCTCGTGCCTCCTCGCGTTGCTCCCGCCGCTCCGGCCACTCCGCCCACTCCGGTCTCGCCGCCCGCGGTGTCGCGGGTGCGTCGCGTAAACAGCCGCGACCAAGGGGGGCGGGATCGGCCGCGTCGCTCCGCTCGGCGTCTGCACCCGCATCGGCGCGCGCATCGGCCACCTCGCTCACTCTCTCCACCTAGACGGCAACTATTGCCGTCCACGTCGCGAGAGTGGACGCCGCCCAGCCCGCCGCCCCTTAGGCGCCCGCAGTTCGTGCCGCCGGCGCCGCCACCGCTGCCCGAGTTCTTCTAGCGGGCGGCCCTGGACCCCGAGCGCTTCGCGTCGATGTCCGCCAGTTGCTCGTCGACCCAATCGCCCGGATCGCGCGAGCGGATGACCTCCTTCAGCCCCTGCGCCCGCCACGACCGTTCCTCAGGCGACATCGTCAGCGCCCTATGGATCGCGTCCGCCTGCTCCTGGACGTCGAAGGGGTTCACGGACAGCGCGAAGTCCAGGAGCTCCTCGTGTGCGCCTGTGTTCTCGCTCAGCAAGGACACGCCCATCCGCTCGTTCACCAGCGGCCCTTCCTTCGCCACCAGGTTCATGCCGTCGAACATCGCGTTGACCATCAG
This sequence comes from Thermoleophilaceae bacterium, assembly GCA_036269895.1. Taxonomy (GTDB): domain Bacteria; phylum Actinomycetota; class Thermoleophilia; order Solirubrobacterales; family Thermoleophilaceae; genus DATBDN01. The sequence continues at coordinate 17,749 of DATBDN010000052.1, forward strand.
CAGGTCGTAGTGCTTGTACGCCGCGATCGCCTCGTCCAGGTTCTCGCGCAGCTTCAGGTCGATCGGCATCCAGTCCGTCGTGCCATGGCGATGGTTCACGACGGCCACCAGCGCCTCGATCTTCTCGAGGTACTCGACGTACTCCGGCACGTCTTGCCGCGAGGGCATCATGTGCGCGATGAACGTGACCTGCTCCCGGAACTCCGGGTGCTGCTCCAGGAACAGGTCGAATGCGGTGAAGCCGCGCAGCACGTTCTTCGACAGGTCCGCGCGGTCCACGCGCAGGATCATGTGCTCGCGCCGCCGGCGGAGCAGCTCGCGCTCGTAGACGTGCACCTGGGGCCGCTGGGCCGTCCGGGCGAAGTTCTCGGCCGAGATCGGGAGCGGGTAGGCGCGCACCCAGACCTCGCGGCCGTCGAAGTGGACGACGCTGTTCTGCTCGTCGACCTCGAGGTCGAACAGCTCGCGGCAGCAGAGCAGGAAGTTCCGCTTGTAGTGCTGCGTGTGGAAGCCGATGATGTCGTTCGCGAGGATCCCCTCGTAGAGATCCTCGCGCACGTCGCGCGGCAACACCCGCCATGAGTCCGGCTGCGACCACGGGATGTGGATGAAGTGCGTGATGAAGACGTCCGGGCGCGCCTGCCGGATGGTTCGCGGTGCGGTGTAGAGGTGGTAGTCGTGCAGCATCACCACGGCCCCCTCCTGGCCGTCTATCTCCTCCAGCACCGCGTTCGCCAGGTCGTCATTGACCACCAGGTAGCCCGACTCGTAGGCCTCCACCTCGTGCTCGCGCACGTCCGGCGCGTTCGAGAGGTCCCAGAGGTAGTGCTGGATGAACCACAGCATTGGGTTGGCGATGATGTTGTAGAAGCGGTCATAGGCGTCGGGGTCGGACTCGACCAGCCGAATCCGGTAATGCGCGTCGTCGACCTCGAGGTCGAACGCCTTACCGTCGTTCTCGCGCGCGACCCGCGTGTCCGCGTCGCCCATCGCCGACGAGATCCACAGTGCGTCCCGGTGGTGCACGAGGCCAGTCAGAGCAGTGACGAGCCCGCCGCCGCCGCGCGTGGCGGTGATCTCGCTGGTCTCTTCGTCTATCGAAAAGCTCGCCGGACCGCGGTTGGAGACCAGGACCAGGTGAGCGCCTTCGTTCATCTCAAGTCTTTGAATATCTGCAGCCAGTCGCGCAACAAGCGCGGCGTGAGGAAGTTCTTCCGCACGTGCTCCTTACCCGCCCGGGCGAGGCTACGGCCGAGTTCCGGTTCGCGCAAGATCTGCTTGACGCGCTCCGCGCACTCGTCCGCTGAGCCGACCAGGTAGCCGGTCTCTGCGTCGTGGATCTGGAGGGGGATTCCTCCGACGTTTCCAGCGACCATTGGGCGAGCCTTCCACAACGCTTCGGACACGGTCAAGCCGAACCCTTCCCGCGTGGACTTCTGGATCAGGACGTCGGACTGCGACTGGAAGGCGTTCACCTCGATCGCACCGACGTTGTTCAGGTTGTTCAGGATCTTGATGTCGGGATCGCTGTCGGCGTACTCGACGGTGTCGTTGAAGAATTCCCAGCCCTCCGGATCGTCGGTGGCCATCGAGCCCACCAGCGCCAGCTGCACGTGCGGGAACTCCTCGTGGACGGCGCGGTAGGCATCGATGACGCCGCGCGGGTCCTTCCACGGGTCGAACCGCGAGACCTGGGTGATGAGCGGCCGGTCGATGTCGATGCCGAACTGGTCGCAGACGAAGGCAGCGTCCTCCGGCGACAGCGCCATGTTCTTCGGCGACAGCGGGTCGATAGCGGGCGGGCAGATGTAGGTGCGCGGGCTGCCGCCGTCGAGCATTGCCGGCACGTACTCCTGCATGTGGAAGAGCGCGGCGTCGTAGTCGGTCAGGTACGGCGTCAGCCGGTCGATCGTCGCCTGGTTCGGCGTCGACAGGTCGATGTGGCAGCGCCAGACCCAGCTGGCCGCCTTGTCCGGGACCATGTTGCGGATCCCGGCCGGCTGCGGGTCGTGGACGATGACCACGTCCCAGTCGCCCGTCAGCGCCTCGGCGTTCATGTGGTTGTACTGCTCCCAGACGGCCCACTCGCCGGCGTTCAGGTCCTGCGGGTTGCCCTGAAGCGCGTTGTGCATGAGCTTCGTGGCGTTGAAGAACTCCTCGCGGCCGAGGATCACCTGCCACTCGGCTTCCACGCCGACGTCCTTCATCAGCGGGATCAGCGTGTAGAGGATCTCGGACACGCCACCGCCGAACGCGGTGGCGGAGAGATGCAGCACGCGAAGTCCTTGAGCTTCCTTGGCCAACTCGCGGATTTCCTCCACGAGGCTGCGGCCTACAAGATGTGTGTAGTCGGCAAGCGACTTGTGTCCTACCGGGATCGGCTGGAGCACGGATCCTCCTGTCGGGGGCGACGAACGGCGCTCAGGCTAGCCGGGCGCGCTCACGAGTTGCTTCACGAGCAGTGTCGAGTCATCGGCGTCGTGGAATCCATCGACGGTCGCCTCGATGATCGCCCGGCTCAACTCGCGCTCCTCGTCGGGTAGGGGTGACGCGGTGCCACCGCGCAGCGTGACCTCGAGACGGTCCCCTTCCAGCCGCATCCCGACGCGCAGCTCGGGGCTTTCGTCGTCTCCGGGGCGATCCGGCTGGACGCGACTGGTGGCAGCCTCCGTGACGGCCAGCTTGAGGTCGGCCACCTCGTCGGGACCGAGCGACGTGAGCCGGCACACCGCAGACAGAGCGAGGCGCACGAGCACGAGGTACTCGGGCTTGGCGGGGATGCCCAGGGATACTTCGCGGCTGTCTGCTGGCACATCCATCGCGAAACCTCCCGGTGCAGGCTACGGACTCCCGGCCGGGTTTGCATCGTCGTGGCGCCTACCGAGCCGCTCCAGCCCTTTGGCAACCTCGTTGACGATCTGCTCGTGGAGCCCTCGATTTCCAGCGATCGCCACCGACATCTGGAACTCGGCGGCGGATCCGAGCAGGGGTCGCTCGTCGTACGGCTCGCCGGCTGCGTCGGTCACGACGGCACCGGCCTCGTCCGCGATGAGCGCCGCTGCGGCAAGGTCGTATGGCGAGTTGTTCAGCACCGCGCCGCCGCCCACGCGCTCGAACTCCGCGCGCATGCCGGGCACGCGCTCGACCAACAACGGTCCCGGCTCCACGTATGCGTCCAGGCGACCGTCGACCACGCACATCGTGTCGAAGCAGGCCGAGCCCAGGTCGAAGCTGGCGCCGCCGACCGAAGACGCATCGATCAGATCGGCCAGCACCTCCGTCAGCGGACGAGCCGGCCGGCCGCGATAGCCGAAGGTCCAGAACATCCGGTCGAGCCGCTCGTTGCGCGACAGCCGCGGTGGGCCACCCTCGACCAGCCCGGCACCGCGCTCGGCGAGGAACACGCGCCCGGACGGGATTTCGACGACGCACCCGACTGTCACGTCCGCCATCGTCACGCCCTCGCCGTACGGCGCCGCGGCGACTGATACGCAGCACGACTCGAGCCCGGCGAGTGCCGGCCGCGTGCCGTCGACGGGGTCTACCACGAGAATCTGCTTCGGCCTGCTTCCGCTCGGGACCACCAGGCCGGCGTCCTCGGAGTAGAACGCCACGTCCGGGGCGCGCTCGGCCAGGAACGACTGAAGGAGCTCCTCGGCGTCGGCGTCGATGGCGAACGTCACGTCGCCCCCAGCCGCGCCGCCGGCATGCGCACGTGCTGCATGCGACCCGACCTGCGGCGCCACCCGCTCCCGTAGCGCGAGCGCCAGCTCGCGCACCAGCTGCCGCACCTAGTGTGCCCCGGTCACGCGTTCGGGGCGCTTGCCGAGCTTCACGGCGATCGTGCGCTGCCGTCCGTCGTGCCCGATCGTCAGCTGAACGGTGTCGCCCGGCTGGTGCAGCCCGATCAAGTCCGTGAGGTCGTCGGTAGGCGTCAGCTTGCGCCCATCGACGGCGGCGATCAGATCGCTGCCGACGGGGATCCGCGGCTCACCCTGGAAGGTGGTGTGCGAGCTCGCGCCGTGCAGGCCCGCCTTGTCGGCCGGGCCGCCGGGCACGACCTGGTCGACCAGCGCGCCGGTCGCCTCCTTGAGGCCGAGGTGCTCGGCCAGCTGTGGATAGAGCGGGACCGAGCTGACGCCGAGGTAGGCATAGTCCACGTGGCCCTTGGCGCGGAGCTGAGCCACGGAGTGCTTCACCGTCTCGACCGGGATCGCGAAGCCAACTCCCTCGCCGCCGCCACCGCTCGAGCGGATCTGCGAGTTGATGCCAATCACCTTGCCGTCTCGCTGCAGCAGGGGGCCACCCGAGTTGCCGTGGTTGATCGCCGCGTCAGTCTGGACGGCATTGCCGATCGGGAAGTTCGTCAGCGACTCGATGTCGCGGTTGAGCGCGGAGACGACGCCGACTGAGAGCGACTGGGGCTCGCCGAACGGGCTGCCGATCGCAGCCACCGGATCGCCGACTTTGACGTTGCTAGTCGCCCCGAAGGGCAGCGGCACGAGCGTTGCGCCCGGTCCCCGAAGTTCCGATGGGTCGACCTTCAGGAGAGCGACGTCTGAATCCAGGTCCGTCCCGACGATCGACGCGGACAGCTTGTTGCCGTCGCTGAACTGGACGTAGACCTGCTTGGCCTTGCCACCGGACTGGCCGGTGACCACGTGCGCGTTGGTTGCGACGTAGCCCGCGCTGTCGATCACGAAGCCCGAGCCGAGCGCCTCACCGCCGCCGCTCAGGGCGATCACGGTCACCACCCCCGGCGCCTCGCTCTTGTAGATCGCCTGCGGATCGAACCCGCTCCCGCCGCCATCTGAGGACCTGATCACCTCCACCCTCGTGGTCTGGGTCTTCTGCGGCGTCGCGGCCGTGTTGGTGGCCGTGCTGGAGCTCCCGCCTCCACCGCCGCACCCGGCCAGCACGCCGAGCGCAGCGACGGCTGCGAATCCGCGCCTCATTCGCCGTCCACGTCGGTAGGCAGATCGAGCGTGAAGGCGGTTCGGCCGGGCCGGGCGTTCAGCCGGATCTCGCCGTGCATCCGCTGCGCGAGCTCCTTTGCGATCGCAAGGCCGAGCCCGGCGCCGCCGTTCTGGGATTCGCCGGTGTAGAAGCGGTCGAACACCTGGGTGGCCGAGCCGCTGTCGATGCCCGGGCCCGTGTCGGCAACCGTGACCTTCGCGCTGCCGTTGCGGCGTGAAGCGGAGATCGTGACGTGGGTCCCGTCGGGCGTGTGTCGGATCGCGTTGTCCAGCAGGATGCGCATGATCTGCGCCACCCGCTCGCGGTCGCACGTCACCTCGACGCCGCCCTCCGACATGCGCAGCTGAATGTCGGCGTCGCCGCGGCGTACGGCCGGGGTGAACTCGCTGGCGACCATGTCCGCCAGCTCGGAAAGGTCGACGCGGTCCTGCTCGAGCTCGAACGACCCGGCGTCGAGACGCGACAGGTCGAGCAGATCCACGGCGAGCTTCTGCAGGCGGAAGATCTGACCGTGCATCGCCGACAGCAGCTCGGCGCGCGACTGCACGTCGAGGTCCTCGTCCTCCAACAGCTCGATGAAGCCACCGAGAGAGAACAGCGGTGTGCGCAGCTCATGCGATGCGTTTGCGACGAATTCCTTGCGCGCACGGTCCACACGCGACAGCCGCTGCTGCATGTCGTTGAAGGCCGAGGTCAGCTGACCGAGCTCGTCGCGCGACTTCACCGGAAGCGGTGAGATGAACTGGCCGGACGCCACGCGGCGGCTGGCCCGCTCCAGCCTGCGGACGCGCCGCCCGACGCGCCCGGCGACCAGGTACGAGCCGATGAACGCCATGAGGCCCGCGACCACGGCGGCCACGAGCAGCTGGCGGCCGATCAGGTCGACCGTCTCCGTCACGCCGTCAAGCGAGCGCGAGTAGAGCGCCACCCACTCCGCGCGCTTCTTCGAGCCGATCGGGAGCGCCACCTGGGCGACCGTCCCGCCGTTGAGCGTTCCGTAGCCGATCTGGGTCCGGTTCGTTCGCGCCGCCAAGTCGGAGAACACCGTCGTCTGGTCGACGTTGTTCGCCGCGGAGTCGCTCAGCGGGGTCGGCACGCGCGGTGGCTTGATGTGCGAGCGCGGGATGGTGAAGAGCGTCACGTGCGCATCCGACGTGTCGGCGATAGCGCGTACCAGCACGTCGAGGTGCTTCGGGCTGTAGGAGTTGCGGCGCTCGACCCTCTGCAGCGAGTCGACGGTGGCGAGCGCGACCCGCTTCAGGTCGTCGCGCTTCTGGGCACGCAGGTTCGATTCGAGCTGCGGCACGACGTAGAACCACACGCCGGTCATCGCGATCAGGGTGATCCCGCAGAAGACGAGCGCAAGCTTGTTCTTGAGCGACCGGAGCCGCAACCGTCCTCCCCTACGTCTCCTGGAAGCGATACCCCACGCGGCGTTCGGTCAAGATCAGCTCCGGGCTTGCCGGGTCGGCTTCGAGCTTCTCCCGTAGGTGGCGAATGTGCACGTCGATCGTGCGCTGGTCGCGGTACTCGGAGTCGCCGAGCACATGCTCGAGCAGCTCGACGCGCGTGAAAACCCGACCCGGCTGGCGCGCAAGCGCGAAGAGGATCTCGAACTCGAAGAACGTGAGCTTGACCGGCTCGCCCCCGCGCTCAACCGAGCGCTTGGCCGGGTCGATCCGCAGTCCGTTGTGGACGAGCGGGTCGTCTGAGGCCTGATCGTCCGCCCCGCTCATACGGGCGCGCCGGAGAACGGCCTTGACGCGGCTGCGCAGCTCGCGCATCGAGCACGTCTTGATGATGTAGTCGTCGGCGCCCAGCTCGAGGCCGAGCACACGGTCGGCGATCTCCTCGGCCTTGGCGGTGAGCATGATGATCGGCACGGAGCTCTGCGCCCGCACGCGCCGGCAGACCTCGAAGCCGTCGAGCTTCGGGAGCATCACGTCGAGCATCACGAGATCGAAGGGCTGCTTGTCGAACTCGTCGAGCGCCTGCTCGCCGTCGAGGGCGGGCACGACGTCGTAACCCTCACTCCGGAGAGTGCGGTCAAGCAGTTGCTGTACAGGTTGCTCGTCGTCTACGACGAGGATGCGTGGCGATGCGGTTGCCATTTCTCTCCAACAGAAATGCTATTCGCCCCCCTAAGGTGCGCTGCCGCCCTTGATTGAGCCAAGGATTTATCGCGCGGCCTTCATCCCGGCCATCTTCGCGCTGGTGATCGCGATGTTCTCGCTGGAGAGCCGCCCGCCGGCCGTGCCGCAGGCATTGGCGGCCGACGTTCTGTTCGACGGGCATGTCGCATTGGCCGGCACGCAGCGCCTCGCGCAGGCGTTCCCGGACCGCCGGCCAGGCACGACCGGCGACCGTCAGGCGGCGGCCCAGGTCGCGACAAACCTGCGCAACCAGCACTTCGCGGTGGGCGTGGACCGCTTCCAGAGCGACGACAAGCAGCTCGTCAACGTGGTCGGGCGCCGCGTAGGGGAATCGCCACGCCAGCTGGTGGTCGTGGCTGCGCGCGACGCCGATCGCGTGCCGGATCTGGCGGGCAGCGCTGCTGACACCGCGTCACTCGTGGAGATCGCACGGACACTCGAGGGACGGGTCACGCAGAAGACACTCGTGTTGGCTTCGGTGGACGGCTCCACGATTGGCTCCGCCGGTGCACGAAGGCTTGCAGGGCAGCTCGCAGGATCAGGGCCGGTCGAGGCGATCGTCGTGCTCTCCGACACCGGCGTGGCCAACGCGCAGGGCACGCTTCTGATCCCCTGGAGCGAGACGACGCTGCGCACCGGCCTGCGCCTGCAGCGGACCGTCGGCGAGTCGCTCCTCCAAGAGCTTCAGCGCGGCGGGGCCGGTCGCAGCGCGGGGACCGCCTCGCAGTTTGCGCGACTGGCATTCCCACTCGGGATCGGTGACCAGGCGCCGTTCATCGACCAGGGCTTCGACGCGCTGCGCGTGTCCGGCAGCGGGGAGCTGCCGCCGAAGGGGCAGCCGAAGCCGGACGCCGACCGGCTCGGCAGCATCGGCCGCGCAATTTTGCGCACGGTCTTCGCCTATGACGCCGCCGGCCCGGTCGCGGAGGCGCCCTCTTCGTTCCTGCTGATCGCGCAGAAGATGCTCCCACGCTGGTCGGTGGCGCTGCTCGTGCTGACGCTGCTGCTGCCGGTGATTGCCGCGTCGATCGACTCGTTCGCGCGCGTGCGGCGCCGGCACGAGCCCGTCGTGCCATGGCTGCGCTGGCTCGCCGCGGGGGCAGCCCCCTTCCTCGTGGCGCTGGCGCTGGCGGGTTTCCTGGTGCTGGTCGGCCAGGCGCCCGGCGCCCCACCGGTGCCGCTGCCGCCGAGCGCGCACGCGCTGGACGCGTCCGCCGGCGTGTCATTGGGTCTCTGCGCGTTGTTCTTCGTGTTGGCGTGGGTGTTCGTGCGCCCGCGGCTGGCGGGCAAGCTGCCGCCCTCCGACAGCCCTGGCGCGGGTGCTGCCCTGGCGCTGGTGCTCGCGGGCGTCTCGCTCGCCATCTGGGTCGTGAATCCGTACGCGGCGCTCGCGCTGCTGCCGGCCTTCCATCTCTGGCTGCTGGTCACGGCGTCCCCCGTGCCGCCGGCCCGGCCAGCCGGGCTCGGGCTGATCGCGGCCGGTCTGATCGTGCCGCTGGCGATCGCGCTCGCCATCATGGAGAGGCTCTCGCTCGGGCCTGTCGCCGCCCTCTGGTACGGCTTCCTGCTGGTCACCGGGCAGCACGTCGGCCTCTACACCGCGCTCGTCGGGGCGGTGCTGCTCACCTGCCTCGCGGCGGCGGTGAGGATCACGCTCGCGCGCCGGCCGCCCCCGCGCGAGCGGGAGGCCGTCTCGGTGCGCGGACCCGGGGGCTACGCCGGACCTGGTTCGCTCGGCGGCACCGAGTCGGCGCTGCGGCGCTGAGCCGGTTGTACCGTGACCGCTGATGCGGCGGGCACTCCGGGGACTCTCGAGCGTGCTGATCGCCACCGGCGTGCTGCTCGTGCTGGACGCCGTCCTGACTGTGGTCTGGCAAGAGCCGGTCACAGCCATCTACGCCCAGATCCACCAGGACCAGCTCGGCGGCGACCTGAACAAGCTCGACCAGGCGCCGCTGTCGCCGGCCGAACGCAGCGTGCTGAAGGTGCTGCACTCCGACCCGCAGCGCATCGCGTTCCTCGCGCGCTCGATGCGGCGGCGCGTGCACGACGGCCAGGCGATTGGCCGTATCCGGATCCCGCACATCCATGCGAACTTCGTGATGGTCGAGGGCACGGACGCGGCGTCTTTGCGGAAGGGCCCCGGCCACTACCCCGCGACCCCGTTCCCCGGAATGGCCGGAACCGTGGGGGTGGCCGGGCATCGCACCACCTACCTCGCCCCGTTCAACAAGCTCGACAAGCTGCGCAAGGGCGACGTCGTCCGGATCGAGATGCCCTACGCCGTCATCACCTATCGCGTGGAGGGGACGCGGATCGTCAAGCCAACCGCCGTCTGGGTGACCAGGCCCGTCGGCTATGACCGGCTCGTCATGACCGCCTGCCATCCGAAGTACAGCGCGGCGAAGCGCATCGTCGTGTTCGCGCGGCAGGTTCGCGCCATCGAGCGCGGGCTCAGTGCTCGTATCCGCTGAGCTCGAGCGGCTCGCCGTGCAACGTCAACTCCAGGCCTGATCCTTCCGTGACCGTCCCGATCCACGTCACGTCGCCCGGGACGTCCGTGTCTGCCGGCGCGGTGAAGAGCAGCTCGTAGTCCTCGCCGGCGCTCGCCGCCAGCTTCGGATCGTCCACGCCGTCCGCGAGCGGAAGCCGTTCCAGCTCGATGTCGACGTGGACCCCGCTGCTCTCGGCGACGTGGCGCGCGTCCGTCGCGATGCCGTCGCTCACGTCGATCATCGCGGTCACGCCTGCGCGCGCCAGAGCCGGGCCGATGTCGAAGCGCGCGTTCGGCCGCCGCGCGCGCTCGGACGAGTGGTCCGCCGCTCCACCGAGGGCACCGGTGACGCCGACGCGATCACCCGGACGGGCGCCGTTGCGGCCCACCACGGGATCGTCGTCTGCCGCCCAGCCGACGACAGTCACGGCCAGGAAGAGCACAGGCGCGCTCGTCACGTCGCCGCCGGCGACGCTCACGCCGCTGCGATCTGCCAGCTGCTCCATCGACTCGGCCAGCTCGGCCAGCTGTGCCTGATCAGTTGCGTCCGGCACACCGAGCGCCACGTATGCCTCGCTGGGCGTGACGCCCATCGCCGCCAGGTCGGACAGCGCGGTCGCAAGCGCCTTGTGGCCGACATCCGCGTACGAGTGGGTGGTCAGGTCGAAGTGGACGCCTTCGACGACAGCGTCCACCGACACGATGGCGCGGTCGTCACCGCGAACCACCGCCGCGTCGTCGCCCGAGCCGAGCTCGAGGCGGTCGCCTCGCTCGCCGAGGATGCGCTGAAACGTCTTGATCAGATCCAGCTCGCCCACGGTTACAGTCTCGCGCGGGGTGGCGGATTCCAGCAGCACGGACCCAGAGCGGCCCCCTCTCCTTCACCGTGCCGGCGCCGCCGCCGCGAGCATCGGCTCGCTTGGCCAGGGGCGGCCGAAGCTGCGTGCGGCGATCCAGTGGGGACTGATCGCACTCGTCTTCGCGTGCCTTGCCCTGTTCCTGATCACGCAGTGGAACAAGCTGCCGAACTACGACTGGCGCTTCCGCCCGGGCTGGCTGGTCGTGGCGTTCGCCCTGCTCGGGGTCTTCTACCTGCTGCAGCCGACCCTCTGGATCGTGATCCTCGGCGGCCTTGGCGAGCGCGCCGACGCGACGGAGCTGCGCGCGGCCTGGGCGAAGTCGTTGATCGCGCGCTACGTGCCGACCAGCGCGCTGATGGTGGTGGGCCGCGTTGTGCTCTCGGAGCGCGCGGGAATCACCGGCCGCGTCGCCCTCGCGAGCATCGTCTACGAGCTGGCGCTCGGCGTGAACGCGGCCGTGATCGGGGGCGCTTACTTCTTCATCAAGCTGCCCTCGCTCCAGCATCACGACATCCGCTACGCGGTGCTGCTGGTCGTGCCCATCGCGCTGATTGCGCTGCACCCGCGCATCTTCAAGCCGGTGACCGACTGGGCGCTGGGGAAGCTGGGAAGGGAGCCGCTGCCCCAGGCGCTGCCGTACTCGCTGGTTTTGCTGCTCGTCCCCGCGTACCTGATGGGCTGGCTTATGGTCGGCGCCGGGTTGTTCACCTTCGCGCTGGCGCTGCAACCGTTGCCGGTGGACAAGCTGCCTTACATCGCGACGGCGTATCCGGTCGCGTTTGGCGTCAGCGTCCTCACCTTCATCCTGCCGAGCGGGCTCGGCACGCGTGACGCGACGCTGGCGACCGCGCTCGACGCGGTCTTGCCGCTGACGGTCGCGACAGCGATTGCGGTCGCGTTCCGCATCTTCCAAACCGCCGTCGAGCTGATGTTCGTCGGCCTGCTGGTCCTGCTCGCGCGCCTAAAGCGGGACGGCGATCGCGAGCATCCAGGCGCTGAGCGCCAGGGTGGCGAGCTGGAGCCGGCGGTCGCGGGAGATCGCGGCAAACGGGAGCAGCCAGAGGATGTACCACGGGACTAGCCACGCGCTCGCGATCAGGATCGCGAAGGTGGCCCAGCCGATCGCGTCGAGGACATCGATCAGTCCGCGCCAAGCGCGCCAGAGCAGCCATAGGAAGACCGCCGCGAACGAAACCGCGAAGGCCACACGGACAGCATCTCGGTAGTCGAGGCGGTTGCCAGGCAGCAATGCTCCGAGCAGCTGCGCGGTCTTGTACGGGAAGCTGAAGCGCGAAGTCCGGTCCTGGTTGTCGCTGATGAGCGACAGCGCATCGAGCGCGTGGGTTCCGAACGCGATTACCCCGAGCAGCGCCAGGGCCACAAGCGTGGCGAGCGCCGGCCAGACGCGGCGGCGGATGTCGCCCACGACGAGGAACGGCACCACCAAACCCGCCGACGCCTTGATGCCCACCGCGAGCGTCGAGACGACAACGCCCGCCGTCTCGCGCGCACCTACCCAGAGCAGCACCCCGGCCATCGTCAGGAGCAGCGTCACAGCCTCGTTGTGAGCGCCCCCGACCACGTGGACGAGGACGAGCGGGTTCAAGCCGACTGCGAGCGCCGGCACGAGCGCGTCGCGGCCAAGGCGCCGGGCTACCTTCCAGGTCAGTGCCACCACTCCGAGCGACGACAGCGCCGCGACCACCTTGAGGATCCAGAAGGCTGCGGGGACGCCGAGCGGTGACAGCGGATACGTCAGCAGCGTGAAGACGGGGCCGTAGGCGGAGCTCGCGTCGATCGAGCCGGCGTGGACGAAGCCGGGATCGCCGGGGATGTCGAGCGGCGCGTGCGTGTACGGGTTCAGATGATTCGCCACGCCGAGCCGCGCGTACGCGATGTACGAGAAGACGTCGTGCGACAGGAGCGGCGGCGCCAGCAGGAACAGGACGTGCATCGCGCCCACTGCGCCGAGCGCAAGGCGCGTGCCGATCCCAGCCGCGGCCCTCAACACCACGACGTAGAGGATCAGCGCCAGCCAGAGCGCGGCGTAGAACAGCGGCCCCGCCAGCGGGCCGTCAGCCGGGTGGACGCCGGCGAACCGCAGCGGCCCCAGCAGCCAGCCCGGCGAGCCGCCCGAGGTGGCCAGCACGATGTCCGACCCAGGAGCCGCGGGCAGCGCGGCCATGAGCGCGTAGAGCACGCACAGCGCTCCAAGCGCGACCTTTCCGGTTCGAGGGTTCAGCCCTGAGGCTGGACAGTGGCGCTTGGCGGCGCGGCGCCCCCGCCGTCCGTCCCGTTCCCGTTCCCGTTGCCTTGGCCGGTGCCGTTTCCATTCCCGTTGCCGGGAGTGCTCGGCGGCGGCGCCGCCTGCGGCGCGGGCTGCGGCGGAGCCTCATACAGCCGCGGGTCGTATTTCTTGGCCTTCTTCGGTGCCGCGGCGCCCGGAGGCGCGGGCGTTGCCTGCTGGCTGCCGTTGTAGAGGTACTGCTGGTAGTACGGGACACTCTTGTCGCTCGGCCCGCCCTGCTTTGAGTACTTGCCGTAGAACGGCGAGGCTTGGAACGGCGTCGTCGGCTGTGGGAAGTCCTGGCAGTAGCCGCGGTGGGCGACATTCATGAAGTCATGCCAGATCCCCGAGGGGAAGGTCGCGCCGGCGACCGCGATTCCGTGGACGCTGCGCATCTGGATGGAGGCCTTCGGGTAGCCGACCCAGACGGACGTCGTCAGGTGCGGCTCGTAGCCGACGAACCAAGCGTCGGTGAAGTTGTCGGTGGTACCGGTCTTGCCGGCGGTCGGGCAGCCGTAGTTGGCGTTCACGCCGGTGCCCGACTGCACGTTCATCTTGAGCACCTTCGTGACCTCGTAGGCCTGCCCGTCGGTCATCACGCGCGTGCCCTTGACCTCGCCGAGGTCGTCGGACTTCCCGTCAGGGAACTTGACCTTCGTGATCGCGATCGGCCTGTGCCGGACGCCCCCGGACGCCAGCGTCGCGTAGGCATCGGCCATCTCGAGCGGCGAGACGCCAATCCGGAGCCCGCCCAGGCCCTCCGCGGGCAGGCCGTCGAGCTTGGTCCTGATACCCATCATGTGGGCGGTCTTCGCGACCGCCTTCGGCCCGAGGTCGAGGTCGAGCTGCGCGAACACCGTGTTGTCCGAGCGCAGTGTCGCGCGCGTCAGGCTGATGCGGCCGGCGTAGTCGCCGCCGTAGGTCCTGACCTTCCAGATCTGTCCACCGGGCAGGTTCAGCGCGAGCGGCTTCGAGACGTAGCTGACGGCGTCGGGGTTGACCCCCTTCAGCACCGCCGTCGTGAGCACGAAAGTCTTGAAGGTCGACCCCGGCTGGCGGTGGCCCTGTGCGGCCAGGTTGAAGTTGCGGTGCTTGTAGCTACCGCTAGACGCCATCGCGCGGATATAGCCGTTGCGCGGATCGATCGAGACGACGGCCGACGACGGGTCGTTCGGCTGGTTCAGCTGCCCCGCGATCGCCTGGCGCGCAGCCTGCTGCAGCGTCGGGTCGATCGTCGTGTAGACCCGCAGGCCACCGCGCCTGTAGGTGTTCAGCCCGTATTTCTCGATCAGCAGCTCGGAGACGTAGTCGAAGAAGTACGGCTCGGAGCGCCGGAAGTACTTGCTGCCCGCCCGCAGCCTCAGCGGCTTGTTCATCGCAACGGCTGCCTGCGAGGGGGTCAGGTAGTGGTTCTTGACCATCGCGCGCAGCACCTCGTTGCGACGCCCGAGCGCGGCCGACGGGTTCTTGAACGGGTTGTACTCCGACGGCGCCTGCGGAAGACCCGCCAGCAGTGCGGCTTGGTCGAGCGTCAGGTCCTTCGCGTGTTTCGAGAAGAAGATCTCGGCCGCCGCCTCGATGCCGACGGCGGTCTCGCCGTTGACCGTGCCGTAAGGGACGTTGTTCAGGTACGAGGTCAGGATCCAGTCCTTGGGATGCTCGTCCTCGAGCTCCGACGCCAGTTTTGCCTCGCGGACCTTGCGCTTGAAGTCGCGCGTCGGGTCCTTGATGTAGAGCGAGCGCACCAGCTGCTGTGTGATCGTGGAGCCGCCCTGGAGCGTCTTGCGGTTCTCGAGGTTCTTCATAGCCGCGCGGACGATGCCCTCGAAGTCGACGCCGTGATGCTTGTAGAAGCGGCTGTCCTCGATCGCCACCGTCGCGTTGCGGACGTCCTGCGGCATGTCCGACTCGACGACTGGCTGGCGGATGATCGACGAGCGGACATAGCCGAGCAGGCGCCCGTTGGCGGCGTAGACCGCGGACGTCGCGCCCTTGTTGATCGGCTTCAGCTCGTCGATGCTCGGCGTGCTCGCGGCGATCGAGACGACGTACCCGACCACGGAGGCGATGCCGATCACGACAAGCGCCAGGACGACGCCCAGCCCGACGAGCGCAGTGGTGCGCGCCTTGTGTGTGCCCCGCGTTTGGCGGCGGCGCTGCTTTCTCTGGTGATGCGTCATCGGCGCGGCGTCCTAGCCGAGGATATTTTCCCGCCTTAGGCGTTCAACACACTCGCTTCGAATCCTTGCTGCGACCTCACGGCGGTCGAGTGGATGTTCAGCGTGGGCGCGGACGAGGATTTGATAGCCGTCTTTCTCCACAGCGGCTACTTCAGCGTCGCCCAGCTCGCTCAGTGCCTCGAGCGCCCGCGTCGGGTCGGCATCGATCGGGAGCCCAAGTGTGACCTCGATCTCGATGCGCGGATCCATGATCGTGTAGTTCTCGATCGTCGACGACGCAAGCCGCTCGTTCGGGACGATGATGCGGCGGTTGTCTTCCGCGCGCAGGTAGGTGTAGGTCAGGCGAACGTCCTCGACGACTCCGGTCTGGCCCTCGAACTGGACCAGATCGCCGATGCGGATCGGCTGCGTGACCGCCAGCAGGACCCCCGCGATGAGGTTCGCGAGCGTCTGGCGAGCGGCGAAGCCGACAACCAGGCCAAGCACGGCCGACGACGCGAGCACCCCGGCCGCGGTGCGCTTGACCGCCGGGAACTGCATCAGCGCCAGGGCGACGCCGATCACGATGATGCCGACGAATATGAGCCGCCGCAGCATCCGCAGACGCGTGTCGGTGACCGCGGAAATCTCGCCTCCCGAACGCACCATGCCCGCGAAGCCCTTGCCGCGGCGCACGAGCGCATGGTCGATCAGGAGCGCGATCCCCGTCGCGATCAGGATCGTCACCGCCGCAGAGATCTCGTCCCGGTGGTCGGTCCAGAATCCTGCCGCCACCGGAAGAATGGCCACCGGCATGGCAAGCGAGGTTACGAGGCTGAAGATTGTTCTGCTGGATGGCATGGGCACGTTGCTGCGCCTGGTCCCTCCGGTTCCGGCACTGGCCAGGGCGCTCGCGATCGACGAGACGCGGGCCGAGCGCGGCTTCCGCGCAGAGGTGGCGTACTACCTGGAACACCAGCTCGAGGCGTTCGATACGGAGCGTCTCGAAAATTTGCGCGAGCGCTGCGCAGCGATCATGGCCGAGGCCGCGGGCGTGGATCCGGAGGGCGCGCTCGACGCGCTGATGGGCGCCCTGCGCTTCGAGGCGTTCGCCGACGCGGCGCCCGCCCTTGCTCGCTTGCGCGATCTTGGGCTGCGCCTGATCGTCGTGTCGAACTGGGACTGCTCGCTGCCGGACGTGCTCCACGAAGTCGGCCTGCTGACACTCGTCGACGGTGTCGTGAGCTCCGCGGTGGCTGGAGCCGCGAAGCCGGACGTGCGGATCTTCGAAGCGGCGCTGGCGCTTGCGGGCTGCCGCGCGGCCGAGGCGCTACACGTGGGGGACTCGCCGGCGAACGACGTCGAGGGCGCGCGCGCCGCAGGCATCCAGTCGCTGTTACTCGCGCGCGGGGGCGGGGGAGACCTCCTATCGCTGCAGGAGCTGCCCGCGCTCCTAAGCTGACTCGGTGATCGAGCAGCAGGAGCAGATACGCCCGCGGTGGCCGGCTTGGTACGGGCTCGCCGCGCTCGGCATGGCTCTCGTGATCGCGGTCTTCGCGAGCGGCATCCTCTTTGCCCTGCTGAAGGTCGTCGGCGTCGATGTCAACTCGGACTCGCCTGGCGTGAACATCGTCGCGACGCTGATCCAGGACTTCGCACTGGCCGGCTGTGCCGTTTGGCTGGCGGCAAACATCAGCCCGCCGCGGCCGTGGCAGTTCGGCCTGCGCTCGGTGCCGTTCCTGCGCGGGCTCAAGTGGGGCGCGATTGCGTTCGCGATCTACTTCAGCTTCCAGCTGCTCTACGTCGTCGTCGTCCATCCCAACCAGAAGCAGACGACGCTGCACGAACTCGGGGCCGGCAACGGCGCGCTCATCACCGTCCTCATCGGGCTGCTCGTGGTGGGCGTCGCGCCGGCGGTGGAGGAGTTCTTCTTCCGCGGTTTCTTCTACGGCGCCCTGCGCACGCGCTTCCCGTTCATCGCGGCCGCCCTCATTGACGGGCTCGTGTTCGGAGCGGTCCACGCGCCCACCGGGATCGAGGCCGTCCCGCCGCTGATCGTGCTCGGCTTCGCGTTCTGCGTGGCCTACGAGGCGACGGGGTCGATCCTGCCGGGGATCGTCCTGCACGCGCTCAACAACATGGTCGCGTTCGGTTCCGACAAGGACGGGAGCTGGGCGGTCGGCGGCGTGGCCGCCGGCCTCGTGCTGCTGGCTTGCGTAACCCTCCCGGGGAGGTCGCGTACTCTGAAGTGATGCGAAGGGCGGCGCTCGCGACAATCTTTGGCGCCGCAACGGCGTTGGCAGCGCCGATTCCCGCTCTTGCGGATGACCCGGCGCCGCAGCCGCAACCGGCCCCGGCCCCGGCGCCGCAAGCCGGTCAAATGACGCTCCAGGTGCCCGGCCGTCTCACCGTGCATGGCCGCCCGTACGTACTGACGGGCGACACGGTCAGCGTCGTCGGCAAGGTCAAGCCCTACGTCCCCGGCCAGTTCATCCACATCCGAATCTCGAGCCCGGGTCGCAAGCCGAGCGTCGTACGCGCGGCGGTGGCGAAGGGCGGAACCTTCAAGACCCGCTTCCGGGCCCGCCGCGACACCACCTACACCGTCTACGCGCGGCACGACGCAACGGCGGAGCAGGCCATCTTCGCCGCGAAGGCCGCGGCCAGGTCGGTCACGCCGGGCCAGGGAATGGCGGTCGCACTGCTCAAGCAGGGCCTGCGGGCGCTTGGCTATCCGGCCGGCAGCGGCCCGGCGCTGACCAGCAAGCTCGGGCTCTCGGTGCTGGCGTTCCGCAAGACGAACGGCATGGCCCGCGTCTACACCGCCGACCGCACCGTCTACCAGATGGTCTTTGCAGGCCACGGTGCGTTCAAGCTGCGCTACCCGAAGGCGGGCAAGCACGTGGAGGCGGACCTGTCACGGCAGGTCATCGCGCTGGCCGACCGCGGCAAGGTGGTTGCCACCTACCCGACCTCATCGGGCAAGCCGTCGACGCCGACGGTCCTGGGGCACTTCCACTTCTACTCGAAGACGCCGGGCACGAATACCAAGGGCATGTACATGTCCAACTACTTCATCCGCGGCTACGCGATCCACGGCTACCCCGAGGTCCCGACCTACAACGCGAGCCACGGGTGCCTGCGCATCCCGAATGCGGATGCCGTCTCCGTCTTCAACCAGATCAACCTAGGCGAGTCCATCTGGCTCTACCCCTAGCGCGCGGGGCTACCAGCGCCTGAGGCCGAGCGCCCGCGCCAGGTAGAGGCCGCCGATGCCGTAGATCAGCAGCGCCAGGGCCAGCGGGATCAGTCGCCGCACCCAGATGCTGCTCGAGTTCGAGATCCCCGTGAACGGCGCCAGCAGGACGTCGTCGACGTCGTCGACGAACTCGTGGAACTTGTCGTTCTCCCGCTCGCGGACCTTCTCGACTGCGGGCGGTGGGTTCGGCAGCTTCGTGATCGACTCGGGCTTGACTTCGGGCGCGTCGCCCGTGATGGCATTCGCCTGGTTCTTAGATGCCGTGCTGGTCTGGTTGACGGCGAAGAAGAGGAAGCTGAGCGTCACGAAAGCGCAGGCGAGGATCGCCGCCCAGCGGACGATCGAGGCGATCACGAGCGCGCTGCCTTGCGGCTGCTGCCCGGTCGCCGCTCCGCGGGATTGCGCGTGAACGGGGTCAGGGCGTCACGCCCCGCTCGATATCCGGCGAGCATGCACTCAGGCCACCTTCGGCGGTCGATGAATAGGTCGTACAAGTCCATGCCCGAGCTCACCAGGTCGGCGTACGGCTCGATTGGGGTGAGCCTATCGTCGCCGCGGACGGCTCCGCCGCCGGTCACGTCGAGTGCGAAAACGTGGTCGAGGCGGTCCATCATCAGCCGCGTCGCCGGCTGCGGCTCGATCGAGGATCCGTCGATATACAGATCGCCCTCGACGCGCACCGCCTCGCCTGCGCGTGCCATGGCGATGCGTGCCAGCTCGCCCAGTCGCAGGTCGGGAGTCTGCTCGCTGCCGAACGTCTCTAGGCGCCGCCGGCTGAGGTTGTAGACGAGCGTGCGCAGCGGGAACTCCGTCTCGCCGGCTGTCATGTGCCAGAGCCGGCGGTCGAACAAGGTCTCGAGCGCGCGGCCCTTCGCCAGCCCGGTGAAGCCGCGGGCCGCTGCCAGCGCCGCGCGCGGAGCGCGTGCCCACTGGATGCCGAGGTAGTCGTGCGGCCGCCACGACAGCGAGAAGTCCGCCATCTCGTTCGCGGACAGCCCGGCCGCCCACATCGCGGCCCACAGCACCGAGCCGGAGCAGGCCGACACCAGCGCGGGCTCGAGCCGAGCCTCCTCGAACGCACGCGCGACTCCGATCAGCGCGACAGTGCGGCCCCCGCCGGCGCCCCCGGCGAGCGCCACCTGCTTGCCCTGCAGCGCGATTGCGGGACGTGCTCGTGTCGACGGGAACACCGGGCGCGGCGGGCGCGGCGGGCGGTCCACCAGCGGCAGTGGCAGCAGCGTGCGCCGGGCGTTGAATATGAAGCCCGGATCGCGCGCACGGCCTGCCAGCTCGGCCGCCGTTCGCGCTGCCCCCCTGAGGCCATCGAAGGCCGACATAGCCGCGCGTAGGATAAGCGCCGCTTGCCCTCGACGACCGGACCTTCGCCGCGCGAAACGCTCATCGCCACGCTCCGCGAGCACGCGCTCGTGATCGGCGAGGTCACGCTGACAAGCGGCCGCACGGCTCAGTACTACGTGGACGTCAAGCGCGCGATCCTGCTGCCGGCCGGCTTCAACTCGCTGGCCGCACTCGTCGCGGCCGAAGCTCAGCGGCTCGGCGCCACCGCTGTCGGCGGCACGACGATGGGCGCCGATCCGATCGCGTGCGCCGCGCTCGCCGGCGGCGCCGACGTCAAGGCCTTCTTCGTCCGCAAGGAGCGCAAGGAGCACGGGCTCCAGCGCTGGGTCGAAGGACCGTCGCTCGACCACGAAGAGCGCTGCCTGGTCGTCGAGGACGTCGTGACCACCGGCGGCTCGACCATGCATGCGCTCGAGCGACTGCGCGATGAGGGACGCGAGGTGGTCGGGGTCGTCAGCGTGCTCGACCGGCTGGCCGGCGGGGCTGAGGCGATCGAGCAAGCGGCGGGTGCTCCGTACGTCGCGCTGACGACGATCGACGACGTGTACCCAGAACGCCCCGACAGGACCGAGAAGGGGTAGAACGCGCGTCGAGGATTGCGGGCGGCCGCACATGCGAATCGCCGATCGCGTCGATTCGTGCCCAATGAGGGGCACACGCGAGAGGGATGACCTGCAGCAGCGGCTCGAAGCGGCGTGCCGCCAAATCGCACAGCTGCAGTCGCAGCTTCAACTGCAGACAGGGCGAGACCCGCTGACCGGCCTGCTCGAGCTGACGCCGTTCGTCACCTCGCTCGACCAGGAGCTCGGGAGGGCCAGCCGCTACGGACGCCCGGTCGCCGTCGTGCGCGTCGACATCGACAACTTCGAGGCCGTCAACGTCCAGCACGGGCGGATCGTCGGCGACCGTGTGCTGGTGGCGGCGGCGCGCGCGATTGCGGGCGAGACGCGTGGGCAGGACATCGCCTGCCGCGTCGCCGGCGACCAGTTCGCGTTGTTGCTGCCGGAGACCGACGCCGCGGGGGGTGCCGTCTGCGCCGAGCGGGTCCTGGGTGTGCTGGAGCGACTGTCGGCCGAGGGAGTCGAGGGGCTCCGAGCCTCGGCCGGCGTCGCGCCGTTCGAGCGAGGTCAGAACGGTGAGCGCCTGCTCGCTGCCGCCGGTGGCGCCTTGAGGCAGGCGCAGGAAAACGGCGGTGGGCGCGTGGCGCTCTCCGGCGCAGGCGGCGCGGCGGAGTACGTCCGCGGCGACGCCGCGCTCGCGCTGATGGCGGCGTTGTCGGAACGCGATGCGTGGACCGCGGCACACGCACGCGCAGTCGGCAATCTCGCGGCGACGCTGGCGCAGAAGCTCGGGCTGAGCGCCGAGTCGGACGCGATCCGCACGGCGGCGCTGCTGCACGACGTGGGCAAGATGGGCATCCCCGACGTCGTCCTGAACAAGCCGATGCCGCTCGATGACGTCGAGCGCTCGCTGATGCGCGATGTGCCGCTGAGCGGTGAGCGCATCCTGCGCTCGGTGCCGGGCATGGGCGCAGCCGCACGGCTGGTCCGCCACGTGCACGAGCACTGGGACGGCAGCGGGCACCCCGACGGCCTTGCCGGTAGCCAGATCCCAGTCGGCAGCCGGGTGATCGCGCCGTGCGACGCATACCACGCGATGACATCGCCGCGCCCGTGGCGCCCCGCGATGACGCACGAGCAGGCCGTCCACGAGCTGCTCGAGGGAACGAACAAGCAGTTCGACCCAGAGGTCGTGGAGGTGCTCGTCGGCCACGTGAACGGGCTGCGGCAGGCGTCGGCTTACGTCGCCGGCATCTAACCCCTGGCGGCTATAGATCGATCGCCTGGCCCTTGTAGACGGCCAGGATCGCGTGGTAGCGGGCACGCCGGTCGGCGACGTCCCAGCCGCCGCTCAGCTTCGCGGCGGCGCGCAGCTTCGCGCGGTAGACCAAGAGTGTCGCCCGGCAGGCCTCGATCGCCGCGCGGCGCGCAGGCGTCGCCGGACGTGAGCGCAGTTTCTGGATCAGGCCGATGGTCTTGCGCTCGTTGCGGGTGAAGCGGATCTCATGGACGCTGAAGAAGGAGTCGTCGCAGAGACTCTCGTCGAGGTTGCGCCCGAGTGAGTGCTTCGTCCACTGGGTGGCGTCGGCTGTCGTCGTGAAGCTGAATCCGCACGCCGGCGAGCATCGGTGCGGCGTGTCGGTGTAGTGGGCGGTCCAGAGGCGGATGTCGCTCCGCTTGACGCCGGCGCCGGCGAGTACGTTGAGCAGGCTCTGCGCATTGGAGAGCTGCGTATAGATGACAGGCTGCTTCACACCGCGCTGCATCTGTCGCTTGACCCAGGCCGGTGCCACCGAGTTCGGCGCGTCGCCGAGCTCGACGTCCAGGCAGTCAGCGTCGGCGGACGAGGAGACCGCGATTGACATCCGGCTTGCGCTGGGGAAGCGCTGTTCGAGGGTCGGGAACGTGACGAAGTTTCCGTTCACGTAACCGGCCACAAAGGTGGCGTCGCCCGGGATCTCCCCGACGGTTACCGAGTCGTACATCGTGAGCGACATCGTTGATGCCTCCTAACGAGGATCGGGTGCAGGAGTGAAGTCACCGTAAGTCCGGCGCGAGTCTCGTTCCACGCATTTAGACACTTAGGCGAGCAGGTCGGGCGGGGCGTCGAACAGCGGTGTCTCGGCGTCACGGCGCGGCACCGCGAGCGGAGTGACCACCCTGCGCGCCAACCAGCCGCATGCCGTGAGCAGCGCGAGGGCTGCGCCGAAAACGATGGTGCTCTCACGATCGCGTCGCGCCAGACCACGTGAGACGCCGCCAGCAAGTGCGCCCACGGCGGCGAAGAACGCTGCGAGCACGGGCTCGCGCCTGACGAGCGAGGCGGGATGGCCCTCGACCTCGAGTGAAGGCTCGTCGTCGCCGGCGCTGTGGAAGTGGTTGTGCGAGCTCATGGCACCGGCAACTCCTTTCTCTTGCGTGCGCGCACCAGGTAGAGCTGCGGACGGAGGTCCGGATTTCTGATGAAGCGCTGTACGCGGGGAGTGGCGCCGTGGCGGGCCACGACGTCCAGCGGGAAGCCGAGATAGAAGGTCACGAGCTTGGTCGCGCCGTCTGTCGGTGGGTCGTAGCTACCACTTTCCGCGATCTCAGGCAGATGTCGCGCGTGGAGGCGCTTGTCGAGGTGTGCCTGGAACTCGCGCACGTCGTCCCCGCTGTCGCCGGGCGACAACGCGCGCGAGGCGTAGGTGCTTCCGCCGAGCACCAGCTCGATCCGCAGATCGCCCGGGTCGGTGTGGTGAAAGACGTTTTGGTTGGCGACGTGTTGGTGGCCGCAATGGCCGCTGTAATCGACGAAGCCCTCGCCGCTCATGCGCCGCTCGTGGTCCACCGGGACGAACGTCACCCCACAGGTGCGCGGCACTTTGAAGTTGCGCTCGATCCAGCGTGCGAGCTCGGCGATCGCCGCGTACTGCCCCGCTGACCAGCTGGGCGTGTCCTTTGCGAAGCCGACCAGCTCGACCTGAATCACGTTGGCTTTGTTCGTCTCCGGAGTGCCACCTGGGTGCTCGAGGCTGCGCGCGGCGAGGGAGAGTGGCACGTGCTGGAAAAGGCGCTGGCGCCCGTTCTTGTACTCGAGCGTGAAGTGCGGCCAGCCGTTGTTGGCGCGGTACGCGCTGATCGCGTCCTCCGCCGAGAACCCCTCGGTGGTATGCCAGACGAGTTTCCGGCCGCCCTCGACCTGCTTCCCGGCATGGTTGCCGACGAGCTTGTTGGCGTTTGGATGCCAGTTCTTCATGGGTGACAGTGGCGCCTGAGCCGCTGCGCGCAATCTATTTCCAGTCGAGGGCGCTCGTCAATCCCGCATTCCGGGTCTTCCCGTGGTAGGACCGGCGTGAGGTGATCGAGTGGACGATCGCGACGCGGCCGTACCCGTATCCATTCGGCCAAGGCGCACACGGCTTGCCCGAGTCGCGCAACGCGATTGCGGGCACGAGCGATCTCGGGACGGCCGAATGGGCACGGCGCCGGCGCAAGCTCAACATGCGCCGCACGCTCGACACGCTTGCGCGAAACCCCGACCTCGATGGCCGGCAGAAGTGGCCGCTGCTGGACTCGTTCGGTCGCAGGATCGCGCTGATTGAGCGCCAGGCCGATCGCTGGGAGCTGTCCGACCCGGCGAGCGGTCACATCGTCTTCGTCGACCACAGCCTGGATCGCCGCCAGATCGAGGTGCAGGGCCGTGGGTGCATGGTCGACGACGAGCTCGAGCGGTCGCACGCGCTCATCGCGTTCCGGGCGCTCGACAGAACGGCGCTGCCTCCCGGCGCGAGCATCGTGCCGTTCCGGCTTCGGGCGTTCGTGGATCGGTTGGCGCTACCCGAGCCAGTCCGCCGTGTCGTCGACGAATACGACGCGGGCTCAGGTGGCTCCGCAGTCACGGCCGGCACGCCAGATGTCGTGCGCGATCCCGGGTTCAGCAGCGGCGAGGGGTTCCTCGGCGAGGACGGCAAGCAGCGTACGTACGCGACCTACAACGCGAAGCCTCCGTTCGGCGGGGCGATGTACTTCTCGGTCAACACGACCGGCGTCCACGGCGGCGGCATCGCGCGCGGGGTCGCCCGCGCCGGCGATGCATTCGAGCGTCTCGACGAGTTCGGCTACGCCGACCCGAACGTTGCCGACGGCGAGCCGCTGGCGACGTGGGTCTACGGACGCCTCAGCGGCACCCGGATGTTCGGCTGGCTGCCGGTGCGCGCGCCGTAACTGGTCGCGTTCGTGGCGCGGACAGGTGGTTCGACACCAAAGCCGCGATGCGCTTGCACGCGCCGGACAGATAGCGGTGGCGCTGACGCTGGCCTATCACGCGCATTCCGATCCGCGTGAAGGGGTTCGCCGCCGCGGTCAGCCGCGAATACGAGCGGATGCGGAACTGGACGTCCCCCGTGTCGAGCCACTTCCACAGCTCCCAGGACATCTCGCCCTGCTCGACGTGGCCCTCGAGTGTTCGGTAGGGCCAGCCCCATACCCGCACGGCGCGGCCGTCGACTTCGCGCGTTTCGTCAGTGATCCGCCCGACGCGGCAGCCGGCGTATGTGCGCAGGAACAGGAAGCGCAGCTCCAGGAGCATGTCGCGGCCCTCGAGCGGCGCCGCTTCGTCGTAGTGGGCGCGGACGATGTCGGGGTCCGCAACCTTGTAGTCGCGCAGCAGCATCTGTGCAATCGCGAACGGCCCGCCCTGCTCGGGGGGTCCCGGCGCCTCTCGCGGAAGCGGCTCGCAGTAGTCGTCGATGCGCCAGCCCTCCTCCGGCGCGTGTGGCGCCTCCGGGTCGTAGTTGAGCGGCTTGCCGTGCAGCGCTGCGAGTCGCTCGGCGACGCTAGGCATGGGACACTTCATCGACCCGGCGCGTATGGATGTCGATCCCGCCGGTGACGCGTCCGCCAGCCAGCTCAGCGACCCTCTGCAGCATCGAGGTCCACATGTGCAGCTGAACCTCCTTCGCCATGCGCAGGCGGTCGTAGAGCAGGTGTACCAGCGGTCCCGCGCTCCGCGCCCACGACTCGATCTCGAACACGACCATGCCGTCCTCTTCGCGCGCCGAGAAGCGGATCTGGCCGGCCTCGAGGTGCCCCTCGAGCGTGACTAGCCGGAAGCACGTCGGCGTCCGCTCGACTACGCGGACCGGGCCGTCCCACGGGCCTGCCATGTGCACCACATACTGGTCGCCGAGGCGCATCTCGCCCTGCTCGCCGTGCACCTTCTGGAAGCTCGCGAACTCGGTCGGCGCGACGCAGTCCGGGTCGGCGGCGACGCGCGCGATCACGTCCTCGGCCGTCATCGTCGTATCGCGGATCCGCGTGCGGTAGACGCGGTGGAACAGCGGCCCGTGCCCGTCGTCGGGGCGCTGGAGCTCGTCATGGTCGGCCGAGTCGGGCAGGGCCGGCGGCGCGTCGCCGTCGGGATCGCCGCGCTCTTCGAGCCGGTGCATCGGCACCGTGCGCCAGATGTAGCGCCACGACGTGAGCGCCACGCCGACCGGCCAGCGGGCAGCACCGCCGAGGCGGCGGCGAACTGGAAGACGCGCGGGCATGGGCCTCCGCTACCCCGGGTAGCGCGTTGGCATGCTGACTCAGGGGATTCACCGTGCGGGCGTGCGCGGCTGGATGTTCCACGGCATGTCGCTCGGATCGGTGCTCCTGTGCCTGCTGCTGTGGCAGCGAGCGAAGACCGTCGACCAGGATGAACGCGGCAACGCCGAGCGCCGCGCGCTATTCGTTGGCCTGTGGCCGCCGACGCTCTGGCTGATTGGCGACTCGATCGAGCAGCACGAGCGCCGCTAGCGCCGCCGGGTGGATTCGAACCACCGACACCAGGTTCAGGACCCGAGTGTCCTGCTTTACACACCCCTGGGGTGGTCAGGGCAGGACGCTTGCCCAACTACCGCCCTTGGACGACTTCCCGTCAGTCGCTCGAAGGCGCTGCGATGACGCTTCCGGCGCTCTCCGGGTCGGCTGCCAGCCCATCGCGCAACACGAGCAGCAATGCCCGCAGCTGTTCGCGCTGCTCGTCATCGAGCGCAGCGAACAACGCGCTCTCAGTCTCCCGCTGAGCGCGGGCCGCGCTGACCAACCGCTTCTCGCCTGATCGTGTGAGCTTGACCAGGTGGCGGCGGCGGTCGCCGGGGTCGCGTTCACGCGTGACGAGCCCGGCGGCTTCAAGGGGGTTCAGCAGCGTGACCAGGATGCTCGGGTCCACGCCCATCGTCTGCTGAAGCTCGCGCTGCGCGAGTCCGTCGTGATCCTGCAGCAGTCCCAGGATTTGGAACTGGCGCGGCTTCAGGTCGTGGGCCGTGTGTGCAGCACGCAAGCGGCGCATCGCCTCGTGCCCGATCAACGCCAGGAGCAGGCCTGGGCTCGAACGGTGCTCTTCGAGAATGCTCGGCGTTTGCGCTGACACGGCTTCATGTGGATCTTATCGTCTCCTAGATAGTTGAGGTAGCTATATTGTTGTGACCGCAACACTTCCACTGTCGAAGGAGACCCCCCATGCGCGCCATCACCCTCACCGCCCCCGACATGCCACCCGTCTTGAGCGAAGACCTGCCGGAGCCCACGCTCGCCGACTCCGACGTGCTCATTCGTGTGCACGCATCGTCTTTGAACCCGGTCGACAACTCGATTGCCGCGGGCATGCTCGCGAGCATGGGTCTTGAATACGACTACCCCGTCGTCCTCGGACGCGACTACGCCGGGGTCGTTGAGCGGACCGGCTCCGCCGTCACCGGCTACCAGTCCGGCGACAAGGTCTTCGGATTCCTTCTCCACGCCAATCCAACGGTCCGCGACGGTGCCTGGAGCGAACAGGTCACCGTGACCGAAGAGCTGTCAATCGCACTCGCCCCGCAAGGGGTCGACCTGGCAATCGCAGGTGCGGCACCGCTGGCCGGCATCACGGCGCTCGCCCTCACCGACGCGCTCGACCTCTCCGAGGGTGACGTAGTCCTCGTGGCCGGTGCAACCGGTGGTGTCGGCAGCATGGCCGTGCAGCTCGCCGCCCGGGCCGGTGCTCGCGTGATTGCCCCCGCCCTCACTGAGGATGAGGGGTTCCTGGCCGATCTCGGCGTGACCGACGTCATTCCGCGTGAGGGCGACGTGGTCCAGCTCGTGCGCGAGCGCTACCCCGAGGGCGTCGACGCGTTGATCGACCTCGTCAACTACGCGCCCGGGACCTACGAGGCCGCACTGAAGGATGGCGGGCGCGTTGCTTCATCGACGGGGGCCGCTGGTGATGGACCCGGCCGGACCAATGTGATGGCTAGCCCGACCCCTGGGAACCTGCAGCGACTCGCCGCACTGCTGACCGACGGCTCGCTGCGCGTCCCGATCCAGGCGACCTACAACCTGGCGCAGGCCCCCGAGGCGCTCGCGGCCCTACCCGCGCAGCACACTCAGGGCAAGCTCGCCATCCAGGTGGGCTGATCGGGCTCGGGATCGCATCGCCACAACGGGCAGCGGGCAGCAGAGCGGATACCCCTCGGGCAAGATCGGGCACCTGGACTCGGCCAGCCAGATCGTCGCCCTGCTCGACGCCGCCGCCGAACTCGACAGCCGGCAAACGGCACGCACCGACGGCCGCCGCGCCCTGGTGGCAGCTCTCGCCTTCGCGGGCCTGCGCGCGAGGAGGCGGCGGACCTTCGTTGGCGCGACGTCGACCTGGCGGTCGGGAGGATCTACGTCGGGCGCTCAAAGACCGACGCCGAAATGCGTGAGGTCGACCTCTTGCCCATTCTGCGCGACGAGCTGCTGCAGCACAGACTCGCCGCCAGCTCGGCTGCTCCCGATGAGCGCGTGTTCACGACCGTGCGTGGCGGCGACCGGGACCGCAACAACATCGGTCTCCGCGTCATGCGACCTGTCGTCGCACGCGCCGACGAGCTCTTCGCGGAACGCGGTGAGCATCCTCTCCCCGAAGGCGTGACAGCTCACAAGCTCCGCCACACGTTCGCTTCGGTCCTCATCGCGCTCGGACGCGACCCTGCCTACGTGATGGCACAGCTGGGGCATGCGGATCCAGGCTTCACGCTTCGGGTCTACACGCACACCATGCGCCGCGGGGATGGCCAGCGAGAGGCGCTCCGCGCGCTCGTCGACGGCCTTCAATGGGCACAAATGGGCACAAATCCCGTTGTGCCCGACTCGAGCCCCGTCCCGCCGGTAGACGATGGTCCGGCAGAACCCCGCATCACCAGCGGCGATCACCAATGCCCCCGGGTGGATTCGAACCACCGACACCAGGTTTAGGAAACCTGTGCTCTATCCCCTGAGCTACGGGGGCGTGCCGTCCGAGGGTAGCCCCGGCTTTGGCACGAACGTATGCGTCGCATGCCAGTGGCGGGCGCGCTCTCGTGCCACCTCCGCGTGCTGCGGCTCGGCCTGTTCGTACCAGTCCACCATGGCGTCGAAGGCGCGGCCGATCGCGGCGTCGCCGGGGTCGGCGATCAGCTCGGCCGGCGGCGGTCCGACGAGCGGTTGCGCGTGCCGGCGCGCGAATGCCAGGTCGAGCAGGAACCAGTGCGCCGGCTCGAGCTCCGGGTCGAACCCGACGTGGTGTTCGGAGGCGCCGGTGTTGAAGTTCAGGCTCCAGCGCGGACGTTCGCCGGGATCCGCGAGCGCCGCGAGCTCGTAGACGACCAGCTCGAGCTTGCGACCGGGACACGGCAGTGCTTCGTGCGCGGTCGCTTTGACGAGGCGCTCGAGGGCCGGCCGCTCCGCGCGCTCGACCGCTACGAGCACGTCGACGTCACTCGTTCCCGGCACGTATGCGCCGACCGCCCCACTGCCCGTGAGATAGACGGCGCGCAGTCGTTCTCCGAGCGCGTTTTCGATAACGCGCGTCAACTCGCATGAGTACTTGCGCGGGACCACGTCGCATCGTTTATGGTGCCGGATCAGCGCTACCGGAGGAGGGAGACTTAGGGTGGCAGCAGTTACCTTCGAGGGGGTGTCGAAGGTTTATCCCGACGGCACCCGTGCCGTGAATCATGTCGATCTGGGAATCCAGGACGGAGAGTTCGTGGTGTTCGTCGGTCCGTCCGGTTGCGGGAAGACCACGGCGCTTCGCATGGTTGCCGGCCTCGAGGACATCTCGGAGGGCGTCCTGAAGATCGGCGAGCGCGTAGTCAACTACGTCCCGTCGCGCGACCGCGACATCGCGATGGTCTTCCAGAGCTACGCGCTGTACCCGCACCTGTCCGTCTACGACAACATTGCCTTCGGCCTGAAGCTCAAGGGCGTCGACAAGGGCGAGATCGAGAAGCGCGTCCAGGACGCTGCGCGCATCCTCGACCTCCAGCCCTTCCTGAAGCGCAAGCCGCGCGCGCTCTCCGGCGGCCAGCGCCAGCGTGTCGCCATGGGGCGCGCGATCGTCCGCCAGCCGGCGGCGTTCCTGATGGACGAGCCGCTGTCGAACCTCGACGCGAAGCTGCGCGTCGCGATGCGTGCAGAGATCGCGGGTATCCAGCAGCGGCTTGGCGTAACGACCGTTTACGTCACCCACGACCAGGTCGAGGCGATGACGATGGGCGACCGCGTGGCTGTCATGCGCAAGGGCGAGTTGCAGCAGGTGGCGTCGCCCCAGGATCTCTACGACAACCCCGTCAACCTGTTCGTTGGCGGCTTCATCGGCAGCCCGGCTATGAACATGCTCGAGGCGACGATCGAGCGCGCGAACGGCGGCCTGGTCGCGAACCTGGGATCACAACGCCTGGCGCTCGACGATGCCGCGCTGCAGGATCACCCGGCGCTCAAGCGCTACGAGGGCCGCCAGGTCGTGGTCGGGATCCGGCCGGAGGACCTCGAGGACGCGAGCCAGGCGCGCGACGGCGACCCGAACCGCCGCCTGCGCGGGAACGTGCAGCTGCGCGAGGCGCTCGGCTCGGAGATCATGGTCCACCTCGCGGTGGATGCACGTGCGGCTCAGACCGAGGACGTACGGGAACTGCGCGAAGACGTAGGTGTGCCGACCGCTGCAGATGGGCAGGAGGCGACCGCACAAACAGCGACGATCGTGGGCCGGTTCGCGCCGCGTTCGCGCGTCGCCGTGGGTGACGAGGCGGAGGCTGTCGTCGACACCCGCAACTTGCATTTCTTCGATCCGGAAACGGGCCTGGGCATCTATGACGGCCAGGCGAAAGGAGCATCTGAATGACAACGAAGCGGAGCGGCGCGCTCGTCCGAACCGTGCTCGCGGTGGCCGTGCTCGCAGCGGTCGTGGCGGGCTGTGGGAGCAGTAGCAGCAGCTCGAGCTCGACCAGTGGGTCGAAGACGACCGCCGCCAACTCGAACGTGAAGGGCAACATCTCGATCGTCGGCATCTGGGTCGCGCAGGAGCAGACGAACTTCCAGCGCGTGGTTGCCGCCTTCAACAAGCAGTACCCGAACGTCCATGTGAAGTACAACCCTGCGGGCGACAACACGCCGACGGTGCTCTCGACGGCGCTCGCGGGTGGACGTCCTCCGGATCTGGCATCGGTCGGTCAGCCGGGCCTCGTCAAGCAGTTCCAGAAGCAGGGCAAGCTCAAGGACCTCGACTTCGCCCGGCAGGACATCTCGGCGAACTTCTCGCCCGACCTCGTGAAGCTCGGGACGATCAACGGAAAGCTCTACACCTTCCTTCCGAAGGGCGCCAACAAGTCGACGGTCTGGTACAACGTCTCGGCCTTCAAGAACGCGGGCATTCAGCCGCCTAAGACCTGGGATCAGTTCCTGAAGGACGCCCAGACGATCAAGGCGTCGGGCACGCCGGCGTACGCGTTCGGCGCCGGCGACGAGTGGCCGTTGACGGACATCTTCGAGAACCTCTACATCCGTCAGGCCGGGGCGCAGAAGTACGACCAGCTGTCCACGCACGCGATCAAGTGGACGGACCCATCGGTGAAGGCGACGCTGACCCAGATGGCGAAGCTCTTCTCCGACTCGTCGAACATCGCCGGCGGCACCAGCGGCTCGTTGCAGATGGACTTCCCGACGTCGGTGTCGCAGGTCTTCGTGAACCCGCCCAAGGCGGCGATGGAGATTGAGGGCGACTTCGTCCCGGGCGTTGTGGCCGGCAAGACCCAGCTGAAGCCGGGGACGGGCTACAACGTCTTCGACTTCCCATCGGTCAACGGCTCGCAGCCGACCGTCGTTGGCGGTGGCGACTCGCTGATCATGTTCAAGGACTCGCCCGCATCCGAGGCGTTCGTCAAGTTCATGGCAAGCCCGCAGGCCGGCAAGACCTGGGTCGCTCAGGGCGGCGTGTCGTCGCCGAACAAGAACGTCCCGCCGAGCGCGTATCCGGATCCGATCACGCGCGCGACAGCTGTGAAGCTGGCGAAGGCGTCGACGTTCCGGTTCGACATGTCCGACCTGGCGCCCGCCTCTTTCGGCGGCACGCCGGGCCAGGGCGAGTGGAAGATCCTCGCGGACTTCATGAAGAACCCTAAGGACGTCGACGGCACGGCGAGCGCGCTCGAAACGGCCGCGGCGAAGGCGTTCAAGAGCTAGGTGCCAGGTGGCGACGCCTGCCGCCATTCCTGAGGCTGCACCCACCCCCTCCGTCGCGCCACCGCCGGCGGAGGGGAAGTGGGGCAACCGCCTTGTCACCCTGGCGTTCCTCGTGCCGGCGGTGATCTTCCTGGTCGTCTGGCTCGTCTATCCGACGATCCGCACGATCATCCGCAGCCTCTTCGACCAGTCCGGCAAGAGCTTCGTCGGCTTGGACAACTACAAGACGCTCTTCACGACCGACACGCTGAAGACCGCGATCAAGAACAACGCGATCTGGCTGGCCATCGTGCCGGCGTTCGTGACTGCGATCGGCCTGATCTTCGCGGTGCTGACCGAGCGGATCCGCTGGTCGACGGCCTTCAAGACGCTCGTCTTCATGCCGATGGCGATCTCGCTGTTCGCCGCCGGGGTGATCTGGCGACTGATGTACAACCAGGACCCGACCCTCGGGACCGTGAACGCGGTCGAGAAGGTGTTCCACGATGCGTTCACCACGCCGGGGCCGCTGACAACGGGGAACCCGTCGACGCCGACGCTCGTCGGAAGCCCGAGTAAGGGCTTCGTGCTGAAGACGCCGGTGCAGCCCGGCGGCACTGCCAAACTCGGGCTGACTGCGATTCCACCGGCTGAGCTGCCGAAGGGGGCAAGGCAGGCGCTTCCGCCGCGGCCCGCGCAGGGCGCGATCACCGGCGTCATCTGGAGGGACTTCAAGCCCGGTGGCGGCAAGCCAGGCGTCGTCGAGCCGCTGGAGGTCGGCATCCCAACCGCCACGCTCGACTTAAAGAGCGGCGGCAAGACCGTCTCGACGACGACGAGCGACGACCGCGGCAACTTCAAGTTCGACGGCGTGAAGGCGGGGACCTACCAGGTAGGCATCTCGAACAAGACGTTCAGCGCTCCCTTCCACGGCACCGAATGGCTTGGCCCAAAGCTCATCACACCGGCGGTGATGATCTCCTACATCTGGGTCTGGGCGGGCTTCTCGATGGTGGTGATCGCTGCTGGACTTGCGTCCATCTCGCGTGAGGTGCTCGAGGCGGCGCGCACTGACGGCGCGACCGAGTGGCAGGTGTTCCGGCGTGTGACGGTGCCGATGCTCGCCCCAGTCCTGTCGGTCGTCTTCATCACGATGCTGATCAACGTCCTGAAGGTGTTCGACATCGTCCTGTCGGTGGCGCCGCCGTCGTCTCAGGACGACGCGAACGTGATCGCACTGGCGATGTGGCGCACGTCGTTCTCGGGTGTCAACGACTTCGGCCTCGGCTCGGCGATCGCCGTGTTCCTGTTCATTCTCGTGATCCCGATCCTCGCGCTGAACGTCCGGCGCTTCCGGAGGGAGGTCTGATGGAGGCCGCGACCGCAACGGCACCCGTCGTAATCGCGCGGCCGCGAGAATCCGCGGCCGCGAAGATCGGCAGATACGCGGCCAAGCTGCCGTTCCAGATCCTGATGATCGTGATCGCAGCCGCCTGGATCGTGCCGACGTTCGGGCTGCTGCTGACGTCGCTCACTCCCGCCGACATCATCGACAAGCAGGGCTGGTGGAAGGTCGTCTCGCACCCGAGCCAGATCACGTTCTCGAACTACGACGCGCTGTTCAAGAACAACGACCTCACATCGGCACTCGTGACCACGGCCGAGATCGCCGTCCTCAACACCGTCATCCTGGTTGTCGTCGCGTCGCTGGCCGGCTACGCCTTCGCGTGGCTCGACTTCCCTGGGCGCGACCTGCTGTTCGTGGTCGTGATCGGCCTGCTGGTCGTCCCCCTGCAGGTGGCATTGATCCCGATCTTCTCGCTCTACAACACCACCGGACTGTTCGACACCGTGCTCGGGCTCGCGCTGTTCCACGTCGCGTTCGGCCTGCCGTTCGCGATCTTCCTCTTACGCAACTTCTTCATAGGGATACCGAAGGACATCCTCGAGTCGGCGCGCATCGACGGCGCGTCGGAGTTCACGATCTTCTTCAGGCTGATCCTGCCACTGGGGCTGCCCGCGATCGCCTCGCTTGCGATCTTCCAGTTCCTCTGGACGTGGAACGACCTGATCGTGGCGCTGACCTTCGCGCGCAACACGCAGCCGATCACGGTCGCGATCTTCGCCCAGCTGCGCCAGTTCGGGTCGAACATCGAGCTGATCGCCCCGGCGGCGTTCGTGTCGCTGGCGGTCCCGCTCGTGGTGTTCCTCGCGTTCCAGCGCTACTTCGTCCAGGGCCTGCTGGCGGGCTCGGTCAAGTAGGCGCAGCGGAGCCGGCGTGCCGGCCGCGTTTCAGCTGATCGCGCGGCCGGGCCACCCGACGTTCCTCGACCTGCCGTGGGACCGTCCGCTCGAGCAGTGGGAGCACGAGCGGCTCGTGCAGGTGGTGCGCGGGATCAGTCGTCACGTCGTGCGCTTCGTCGACTACGACGGACGGCTGTACGCGCTGAAGGAGCTCCCGCGCCGGTACGCGGAGCGTGAGTACCGGCTGCTGCGGGAGCTCGAGGAGGAGGAGATGCCGGTGGTCGACGCCGTCGGCGTCGTGACCGAGCGCGGGGAGGGGCTGGACGCCGTGCTCATCACCGAGCACCTGGAGTACGCGATCCCCTACCGAGCGCTGTTCAGCGAGGGGGTGCCGCCCGAGCTACGCGAGACGCTGATGTCAGCGCTGTCAGAGCTGGTCGTGCGCCTGCACCTGGCGGGCTTCTTCTGGGGCGACTGCTCGCTGTCGAACGCGCTCTTCCGCCGCGACGCCGGTGAGCTGTCGGCGTATCTGGTCGACGCCGAGACGGGCGAGCTGCATGCGTCGCTGAGCAACGGTCAGCGCGAGCATGATCTGATGCTGGCCGAGGAGAACGTGGTTGGCGAGCTGCTCGACGTCGCGGCAGAGACCGGGGTGCTCGAGGATGTCGACCCGCTCGCGACGGCGCAGGAGTTGCGCGACAACTACGACGACCTCTGGACCGAGCTGACCCGGGACGAGATCTTCCGGCCCGACGAGAGCTACAGGCTCGACGAGCGGCTGCACCGGCTGAACGACCTCGGCTTCGACGTCGAAGAGATCGAGCTGGATGCGGTGCCAGAGGGCTACCGCCTGCGGCTCAACCCGCATCTCGTCGAGCCGGGACATCACCGTCGCCGGCTGGCAGTCCTGACGGGCCTCAACGCCCAGGAGAACCAGGCGCGGCGGATGCTGAACGACCTGTCGCGCTACCGTGCGCTACTGGAAGCGCGCGAGGGGAAGTCGCTCCCCGAGTCAGTCGCCGCCTACCGCTGGCGCGCCGAGGTATTCGAGCCGGCAGTGAGCGCGGTGCCCTCCGAGCTGCGCGGCAAGCGCCAGGCGGCCGAGCTGTTCCACGAGATCCTCCAGCACCGCTGGTACCTATCCGAGCAGCAGGCGACCGATGCCGGTATGCGCGCCGCGGTCCTCTCCTACATCCACGATGTCCTCGAGCACGCCCCCGACGAGCGCTATTCGTCGTCCTCGTAGAGCGACTCCGACGCGATCAGCCCGCCCTTGCCATCCCAGAGGCGGACTTCGAGCAGGTCGCCGGTCCAGCCGTCCAGCGACACCAGCGTGAAGCGGTCCTCGACCACCTCGCACTGGTCGGTTGTGGTCGGCCCTAGCTCCGCGGTCGCGAGCGCGCCACCCGGCTTGAGCGCGTGACCCCAGACGAGCGCCACGTTCGCCGCCAGGTCGCCACTGCCGCGCCACGTGCCGATCTCCTCGTCGGAGAGGTCGAGCTGCCACTCGGGATTGGCCTCAGCCGTCTCGTCCGTGTAGTCGGCGCGGGCGGTGAACGACGACGGCTCGCCGCCGGGCCCGTGGTCGAAGGCGACGAAGCCGAAGATCTCGAGGCCTTCGCTCGTGCGCGCCGTCGCCGGGATATATGTGCGGCCTGCAAGCGTGCGTTCAGGGAACCAGTTGATGTCGTCAGGCCGGCCGAGTTCCTCGCCGTCCGTCTCGATCTCGGCGATCGCTTCGAGGAAGAGGCCGCGCAGCTGGTCTGCCCAGCGGCCATACGGCAGCGCATCGTGCGGCGGCTCGGCGATGAAGCGGGGGATTGGTCTCTGGTCAGGCGGCATCTCGAAGCTGGGCGGCGGCGGTCTCGGGCGGCACGATATTGAGTGAGACGCCGGTACCCATTTCCAAGCCGGCGAGCTGCGCGAGGCGAGGCAGGACGTCGACGTGCCAGCAGAACTCGCCGGCGCCGCTCGGCGCGGTTCGGATCCACATGTTGAGCGGCGGCAGGCCGCCGAGCGCCGCCTGCAGTCGCGACAGCGCTTCGTGAAGCAGCTTCGCGCCGAGTGGGCCCTCGTCCTGGAAGCGCGCCCGCGGCGTGCGCGGGATCAGCATCATCTCGAACGGCATCCGCGATGCGAACGGGCAGATGACGACCGCTTCGGAGTCGATTGCGACGATGCGCTCCTGCAGCCGCACCTCCTCCTGGAGCAGATCGGCGAGCAGGTTGCGTCCCTGCGTGCGCTCGTAGTAAGCGGTGAAGCGCTCGCGTTCGCGCGCGATCGCCGCCGGCACGAACGGCAGCGCATAGAGCTGCGAGTGCGTGTGCGGCAGCGACGCGCCCGCCAGCGCACCCTCGTTGACGATCAGGTGCGTGTAGGCGGCATCGCTGTG
>DATBDN010000053.1:0-11108 GCA_036269895.1 Thermoleophilaceae bacterium
GCGACCAGCAGCGCCGGGCGAGCGCCTAGCGCACCAACCACGAGCGCGCCAACCACCAGCGCCCCGAGCTCGGACCCGTTACGCGCGCCGTTGTAAGCGGCGAAGACACGGCCGCGCAGGGACTCCGGCGCCCGCTCGTGGATCAGCGTGCGCAACAGGACGTTCTTCACTCCGTGCGCCGCGCCGCCGAACGAGAACCCGATCAGTGCCATCCATAGGACCGATGACAGGGCCCCGCCGGCGATGCCGATGCCCTGAAGCACGACCGCAGCGAGGGCGGCTGCCGCCAGCTGCGTGCGCCCAACACGGTGTGCCAGGCCGGCTGATCCAGCGGCCATGCCAAGCGTCCACGACGTCAGCAGGATTCCGTAGGCCAGGCTGCCCGCCCCGAGAACGTCGGTGACGAAGAACGGCTCGGCGGTCGCGGACATCGAGAAGAGCGCCAGCGCGGCGACGGCGCCGCCGAGAGTGATGGCGAGGTCGCGCTGGCCCAGGAGAAACATGAAGCCGTCGCGGGCCCGCACGCTGTCGCCGGCTTCCGGCTCTGCCGGATACCGACGCGCTTTCAGCAGCAGCGACGCGGCCGCCACGACCGCGAAGGACAGCGCGTTCAGCGCGAGCGCGAGCCACAAGAGCCCGGCCGCCCCGAGCGCTCCGCCGACCACTGGGCCCGCGGTGAAACCGATCGAGCGCACCGTCTCCATCAGCCCGTTGGCACGCGCAAGCCCGGTGTCCGGCCCGGCCGCCGCCGGGACAAGCGAGAACTCTGCGGGCTGGCTCAGCGCGACGCCGAAGCCGAGCACCGCCATGAGCGGCACGAGCGCCCAGACGCTGTCGGTGGCCCCGAGCATCGCTGTAACGACCGCGGCCTGCGCCAGCGACACAACGATGAGGAGCCGGCGGTTCTCGAAACGGTCGACGATCGCACCGGCCAGCCCGGCCGCTAGAACGACGGGCCCCCACAGCGCGAAGATCAGCGCCGAGACCGCAAACGCCGACCCGGTCCGCTGCTGCACGTGCAGGATCAGCGGGAAGATCGCCATGAAGTCCCCGAGTGCGGAGATGCCCGCTGCTCCGGCGAGCAGACGCAGGTCGCGGCTACGCGGAATCGACATTGGCCTCATCGTCGCCAGGCACCGTTCGTGCACCGTTCGGCCTGCGTGAACGCTGCACAGGCGCGCTTGCGCAAGTGGCGTGCGATCGACAACAGTTGGAGTGATGCTGGACATCCGACTCGCCGGAGCTGGGGAGCTGCGTGCCGACGGCGCCGAGCTGGCGCCGCCGGTGTCGAAGCGTGCACGCGCCCTGCTCGCCTACCTCGCGCTCGAGCCGGGCCCCCACGCGCGCGCCCGGCTGGCGGCGCACTTCTGGCCGGACGTTCTCGACGAATCGGCGCGAGGGAGCTTGCGTGTCGCGCTGACGGAGTTGCGCCAGTCGCTCGGGCCGGCCGCGGGATACCTGGTCACCACACGCGACACGATTGCGCTCGACGGACCGGATCTCACAGTCGACACGCGCGTCTTCGAGCAGGCGCTCGACGAGGGCGATCCGCTTCGTGCACTCGAGGCATGCCGGGAGCCGATCCTGGACCGCTTCGACGACGACTGGGCCCTGCAGGCGCGCGACGACCACGCGCACCGGTTAGGAGAGACGTTCGAGCAGGTCGCAGCGCTCGTGGACGATCCGGCAGAGGCCGTGCGCCTGACCCGCGCGGAGGTGGCGCTCGATCCGCTCGCGGAGGCGCCAAACCGCCGCCTGATCCAAAGGCTGGCAGCCACCGGCGATCGCGCTGCCGCGCTGGCCGCCGGCCGCCAGTTCGCCGAACGCCTGCGCACGCAGCTTGGCATCGCGCCGTCGCGCGAAACCCGGGCGCTGCTCGACGACGTGCGCCATGCCGAGCCGGCCGCGGTCGCTCAGCCACCGATTCTCGAGCGCGGTTATGAGACACGCTTCGTCGGCCGCCGCGCCGAGCTCGAGCGGCTGCGTGCGTCATGGGCTGGGATTCAGATGCACCACGATCGGCGGCTCGTGCTCGTTGCCGGAGAGCCAGGCATCGGCAAGACGCGCCTCGTGCACGAGTTCGCCGCGGCGACCCGCCGTGACGGAGCGACGGTCCTGGTTGGCAGGTGCTCGGAGGAGCCGTTGGCGCCGTTCGAACCGTTCGCCGAGGCGCTCGCGCGAGCGGGCGCCGCGGGTGCACTCGCGCCGGGCGACAGCGAGGACGTGGGCGCGCGTCACCGTCTCTTCGGCGCGGTCGACGAGGCACTCGCGGAGCTCGCGGCACGGGCACCGCTTGCGCTCGTGATCGACGACTTCCACTGGGCGGATCGCGGCACCCTGCTGCTGACGAGCTTCCTGCTGCGTTCGAGCCGCAAGGCGCCGATGCTTCTGCTCGCGACCTATCGCGACACGGAGCTCGGCCGCCAGACGCCGCTGACCGCCGCGCTGGGCGACCTCGGGCGCAGCGGCGCTCTGGACCGCATCGACCTGCGCGGACTGTCGCTGAACGACGTGACCACACTGGCTCGCTCGGTCCTTGGCGGCGACGAGGTCGCGGGGCGCGTGCACGCGCGCACCGACGGCAACGCCTTCTTCGTAGAGGAGGTTCTCAGGGAGATGGCCGAGTCGGGCGGACAGGTCGTGCCTGAAAGCATCAGGCATGCGGTCGGCGTCCGGCTGTCGCGCATGACCGATGACGCGAATGAGCTGATCGCCGCGGCCGCGATCCTCGGCTTGGAGCACGACGCGCGCGCCTTGCAGGTGACTGCAGGGCTGGAGCCGGAGGCCGCCGAGGCGGCGCTCGACCAAATCCTCCGCGCGCGGCTCGTGCGAGCCGCCGCCACTCAGCAGCGGTTCGAGTTCTCGCACGCACTCGTGCGCGAGGCGGTGCTCCACGAGTGCAATGTCCTGCGCCGTGCGCGGCTGCACCGGCGTGCCGCGGAGGCTTTGACGGCGCTTGGCGAGGAGCGGCATCTCGAGGAGATCGCGATGCACTTGTTCGAGGCTGCCTCGACGGCGGACGCACGACGCGCGGGCGACATGCTCATGCGCGCCGGCATCAGAGCGCTCGGCGCTCTGGCTTATGAGGACGCGGCCGACCGCTTCGAGCAGGCGCGGGAAGCACTCGTGCTGGCGGGCGCGGAGGACGAATGCGGTCCGGTATTGCTCGCTCGCGGGGATGCGCTCCTGCGGGCCGGCGAGCCGGACTCCGCGCGCGCGGCGTTCACGGCGGCGAGAGACCTGGCCCTGCGGACCGGTGATCACGGACTGCTGGGCGAAGCGGCGCTCGGGTTCGCGGGTCTCGGCATCGCGATCCTCGACGTGGATGAGCAGGCAGTGATGCGACTCGAGGAGGCGGTGGACCGGGTCGACGATGCCGCGCTGCGCTCCCGCATCCAGACGCGCCTCGCCGTCGAGCTCTACTACGCAACCGATCGCACGCGCTCCGAGACGTTGAGCGCCGACGCGATCGCAACCGCACGCGCGTCGGGGGACGGGAGCGCACTCGCATCCGCGCTGGGTGCGCGGCACGTGGCGCTGTGGCGACCCGACCGCGCCGAGGAGCGCCTGCAGGTTGCCGACGAGATGATCGCCGCAGCGCGCGTGGCGGGCGATCGCCACGCCGAGCTCCAGGCGCACAACTGGCGCGCGGCGGACCTGTTCGAGCTGGGCGAGATGCCGGCTTGGCGTGAGGAGACCGAGCGCCACGCGCGACTCGCCGACGAGCTGCGCCTGCCGGTCTTCCAGTGGTACACGCCGTTGTGGGCGGCGGTCGACGCGATGCTCGCAGGGCGCTACGACGAGGCCGAGCAGCTGAGCGCCGACGCAGAGGCGGCCGGCGTGCGCGCGGGCGATCGCAACGCCGAACTGTTCCCGGGCATGGTGCGCTTCTGCGCACAGCTCGAACGCAACGCATTCGACGAGATCGAGCTCGAGTTCGTCGAGCACAAGATCGCAAGCTCGCCCGCCGGTCCTGCCTACCGCGGGTCGTACGCATGGGTCCTGGCCGGCCTCGGCGAGACCCAGCGCGCCCGTGACGAGCTCGGGGCGGCGATGACGCTGCCGCAGCGCTTCGACGCCAACTGGCTGTCGTTTCAAGTCGAGTGCGCAGAGGCAAGCGTCTTGATCGAAGACGCCACATACGCGACCGGCCTCTACGAGCGGCTCGCGCCGTACGCAGGTCGGCCGGCGACCGCGGGGCGCGCCGTCAACAGCTACGGCGCAGTCGACCGCACGCTCGCCGGCCTGGCCGCGCTGCTCGGCCGCGACGCCGAAGTCGTGCGCCATCTCGAGGAAGCAATCCGGGTGAACGAGGCGCTCGGCTGCGCCGTGTGGCGCGCCCACTCCGAGCGCCAGTTGGCGCAGCTCGTTCGCTAGTCCGGGTACTCGTCCTTTCGCCAAGCGCGGAAGTCGTTCATGGGAGTCTTCGGCGTCCGCTTCAGCAGGAACGAGTGGTACGGCGCGACAAATGGATCCGGTGCCATCACCGTGTACGTGTGATAGACGGTCCCGTTGTCGCGCGCGAACGCGATCCAGCTCGGTGCCTCGCGCAACCCATCCTCGAGCTTCGCGCCAATCTGGCGGCCCCAGTCGTCGAGCCACTCAGGCGGGTTCTGGACCATCTCCTGGATCTGGGGGATGTCCTGCGCCTGCTCGGGGGTGAGGGCCAACCCGAAGTCGAACGGAAAGTCCGTTCCGTTGGTCGAGACGTAAGGGAAAGTCCACCCCATCCGCTGCTTGTATGCGGTCAGGCGGTCGATCGGCGCGCGCGAGAAGCAGATCAGCGTCACGTCGCGGTGGTTCACGTGCACTTGCGGGCCTGACAGCTCGTCGCCGAGGTTCGTGCAGCCTGGGCAGGCGCCGAGTTCGTAGTCAGGTCCGTACATGATGTTGTAAGCGAGCAGCTGCGAGCGCCCGTCGAACAGCTCGGCGAGCGTCTTCTTCCCGTCCTCGGTGTCGAACTCGTACTCCTTCTCCACCGGGACCCAGGGAAGCTCGCGCCGCTGCTCGATCACCTTCTGGTCGAGCGCTGCCTGCTCCGCCTCGAGCTTTGCAAGCTCATCGCGTGCCGTCTGCCATTCGTCGCGGGTTCCAATCTTGTGCTCCGGCATCTGGGCCTCCTTTGGCCGTTCGTCGCGTCAATCGCTCGTACGTTAAGACGGGCGCACAGCGCCGAACTCATCGCTGGGTTCAGCGGATGACGATGGCGTCGCCGACCGCGCGCTCCCCAGCGGCGTCTGACGGGTGGGAGATCAGCGAGCCGCGAATCACCATCGCCGTCGATCCACCCCCATCGAGGTTCATCGCCTCGGTCATGCCGAGCGACCTCGCGACAGAGGCGGTCTCGGGGATGGACAGCCCGAGTTGGTCGACCTGGCGACCGTCCACCGTCACCAACAGGGTTCGTCCTTGCGCATCGAACCCGGCGAAGGTTCGCGGATTGCGCTGCAGGAACCAGCCGTAGTCGAAACTCGGATTCGTGACCTGGTGCATGCCGTCCTGAGCCTGCGTGATGTGAACCGCGCCATCCTTCAGGAGCAGCGGCCCACCGTTGATGACCGTCGTGCCAGGACGCGTCAGTGGGCTGCCGTCAGAGCGCAGCACGGGGTTCACGCGGACGCGCTCGCCGGCGTGGAGTGCGGCGACCGGCCTGGCGAGATCGCCGGTGGCCTGGAGCGAGCGCTGGCCGGCGCTGAGCGCCGTTCCGCGGCTGTCGTGGACCGCGACCACGCGTCCGGAGCGGTCGAGGATCGCCTCGGCACCCGCACCGGAGGGCGTGGTGGGGCCGAAAGCAGGCGTGAACATGACCAGCTCGGCGTCGTCAGTGCACGTCACGTCTTGCAGCGGCCGCCATGTAGGAAGGTCGTCGAGCGTTCCGCCGCAATTGCGGATGAGGCCGGGAACGCGGTTGAGTCCGTCGAGCACCCTCGTCCCACCAGGCAGTCGGACCGAGCCGCGCCACGAGGGGCGCACGATGTCGGTGTGGCGACCGCGGTCGTGGAGAACCAGCACCGGCCGG
Source organism: Thermoleophilaceae bacterium (assembly GCA_036269895.1). Classification (GTDB taxonomy): domain Bacteria; phylum Actinomycetota; class Thermoleophilia; order Solirubrobacterales; family Thermoleophilaceae; genus DATBDN01. Next base: position 6,020 of record DATBDN010000053.1, read on the forward strand.
TGCCCGACCGTCTCGGACTCCAGGCGGCCCCCGTAGACGCCCGCACCTGCGGGGTCGCCCTCGGCTCCAGCCGCGGCGTCGAACACGAAGAAACCACCGTTCAGAGCGACGTTCGCGTGGTCCAGGGCGGCGAGTTGCGTGGGAGTCTCTCGGTCTTCGATCGTCGGGCCGAAGGTGCCGCCCAGCGTGCCGCGGAATCGGCGCGGGTCGACCGTGACGACATCGACCGTCCATGGGCCGCGAGCGGTCGAGTCGTCGTCCCAGCCGGAGTACCACGCTCGACCGGAGAAGCCGGCCGCGGACAGCCGAGCGGCCTCGGCCGAGGCCGCTTCCTGGGTTGGGAACGTGGCGCGCAGCCGCACGCGATACCCGAGCACGCCGGCCGGGACATCAGCCGTGTTCGGCTGCTCGACGCTCTGCGCCTCAGCGGGGAAGCCTGCGTCGGTCAGACGGGCTGCGAAGGCCTCGGCGCTCGACTGGTCCTGGATCGAGCGCGGCGGTGCGTCGGGATCGGGGCTGGCTGCGCCTGCTGGGATGTTCATCTCGACTACCCAGACGGCGGCCGGGTCCGGAGCGCCTCGAGTGATCCGGGTCAGCGTGACGCCCGGCTCGATCGCCTGCACCGTCCGGCTCTCCAGCAGGCCCGACGGGCCTAGATCCAGAAGCTGAGGGCGGCCGTGACCGGTCCCGGCCGAGGCCGGCGCAGCCGTGGCCGCACACAGGACGACCGCCAAAATCGCAACCCACCGAGCCGCCGTTGCTTCCACACAGTTGCGGTTCCCGTGCTCACTCGACCCTAACCAGGCGCCGCGGCGATCGCGCGCGACGACGTCAGCGAGCGGTCCAGCCCTGGTCCATGACAACCGGGGCGCCTGTGAACGCGGCGCCCTCGGGCGCCAGCAGCAGTTCGGCGGTGGCGGCCACCTCAGCGGGCTCGATCAAGCGTTTGACCGCGTGCGGCTCGAGGATGACCTGTTCGAGGACCTCGTCCTCGGAGATTCCGTGCGCGCGTGCCTGGTCGGCGATCTGGCGCTCGACGAGCGGCGTCCGCACGTATGCCGGGCAGAGCGCCGTGGCCGAGATGCCGTGCTCCGCCCCTTCGAGCGCGAGCGTCCGCACGAGGCCGATCACGCCGTGCTTGGCCGCCACGTAGGCGCTCTTGAACGGCGAGGCGACGAGGCCATGCACGGACGCGACAGCCAGGAAGCGGCCGCGTCCCGATTCGATCAGGTGCGGCCAGGCGTACTTCGCGAGCAGGAACGGCGACGTCAGCAGCAGTGCGAGCATCGCGTCCCAGCGCTCCTCCGGGAACTCGGCGATCGGCGCGACGTGCTGGACGCCGGCGTTGGCGACGACTGCGTCCAGCCCGCCGTAGCGGTCGACGGCCTCCGCCACGGCCCCGGCATTCCCGTCCCGCGTCGTCAGGTCCGCATCGAAGTCCGCGCCAGACAGATCGACGCCGAGCACTTCCCAGCCGTCGGCGCGGAGGCGCTCGGCGATCGCCAGGCCGATGCCGCTCGCGGCGCCGGTCACGAGTGCGACGCTCATGTAAGTGCGGGAGGGCCGCCCGCTACTGGCCGCCCCCTACCTGATAGTTCTTTGCCAGGTCGGACTCGAAGGTGCCCGGCAGCTGCTTCAGGCCGCCGATGACGTTCGCGGGACGCGCGAGGTAGACGGTGCGCGTCGACGGCTCGCCGACCTTCGTGTAGTTCAGCGGTGCGGCGATCAGGCCGCCGGTGTCGACGCCCGACAGCTGGTGTGCCGCCTTGACGATGCCGGCCCGTGAGAGGTCCTTGTCGGCGCAGGCCTTCTTGAGGGCCTCGTACATCACCTGCGCCTGGGCGTACCCGAACTGCACGGAAGCCTTCGCGTCCTTCTTGCCGTACTTGGCGACGAAGTCGTCGCCGACCTTCTTGACCTGGGGCTTGTTGAGCGTCCAGGCCGAGATCGAGGCCGAGATGTACGCGTTCGCCGCGAGCGCCTTGGCGGCGGGCGACGACATCACTGCGGGATCGAAGGTCGGGTTGTTGCCGACGATCGGGACGTTCAGGCCCTGCGACGCCGCGATGCCGGCGATCGAGGCCAGCTGCTTCGGCCCGGTCGTGACTGCGATCACCTTCACGCCCGCGCGCTTGAGTGCCGCGACCTGCCCCGACATGTCCTCGTCGGTGGCCTGGATCTTCTGCTGGACGACGGTCATCCCGTTCTTCGACGCGAAGTACTTCGTGCCGGCCAGGCCGCCCTCCCCGTACTCGCCCTCGAAGTACACGTGGCCGATCTTGTCGCCCGACTTGATCATGCCCTTGGACTTCAGGTAGTCGAGCGCGTTGATCTGCTCGATGTCGTACGGCGCGCCGACCTCGATGATGAAGTCGTTGGACAGCAGCGACGGAGGCCACGCCGACAGCAGCGAGATCATCGAATCCTGCTTGAGCGTCGGCAGCAGCGCCGCCGTGATCGGCGATCCCAGCAGCTGCTGGAGGCCGGCGATCTTCGGTGACATGTCGCGATACTGGACGACCGCCTTCTGCGGGTCGTAGCCGTGGTCCTTGATGATCAGGTTGACCTTCCGGTTGCACACGCCGCCTTTGGCGTTCTGGTCGTTCCAGAACATCTGGTTGGCCTTCGTCAGCGGCCCGGCGAGTGGGGCGAAGACGCCCGAGAGGTCGGTGAGGACGCCCAGCGTGATCGTCTTGTCGGTGATTCCCGGACCGGTCTTGATCGAGCCCGAGGACCCACCACCGGAGCTCGTACTGCTCGAGCCCTTGCTGCCGCACGCGGACAGCGACAACGCTAGGACAAGGCTCGCGGCCAGGACGCGCAGGGAACGACTCATCACGTGCTCTCCTTCGGAGTGGTTTGGCGGCCCCGGAACCGGCGGGTGATACCCGCGAGGCCATCCGAGGCGAAGATCAGCACCGCTACCACTGCGGCGCCGTACAGAAAGCGGGCAGCGTCCTCGGCCTGCAGCCCGTTGCCGCCCGGGGCTGCGACCAGCGGCAGGCTGCCCGCGTAGTGAGACAACAGCTGCGGGAGGACCGTCACGACGACCGCGCCGGCCACCGCTCCGCCGACGGACCCGAGCCCGCCGAGAACGATCATTACGAGAAAGTCGAGCGAGTACAGGAAGTTGAAGCTGTCGGGCACGATGCGGCTGAAGGCCAGCGCCAGGAACACCCCGGCCAACCCCGCGTACATCGAGCTGAGCATGAACGCAGCGCCGCGATAGAGCGGGACGTTGACGCCCATGGCGGCGGCGGCGACCTCGCTGTCGCGGATTGCCTCGAGTGCCCGCCCAGGGCGGTTGCGCAGCAGGTTGCGCGCGTACCAAGCCGACGCCGCGACGAGCACGAGCCCGAGGTACCAAAGCCGCTCGAGCTGCCCGTACGGGACGCCGAAGACGTTGAAGTTGGCGGGGTGGTCGTTGGCGAACTGGAAGCCAAACAGGCTGAACGGCGTTGCGTCGCGACCGTTGAAGCCACCGGTGACGCCGGTCGCGTTCTGCAGGACGTGCTGGCCGATGAACACCAGGCCGATCGACGCCAGGCCGAGGTAGATCCCCTTGAGCCGCGCTGCAATCGGGCTGAACGCGGCGCCCGCGAGACCCGCCAGCAGGATCGCTCCGATTGCGGCCAGCACGGGCGGCCAGCCGAGACCGTCCGGGGCGCTGACCGGCACCCCGGGCCCATGGCCGGGGCCGGCGAGGAAGCAGTAGCCGTAGGCACCGATCCCGATGAAGAACGCTTGCGCAAGCGAGAGCTGGCCGGTGACACCGACGAGCAGCGTCAGCCCGATCGCCCCGATCGCAGCGCTCATGGTGAACAGCCCGGTCTGGAGCCAGAAGGCCTCGGCATACTGCGGCAGCCACAGCAGGAAGGCAGCCAGCGCGATCCAGCCGATCGCCGCCTTCTTAGACACGACTCAGCTCCCGCGTCCCGAACAGCCCCGAGGGCCGCCACAGCAGGATCACGAACAGCACCACGTAGGGGATGACGTTCGACAGCCCCCGGCCAAGGAACGAGAGCTGGTCCTGGTAGCCGGCCGCCATCGTCTGGGCGACGCCGATCAGCAGCCCGCCGACGACGGCCCCGGCAGTCGAGTCCAGCCCCCCGAGCACCGCGACCGGGATCGCGCTGAGCGCGAGCAGTCCGGTCACGTTGGAGACGCCGCCGGCCGGGAAGCTGACGAAGAACGCGCCGCCGATGGCTGCCAACGCCCCGGCGACCGCCCATGCGCTCGCCCCGACGCGTCCGAGGCGTATGCCCATCAGCGCGGCCGCCTCGGGGTCCGCCGCGGCCGATCGCATCGCTATGCCCCAGTTCGAGCGCGTGAACACGAGGTAGAAGACGCCCAGCAGTGCGAGCGCGACGATCGCGGCAGCAATGCGTGCCTGCGGAATATCGGCGCCGAAGATGGTCGTCGTGTCCGCTCCCCATGGGGCGCCTGAAGGCAGCAGGTCGTTGCCGACCGCCCGCACCAGTTCCGTGCCGAGCAGGATGTTCAGGGCGATCGTCATGATCGCCAGGGCATCGACGCCGCGGACGCGCTTGCGCAGTGGCCGGACAAACACCTGGTCGAGCGCGGCGGCCACGACGGCGCACACCACCGCCGCTGCGCCGATGGCGCCGAAGAAGCCGAGCGAGTCGTGCCACTTGGCCACCAGGAATGCGCCGAGCATCACCACCGACGCGTGCGCGAAGTTCACGACGTTCGTCGCTTTGAAGACGATCACGAAGCCCATGGCGAGCAGCCCGTAGATGCAGCCGAGCATGAGGCCGCTGATCAGAAGCTCGAAGAACTGGCTCATTGCTGTTTCTCCTCCTGCGATGCGCCCGCGTAGCCCAGGTACGCCTCCAGCACTCTCGGATCGTGCTGGACCTCGTGCGGCGTCCCGTCGGCGATCGCCTTGCCGAAGTCCAGGACGGTCACCCGGTCGGCGAGGCCCATCACGAACGGCATGTCGTGCTCGACGAGCACGATCGAGATGCCGAGCGCTTCGCGCACCTGCACGATCGTCCGCGCCATCTGGGCCGACTCGTCAGCGTTCATGCCGGCCACCGGCTCGTCGAGCAGCAGCAGCGACGGCTCC
>DATBDN010000054.1:0-10214 GCA_036269895.1 Thermoleophilaceae bacterium
GGGGCGCATCGAGGAGAGCTTCCGGCGGCGGCTCGAGGCTCTCCCGGCGGAGACCCGGCGGCTGTTGCTGGTCGCTGCGGCCGAGCCGATCGGCGAGCCGGTGTTGATGTGGCGTGCGGCCGAGCTGCTTGGCATCAACCCCGAGGCGGCAGCGCCCGCGAGTGCCGCCGGCCTGCTCGAGCTCGGCGCTCGCGTGCGGTTTCGCCATCCGCTGGTTCGCTCCGCGGTCTATCGCGCGGCATCGCTGGCGGAGCGCCAGACCGCGCACCGCGCGCTGGCGGACGCGACCGATCCCGACGTCGATCCCGATCGCCGCGCGTGGCATCACGCGCACGCGACGCCGGGGCTCGACGAGGACGTCGCCGCGGAGCTGGAGCGCTCGGCTGAGCGTGCGCAGGCGCGCGGCGGCTTGGCGGCGGCGGCCGCCTTCCTGGAGCGAGCGACCGAGCTGACACCCGAGCCGGCGCGCCGGGCGGGGCTGGCGCTGTCGGCGGCGCAGGCCAGGCACCAAGCCGGCGCGTTCGACGCGGCACTAGGACTGGTCGGCATCGCAGAGTCGGGACCGCTGGACGAGCTCCAGCGCGCCCAGGTGGACGTGCTGCGCGGTCAGATCGCGTTTGCCGTCACGCGCGGCAGCGAGGCTCCGCCGCTGCTGCTCAGCGCCGCCAAGCGGCTCGAGCCGCTCGACTTCGGGCTGGCGCGCAACACCTACCTGGAGGCTTTGTCCGCGGCGATGCACGCCGGTCGCCTGGGCAGCCGCGACGGTGTGTTGGAAGTTGCCAAGGCAGCGCGCGCCCTGCCCCCGGCCCCGGACCCGCCGCGAGCACCCGATCTACTCCTCGATGGGCTGGCAGTGCTGCACACGGAGGGATACGCCGCTGCTACGCCGATGTTGAAGCGGGCACTGCGCGCGTTCCGCAGCCACGAACTCTCCACCGAGGATGGCATTCGCTGGCTATGGCTCGCATGCCGCACCGCCATGGATCTCTGGGACGACGAGAGCTGGTTCGTGCTTTCCGCCCGACAGGTCCAGCTCGCCCGCGACGCCGGCGCGCTTACCGTGCTGCCACTCGCGCTCAACCTGCAGGCAGGCATCCATCTGTTCGCCGGCCAGTTCGCCGCGGCGGAGACGATGAGCGAAGAGGCGCGCGCGCTCAGCGACGCGATCACAAACGCGTACGTGCCATATGCCCGTCTCATCCTCGCCGGCTGGCGCGGCCAGCAGGAGGAAACGTTGCGGTTGACCGCGGCCGGCGACCGGGACGCCACCGCCCGCGGCGAGGGCAGGACGATCGGCGTCGGCAGGTACGCGACCGCGGTGCTCTACAACGGCCTCGCCCGGTACGACGACGCGTTGGCCGCCGCCCGGCAGGCCACCGAGTACCGGGATTTGGCGTTCTTCACGTGGGGGCTGGTCGAGCTGATCGAGGCGGCGGCACGGAGCGAGAAGCCCGATCTCGCCGCCGACGGCCTGCGCCGGCTCTCGGACATGACAAGCATCAGTGGCACGGACTGGACGCTCGGCGTCGAGGCCCGCTCGCGTGCGCTGCTAAGCGCCGACGAAGCCGCCGAGCGTCTCTACCGTGAGGCACTTGAGCGGCTGGCTCGCACCCGGGTCCGGGTGGAGCTCGCTCGCACCCACCTCCTCTCCGGCGAATGGCTGCGACGAAAGCGGCGCCGGCTCGATGCGCGCGAGCAGCTGCGCACGGCCCACGATCTGTTCAGCCAGTTCGGTATGGAAGCGTTCGCCGAGCGCGCACGGCGCGAGCTGGTGGCCACCGGCGAGAGCGCTCGCAAGCGTACGGTCGAGACCCTCGGCGACCTGACGGCCCAGGAGGCCCAGATCGCGCGCCTCGCCGGCGACGGCCTCTCGAACCAAGAGATCGGCGCTCGACTGTTCATCAGCCCGCGCACGGTCCAGTACCACCTGCACAAGGTCTTCGGCAAGCTCGACATCACCTCCCGCAACCAGCTCGGGCCTGCCCTGTCGAGCCACGGCGGCGGATCGGGCCGTTGACCCGACTTGGCGTATCACCCGCGGTGAGCCAAATCCGCTTTCGGCCTTCGCAGGTGCTCGCGCGCGAGCGCGCTCAGCCGCCGCGCCCGCTCGTGGTGAATGACCGCTGTGGTCTCCTCGCGGTCGAGTGCAGACTCGTAGGCGGCGAATCGGACGGCGGCCTCGCCCGATGCGCAGTCCGCCCATGCGGAATAGGCACTCCAGACATCGTCACAGGCCTCTCGCCACCAGACGTAGCTGTCGAGGAACGCCTCGACTAGCGCTGAGTCGTCATCGTGGGGCGTCATACGGATCTCCCGTTCGTCTGCGTGGCCGCGCTGCGCCAACGGCCGTTGCGCCCGGACACTGAGCGTCGCTTCCAGGCAACCGTCACGTTGCCGAGCGGCGTCCCGCAGTCGATGCACCGCGGCGTTTCCACGTAAGACGCCGCCGCGTACTGCCGCACTCCGCAACTTGGACATTCGACGATCGGCACGCACGGAATCTTCGATGCGCGCTCGCCACTTGTCGTCGCGCGCGCGGCGACTCTTTCGCGTACGTGGCTCGGCGTAGTCCGAACTCGGTCGACCGCGCGCGGAGTATCCGCAAGTGTCGCCCGCCAACCGACGACAGGCGCGAAGACGAGCGGGACCGTGGGGCCGACGAATCGAATGGAGAGGCCATGCATGAGCATCTGCACGCTCGGCCGGCCCGTCGTCAAGGCGCTTAACACGATCACCGCCCGCAGCCTGCAGGAGCACGCCCGCCCATGTGGGGCGGCAGACCGAATCGCTGCGCCGGTCGCCGGCGACGACGAGGAGGCCAAGCAGCGGGTCATCGATCTGGTCGACGCCTTGGGGTTCGAGGCGTTCGACGCGGGCAACCTGGCGGACTCGTGGCGCCAGCAGCCCGGTACACCGGTTTACACCGCCGACCTCCCGCTCGGGGCCGCACGCGGCGCTATCGCCGACGCACGGCCGGAGCACGGCACCGCCTGGCGCGACGCCCTCCGCGCCACTACGCCCTGAGCGCCTTCTGCGTCGAGCCGTCCGGGATCGACGCGTTTCTCGACCCTACGCTGTTGCCGCAGTTCGGCGTTCCGGCCCGACGCTAGCGAGCGCGCGTCTACGCCGGCAGACGTATCGCGCCGCGTGCCGTACTCCGGGCAACGTGGCCGAAAGAGCCTCTTCCGAGGCGACGACGACTGCGGAGTCAGCGGCGAACCTCAGGACATCGATCAACCCTCGATGCCCCGACGAAAGGATCCCCAATGCCGCACGACACGAACTCCAAGACCGTTCCCCCCGACACTGACGCTTCCGACGCATTCGCAGACGACATGCGCACACTCTGGCAGCGCGTCGTCGGGCGACGGTCGTTCTTGAAGGGCGTCGGTCTCGCGGGCGCTGCAGCGCTGCCGGGCAGCGCGCTGTTCACCGGCGAAGCCCTGGCCCGCTCCAGCAGGCTCACCGCGGGCGACGTCGCCATTCTGCGCTTCCTGGCCGCCGCCGAGATCATCGAAGCCGATCTGTGGACGCAGTACAACGAGCTCGGCGGCGTCAACGGCGGCAACGGCGCCTACATCGCGGCGCTCGAGAACCTCGACGGCGACATGCCGCAATACATCTCCGACAACACCGACGACGAGAACAGCCACGTACGGTTCCTCAACGCGTACCTCAGGTCGGTCGGCGCCAAGCCCGTCAACCTCGATGCATTTCGCACGCTGCCCAGCAGCAAGGCGACCGGCGCCAGGCAGATTGGGCGACTGACGAACCTGCAGGACCTCGACGTCGACACGAGCTGGTACACGCGCTACCGCAGCAGCCGCAATCCGGACCTGGGGGCGAAGTTCCCGCAGGCCGTCACGATCCGCAAGCAGCCGGCGATCCCGATCACGGACGCGGACACGCCCCCAAACCAGGACGCGCCGGTGCCCCCCGTCGGCGATCAGCAGAATCGCATGCAGGCGATCGCCAATACCGCGGGGTTCCACTTCGCTTTCATCGAGCAGGGCGGTGCGAGCCTCTACAGCACGATGGCTCTCAAGGCCTCGAGCGAGGAGGTGCTGCGAATCGTCGTGAGCATCGGCGGCGTCGAGGTCAACCATTTCTCGGTCTGGCACGACAAGGCGGGAAATGCCGTGGCTCAGCCACTTGCAGGCGTTGTCGATCCCGAGACGCACGTGTCGTTCCCCGACCTCAACGCCAGCGGCAGTGAGGCGACTCAGACGAACCTGATCTTTCCCGAGCCGGCCGAGTTCCTTCGCAAGGGCTTGCCCGATGTCTCGGTGATCCGGCCGACGCTCGACAAGAACGCCGGAGCGATCGCCGCCGTCAACGCCCTGACCGATGACCAGCTGTTCAAGGGTCAGTCAACACGGTTCTTCAGGACGCTCATGGAGCTGGCACGGGCGGCGGACGCCGCTCAGCGCCACGCCTAGCGGATCCGTCACTTCCATCAAGGACGCAAACTCATGCTCACCGGACTCCTCCAACCCACCCACCTGATCATGCTGCTGGCGGTCGTGCTCGTCCTCTTCGGGCCCAAGCGGCTACCCGACGCGGGCCGAGCACTAGGGCAAGGACTCAGAGAGTTCAAGGACTCGGTCAGCCACGAAGCGCAGCCGCCACTCCCTGAAGCCGCCGCGACGGTGCACGAAGAGACGCCGGTTCAGCGCGACCGGACGCCGCCCATCCAGTGACCTGGCCCCGTCCGGGAGGCGGGGCCGAGGGGCTAACTCATGATCGCCAGGGCCATCAGCCACGAAGCGCGCATCCCCGTCCTCGAGCACATGGACGAGCTGCGCATGCGATTGATCGTGAGCGCCGTGACCCTGGCGGTCACCTTCGGTTTTACCTTCTGGCACAGCCACGCAGTGCTGCGCGTGCTCAACCACCCCCTTGCGAATGCCACGACCAGCAAGGGCGAACCTTCACGCGGCCCGCTCGCGCAGAGCGTTCGTACGGAAGCGGCCCTGCGCGCGGCCATGAGCCGGCAGCGCGCCGCCTTTGAGCAGCTGGCTCGCGCCTCCACCGGGCAGCCACCAGGCGCGCGCCGAGCCCTCGCGCTGGCGGCCCAAGCCGACGCCGGTGTCGTGGCCGCCACTCCGAGCCAGCCGGCAGGACGCCAGCCCGTGACGCTCGGGCTCGGCGAGCCGTTCAGCCAAACCATCACCGTGTCCGCGTATTCCGCGTTGCTGCTCGCGCTGCCCGTACTTCTGTTCCAGCTGTACGCGTTCGTGATTCCCGCGTTCAGCCCGCGCGAGCGCCGCGTCGCGACGCCGATGCTCGCGGTCGCACCACTGCTGTTCGCCGCGGGGCTCGCGTTCGGATATTTCGTGGTGTTGCCGGGTGCGGTCGGCTTCCTGCAGAACTTCAACGCCAGCTCATTCGACGCTCTGGTCCAGGCGCGCAGCTACTACCACTTCGTCTTGCTCACGATGCTCGCGACCGGCGTGCTGTTCCAAATACCCCTCGCCGTGATCGGGCTCAACCGCATGGGCATCCTCAGCACGCGCCAGCTACGCGAACACCGGCGTCACGCGATCGTCGCGATCGTCGCGCTCGCCCTGCTGTTGCCGGGCACGGACCCCGTGACCACGGGACTCGAGCTGATCCCGATGCTCGTCCTGTTCGAGCTCAGCATCCTCGTTGCGAGCGTCTTGGAACGCCGCACTACTGAAAGGTCGACATGATCGGTTTCTACGTAATGAAGCAGTACGAACGGGGCGTCCAGTTCCGGCTCGGTCGCGTGAAGGAGGGTCCGCGCGGGCCCGGGGTGATCTTTGTCATCCCGTTGGTCGACCGCGTGCGCCGGGTGTCGCTGCGAATCGTCACGATGCCCATCGAATCGCAGGGAATCATCACCCGCGACAACGTCAGCGTCGGGGTGTCCGCGGTCGCCTACTACCGCGTCGAGGACGCAGTGCGCTCGATCGTGGCGATCGAGAACGTGTCGACGGCGATCAGCCAGATCGCCCAGACCACCCTGCGGGCCGTCGTGGGTCGCCACACCCTGGACGAGACACTCTCGGAGACGGACAAGATCAACGAGAACATCCGCGAGATCCTTGACGTCCAGACCGAGGAGTGGGGCGTCAAGGTCACGGTGGTCGAGCTCAAGGACATCCTGCTGCCCGACACCATGCAGCGCGCCATGGCCCGCCAGGCCGAGGCCGAGCGCGAGAAGCGCGCCAAGATAATCGCCGCCGAGGGCGAATCGCTCGCCGCCGGGGAGCTGGGACGCGCCTCCGACATCATGATGGACCACCCGCTCGCGCTCCAGCTGCGCAACCTGCAGACGATGGTCGAGATCGGAGTCGACAAGAACTCCACCATCATGTTCCCGGCGCCGCTGATGAGCACGATCGGGGAAATCGGCGCCTTCCTGAGCCGCGAGGCATCAGCCTCCACGAACGGCTCGGCCGGCACGCGCCGCATCCCCGATGCGCAGGGTGCTGAACCTGAGCAGGCGGCCGCAGCGCCGCATGCCAGCGGCGAGCCCGCTCAGAGTTAGCCTGAACGGACCTGCTGATCGCAAGCCACGGGCGCGGAGTCGCCCACCAGTGCACGCCGAAGGCGGTGAACGCTACCGCCGCCATGTAAAGCGGCTTGTCCGGTCAACGAGCCAAGCCAGGTCACGACCTTCCGTCGCGCGGCCGATAACCGACCAGTTCCTGAGGCCCGTAGGAAGTTCTCCTAGGTCGAATTCGAGCTTCGAGTACGCCGGTTGGCTGTCGCCGCCAGGAAGATGCCGAGCAAGACGACGGCCGCGGCTTCCGCGCCGATCGCCAGCGCGATCGGCGTGCGGTAGCCGTGCTCCACAAAGCCGAAGAGGCCGGACGACTCTGAAATGAATAACGCGGCGAGCGAGAGGGCACCGAGCCCGATCCCGCCGACGGCGAAGAGGGCGCGGATCGCATCCGCATGGCGCCCGGCGAGGCGCCTGAGTGGTGCGATCAGCCCGGCGGCAATGACTACAGCCGACACGAAGTTGAGGAAGAAGAGCGTCCCGATCGTTGGCACCGTGGAGTAGTCGTCGACGTAGTACTGCTGTATGTGGGTCACTCCCGTCGCCAAGACGGCCACTGCACCGAGGTAGAGCGTCGCGCGGGCGATGGTCGACCGGCGCGGGGTTACCCGACCGCCGGCAGCTGAAGGCGTGGTCGCTGAATCGATGGTCATAGAGCGCTCCTTAGATCCGATGACATGGCGTTCTCGAGACGAGACCGAGCGCGCGCATCGCTCAGGGCACGAAGCTCGACATCGCGCGTTCCAACGTCGGCGCCACCCGGCCCCAGAGGGCTTCCGGCGCGGCGGCGACCATCACCGCGGTCGACCGCGTGCCCACCACGAGGCATGCGATCTCGCGGTAGGCCGCCTTGGAGGTGGTGTATGTGTCGATCACGCACGAGCCGTGCGCTGCGCGAAAGCGAGCATCCGTGGTGGAGGCAACGATTCGCTCGTGGCGGTCTCCTTCGTCGCTGTTGTGCTGCGGCCGGAAGTGACTCCAGTTGGCGAGGGTCTCGGCGCCCTGCTTGGGCGTCGCATTCAGGAAGCCGTCGATCCGGCCGCCCCTGGCGAGCAGCGCGACAGACGCGGTACCGGGGTCGGTCTTGATCGGGGTCCATCCAGGTGGGTATGAGAACGTCGCCCCGCCCGCAGTGCGAGCGATCGTCCAGCTCGCCGGCGGCGATGACGCGTGCAGCCAGGCGAACGGCGAGGACGGGCGGCCGCGGCTCTCGCCGCTGCCGCCCGTGGCCACGACCGCGACGGCCAGCAGGGCGAGGGAAACCACTGCCGCGGCGATCCGCGTCCGTCGCTTGGTCATCGTCCTGATCTCAGATCCCGCCGTCGCCGTCGCTCGGGCCGCCGTTGTTGTCGGCGTCGCCGTCACCACCGTTGTTCTGCGGGATGCCGCTGTTGGCCGGAGAGGGCTGCTTTGGAGCCGGCGCTGACTTCGGAGCCGGCTGCGGAGCGGCCGGTGTCGGAGCGGGCGCGGGCGATGAGTTGCTCCGCGACTTCGCCGGATGGGTGGAAACCTGCTTCCCCGCCGGAGAGACCGCGAACCAATGGCCGCCGAACGCAATCACGCCTTCGCCGTTCGTCTCGCCCGACTTCGTGTCCTTGATGAAGCCGTAGAGCGGGTGGCCGTTGTAGGTGACCTGCGAGCCGGCGGTCGTCCGCACCAGCGAGGCCTTCGCTCCGCTGCCGGCAGTCGGCTTGCTGGCTCGCAGCGGCGGCCAAGCCGTCGCGCACATGCCAGCGCACGCGCTCTTCGTCCCTGCATCCTTCGTGAACAGGTAGAGCGTGCGGCCCCGCGAGTCGACGAGGATCTTTCCCAGACGCGTCGTGGCGACGCGCACGGTCGGGACGTGTCGGACCGCGATCTTGGCATTCGACGCGGTCTTCGGTTGTGCCGGGGCGGCACTGGCATTGCCGCCGCCGCCACCGCAGCCGGCTACGGCGAGGGCAGCGAGAGGGACCGCCGCCGAGCCCAGCAAGGTAAAGGGTTTCCTGGAAATCATTGCGCTCCTAACAGGTCGGGTTCGAGTCCATTCAGGGTCCTCGGCGCGGTCGTGTTTGTCGTCGGCCGCGCGGTGACTCTTTGACATGGGACCGGCGCGGCAGCCGCGCCTCCGGACTACTCCCGACGGCGGTCCCGAAACAACCGCCCGGAGGCCGACGACAAGGAGGATGCGATGGAGGACCGTTGAGCTGATGTCAGCCGCAGAGATCCGCCATCACCTGTGTGCGCTCCAACTCGAGCGGCTCGAGGCCGAGTCCTCAGGCCTCGTCTACAACCGTGCGTACATGGCAGACCTCGAGTCCGAGCAGGCCGACTACCAGCATGCGCTCGTGGCCGCCGCGCTCGAGGAGGCCCTCAGGCTGCGAACCGCCCTCTCCTGGCGCCAATACGGCTGAGTCGCCCACTCGATGCCGGCGCGCCGGGTGCAACGCGCTTACGTCGCCCGCTGTCGTCGTCCGGGCGGCGACTATTCCGTTACCGCGGGGGGTGCTTCCCGACGTGGCTTCGGGCCAATATGGCTCAGGCCGCGTCCTTCCTTGGCGCGGCCGGCGCGGACGATGAGTAGAAGCTCAGCCGTGCGGGACACATCGAGGGCTCGGTTTTCCCGGCGACCTGGTAGTCGACCCAGCCGACGAGGTGACTGAACGCCCGAACGAGGTGCCGCAGGGACACCATCGTCAGCGGGCGAGAGCGCGTATGCGCTCTGCCCAGTCACAGTAGATGCTGGCCGCGGACTCCTCCCGCTCGAGCGCCGCGCGATAGGTCGCGAAACGCAGACCGCGTTGTTGCGCTGGGCACTCCAACCAGCGCCCGTACGCCGCACGAACGTCCTCGCACGCCTCCCGCCAGTCCACATAGCTCTCGTCGAACTCGTCCGCGAGGGCAGAGCGCTGTTTGGAAAGCCAGCTCACCGTGACTGCCCCGTCGTCGTTGCAGGTGGCCCGAGCGAGCGGATCCTGTCGTCGCGCCGGGCGGCCGACGCCGCCTTGGGGCGGCCGAGCGGGCCGTCACACGCGACACAGCGGGGCTGACCCACATGGGACGGGGCGGCGTACTGCCGGACGGAGCAATGAGGGCAATCGAGCATTGGCACGCCCTGCATGTTCGACGCCGGGCACGGGATTGTCGTCGGCCGGGAGGCGACTCTTTCCCGTACGGCGGTGAGCGTAACCGCCGGCTCTACGACGCGACAGCCCAGTCGCCACGGCTGCCGAGGGTGGGCTGGCTTCTACGGCAGTGGACGTACGCCGCGAGTCCTCCGACCGCCGACGCACTAGCGGAAAGAGTCGCCCTCAGGCCGACGACAAACGCGAGCGCGGCAGGGACCATTGACTGGCACATAACCGACCGCTCTATCGCGGTTCGCGCATGACAAGAAAGCCCGGCGACACGAACCGCGGGCGCCTCACGGCGTTCGGCGGCCGGTGCTTCGTGCTGCCTCCGGCGAGGACGCAGATTTCCGCTGGCGGTCGAGCACAGGCGTCGGACACCAGTCCCCAAACGAAAGGACCAACTCATGACCACCGACAACCAGACGAGCAGAAGACAACCGCGGTGGCGGAATCGAAGCAAACCGGGGGCGGCGATCGTGTCGCTACTCGCTCTTGCCGGTCTCGTGGCTGCGGGCTGTGGCGGGAGCGCGGCAGCCGGAGCAGGCGGAGGCGGCGGAGGCGGCGGAGGCGGCGGA
>DATBDN010000055.1:0-7036 GCA_036269895.1 Thermoleophilaceae bacterium
GGCCGGTGGCGCTGCCGGGGACGTGACCGGGGGCGTCGATTCGCTCCTGAACGGCGGCAGCCTGCTCGATGCGAACGTCAACATCGACGCGAACGCGAACCTGACGGCCCCGATCGATGGCGCAGTCGCAGCGAACGGCAACGTCGCTGCCCCGATCGACGCCGCCGTGTCGGCGAACGTCGGCTCGGAGGGCTCGACCGCCGAGGCGCTCGCTCCGCAGGAGGTCAACATCAACCAGCACCTCGACGACGTCTCTGCCAACGCCACTGCCGAGCAGGACGCCGACGTCTCACAGCAATAGGACGCCTGACGGGCGGGGAGGCGCGGCCGCATGACCGCAGTTGCCGGGCCTCCCGTCACGTCGGCCGAGACCACCAGCCCCGCTCCGCTCGCCCGAGCGGAGGGGCTGGAGCTGCTCGGCGAGGTCCACGGCTCGGGCTACAAGGAGGGCGCCGCGCTCGTTCGTCGCAGCGACGGGCAGATGGTCCAGCTCGGGCCGCTGATGTACGCGCTGCTCGAGTGCATCGACGGCCGGCGCGATCGCGACGGGCTGGCGACGTGCATGTCCGATCAACTAGGCAGGAGCGTCAACCCCGAGCACATCGACGCTCTCGCCCAGAAGCTGGCCCAGCAGGGCCTGCTCGGCGGCTCCGAGCACAACGCGCCCCCGAAGCGCAACCCGCTCCTCGCCCTGCGGTGGAAGGTGCTGGTCACCAACCCGGCTGTGACGAAGCGGCTGACGGCGCCGTTTACGCCGCTGTTTCTCGCCTTCATCACGTGCGCGGTCATCGCCGCATTCCTTGGCGTGGCCTGGTTCGTCCTCTTCCACAAGGGCATCGCGTCGGCCACGGCGCAGGCCTTCCACAAGCCGGAGCTGCTCCTGCTCGTGTTCGGGCTCGCCGTCGCCTCGGCCGGCTTCCACGAGCTCGGGCATGCGTCCGCGTGCCGCTACGGCGGAGCCACGCCCGGCGGCATGGGCATGGGTCTCTACATGGTCTGGCCGGCGTTCTACACCGACGTCACCGACGCCTACCGCTTGCCCAAGCGCGATCGCCTGCGTGTCGACCTGGGCGGCCTCTACTTCAACGCCATCGTCGCGGTGGCGACGATGGCCGCGTGGCTCGCGTTCCGCCTCGACGCACTGCTGCTGTTGATCGGCCTGCAGCTGCTGCAGATGGTCAAGCAGCTGTCGCCGATCATTCGCTCCGACGGCTACCACATCCTCTCGGACGCCACCGGCGTGCCCGACCTGTACTCGCACATGGGCCCGACGCTGCGCCGTCTCCTGCCCGGCCGCCGTCACGAGCCGTCCGCGCTCACTGGGAAGGCCCGCGCGCTCGTGACCGCCTGGGTCCTGATCGTCGTGCCCGTGCTGCTCAGCCTGTCGCTGACGGCGGTGCTGCTCTTCCCGAAGCTCGTCGCCACGGCGTGGGGGAGCGGTGAGCACATCGCCACGGGCATCCCCGACCAGCTCGCGAACGGCCAGATCGCCGACCTGCTGGCGTCGCTCTTGAGGCTGTTCGCGCTCGTGATGCCGGTGTTCGGGACCGTGCTGATGACGCAGAAGATCGTGCGCACGTATGGCAGCAGAGCGCGCGCGTGGAGCACCGGCCGCCCGGTACGCCATGGCGTGCTGGCGATCGGCACCGCCGCGCTCGTGGCCGCGCTGGCTTGGGCATGGTGGCCGTCGGGCCAGTACCAGCCGGTGCGCGGCAACGAAGGCGGGACGCTCGCGAGCATGACGCAGCTGATCGCATCGCCGCAGGCGGTCGCACGTCCCGCGCCGCAGGCCGCCGCTGTTCAGCTAACGCCTGGCAAGCACCTTGCCATCGCAATGATCCCGCAGGGCGGCGCTACGAAGAAGCATCCAGCGCTGTTCGTCATCAAGGGCGGCAAGGGCCAGAAGCCGGTCGTGATCCTCAGCCCGACGGCTCCCGACCCGCGCCACGCGCCACACATGTCGCACCCGGGCGGATCGAGCACCTTGACCGCGGCTCCCACGGCGTCGTCGCCCGCGCCGGGATCAACGACGCCTGCCCCGTCATCGGGCTCCACGGCGTCGACCTCTCCGGTCCCCGTGACGGCATTCCCGTTCCAGCTGCCGGCGGCGCCCGGGCCCCACGAGAACCAGTCGCTGGCGGTGAACACCAAGGACGGCGGGATCAAGTACACGGTCGCCTACTCGCTCGTCACCGTGCACGACGGCGCCGCCGTGGACCAGGCGAACACCGCCTACGCGTTCGCGAGCTGCACGCGCTGCACGACCGTGGCGGTGTCGTTCCAGCTCGTCCTCGTCGTCGGCGTGAGCCACGTGATCGCGCCCATCAACTTCGCCGGCGCGCTCAACGCGAACTGCCTGGCGTGCGTGACGGTTGCAATCGCCGACCAGATCGTCGTGACGCTCAGGTCACAGCCATCCGACGAAGTGCTCACGAGGCTCAACCAGGAGCTGGCGCAGCTGAACGCGCTGCCCGACCTCGGCGGCTCGCCGGACGTGATCGTGAACGAGGTCGGGCAGGTTCAGCAGGAGATCCAGACAGAGCTTGACCACAGCGGCCTGCTCGCGAACCCGCCGCCATCCTCGTCGCCGAGTTCGTCATCCACGCTTACCTCGACCGGAACCACCACGTCGCCGACGCAGACGAGCACGTCACCCAGCAGCGGTTCGGATTCGGGCACGGGCACGTCCACGACCGAGACGACGACGTCGCCGACGGCCACCTCCACGACGCCGTCCGGATCGTCCACCGACACGAGCACCTCGACCACGCCGACGACGGGCACCGACACGTCGACGTCCACGTCCACGTCGACGTCGACGTCGACGACGCCGGATTCGTCGACCTCGACATCGGCGACGCCGTCGGGCCCCTGAGCTGGAAACATCCCCGCGCGTGCAGCCGATCGTCATTCCACCCGGCAAGGGTCACCGCATCGGGAACGTCGAGTTCCTCGCGCGAACCGTGGACACGCCGCGCTTCACGTTCGGGATCATCGAGATCGCTCCGGGGCGGGAGCTCGAGGTGCACGTGCACCCCGACGAGGACGACGCCTTCTACATCCTCGAAGGCGAGCTGACGTTCTTCTTCGGCGACGAGGAGGCAGCCGCGCCGCCCGGCGCCTTCGTGCTCGTGCCGCCGGGCGTGGAGCATGGCTTCCGCAACGACACGCCGAACCCGGTGCGGATGCTCAACATCCACGCGCCGGCCGGCTTTGACCGGCGCATCGGGCTGACCGACTGAGCTCAGAACGCGGACAACGGCGTGCCGCCGCCCGCGTCCTGAAATCGGCTAACGCTCGGAAGCGGTGAGCTCTTCGGGATCGGGCTCGGAGCGCTCAGGCTCCTGGACTTCGTCGGGCTCCGGATCAGAGATCGGCGTGGTCCGCTCGAAGTCCTGCCAGATCGCGCGGCTCTCTTCGTCCTCCCGGCGGCGGCGTAGGTACCGCTCGTAGCACATGCTCGAGACCTCCTCTCGAGACGGGGGGCAGATGTTCCTCCCACGCTACGCCGGCGTCAAGCGCCAAGCGCCCGCACGTAGGTGAGGACGGCGAGGACCCGCCGGTGATGGTCGGGCTGCGAAGCGAAGCCGAGCTTTCCGAAGATGTTCGTCACGTGCTTCTCGACCGCTCGCTCCGTCACGACGAGCCGCGACGCGATCGCGCTGTTCGACAGGCCCTCAGCCATCAACTCGAGCACCTCGCGCTCGCGGGGCGTCAAGTCCGCGAGCGGATCCTCGCGCCGGCGCCGGCCGAGCATGTGCGACACGACCTCAGGGTCAAGCGCGGACCCGCCCTCGGCCACCCGGCGCACGGCCTCCACGAAGCGGTCCACGTCGGCCACGCGGTCCTTCAGGAGGTAGCCGATGCCCTCGGCGCTGTCGCCCAGCAGCTCCATCGCGTAGCCCTCCTCGACGTACTGCGAGAGGACCAGGACGCCGATGTCGGGCAGCTCGGCCCGGATCACATGCGCCGCGCGCAGGCCCTCGTCGCTCTGCCCGGGCGGCATCTTGATGTCGGTGATCACCACGTCGGGCTTGTGGGCGCGCGTCTTGCGCAACAGCTCATCGGCGTCGCCGGCCTGGCCCACGATCTCGATGCCTGCCTCGGTCAGCAGGCGGCTGATGCCTTCGCGCAGGAGCACCGAGTCCTCGGCGATCACCGCGCGCATGGGATCTCCGCCTGGACAGTGGTACCGGCGCCCGGCTCGCTCCTCACGACCAGGCGCCCGTCGACGGCCGCCACGCGGTCAGTCAGCCCACGCAGGCCGGAGCCGCGCTGCGGGTCGGCTCCGCCGACGCCGTCGTCGCGCACCTCCACGACGAGCGTTCCGTTCTGCTGGCCGATCGCGACCTCGGCGTGGCTCGCGTTCGCGTAGCGGGCGACGTTCGTGAGCGCCTCTGCCACCACGAAGTAGGCCGTCGACTCGACCGGGGGCGCAAGCCGCGCCTGCGGCAGCTCGCGCAGCTCCACCGGAACCGGCGCGCGGCCGGCGAGGGCGGTGACGGCCGCGTCGAGGCCGCGGTCGGTCAGGATCGCGGGGTGGATGCCGCGGGCCAGCTCACGCAGCTCAGCGGTCGCCTCGGTAAGTTCGCTGATCGCGTCGTCGATCAGCTCGCGCGCGGAGTCGGGGTCCTCGTCCACCGACCCGCGCGCCATCTTCAGGTTCAGCACGAGCGCCACCAGTCGCTGCTGCGCGCCGTCGTGCAGGTCGCGCTCCAGGCGCCGCCGCTCCTCGTCGGCGGCCTTGACGATGCGTGCCCTGGAGGCGCGCAAGTCCTCGATGCGCGCACGCAGCTCGGCAGCCAGCCGCTCGTTCTCCAGCGTCAGCGCTGCCGCGCCGCCGACCGTGCGCACCAGGTCGCGCTCCTCCGCGAGTGCCTCGTCGTGCAGGACGACGGCACGCGGCGCGCCACTGCGCTCGATCGGCGTGGCGATCCGCCCAGACCCTCGTTCCGGAAGCTCGACGCGCCGGCCCTCGGCATCGAAATAGCCCTGTTGCTCCGGGATCCAGGACGCGATCGAAATCGAGCTGTCGCCCAGGGCGATCGCGATCGCCTCGCGCAGCGAGCGGCGGCGGTCGTCGGTCCGGCCGAGCGCCTCGACCAGCTCGGCGACCGTGCCGGCGCGGGACAGCTGCCCGCGGATGAGCCCCGCCATGAACGCGTACGGAACGGTGACAAAGGCTGCGAAGGCGAAGAAGCGAAGCGCTGCGGCGCCCGGGCCGCCGACGATGTCCGACGCCAGCAGGAAGGCGAACGCGATCAGTGTCGCCGCGCCCGCGTAGATGACCGGGTTGTAGAGCTGGCGCTCGTTCTCGCGTGCGCGCCTGACCCTGCGGATCAGCTCGCGCACGATCAGCGCGATCACGACGAAGGCGCAGATCCTGACGACGACCCAGACAGCGTTGGCAAGATCGCGGTTGGCGCTGATCAGGAACGGGTTGGCCGGGCAGCCCTTGCAGTCCGGGCTGTGCGTGGTGTCGTCGAGCACGATCGCCGGAAGCGCCAGCAGCGAGGCGCAGAGATAGCCAAAGCCGATCAGTCGACGGTGGTAGCGCGACTCGAGCCGGCCGTTCGGAAACGCGAGCAGCAGGTGGGTCAGGCCGGCGATCGCGAGCGAATCGGTGAACAGGCCGATGCCGAAGATGACCGTGTTGTCCGAGAAGTTCAGCGGCGCGATGAACCAGAGGAATCCGACCCAGGCCATGAGGGCCCCGCTGCGGTTCTCCGGCCGCCGCCACCACGCGTAGAGGCCGGTACCGACGAACGACCAGCCGAGGACCGCTCCGAAGATCGCCCATGTCCCGCGCTGGCTTCCGTGGTTGCTCGTGAGGATGATCGCGATCGCGCCGAGTCCCATCACGAACGCGGCGACCGCCAGCGCGATCAGTGCACGGCCGAACGACCTCATGCGAGGACCGCGCGGATCGCTGCCCCCGACAGATCTGCCTTGTGGACGAATCCGCGTGCCCCGCTCTGCTCGATCAACGGGCCGAAGTCGGCGCCGTCGCGGCTCGAGGTCATCACAATCGCGGGTGCGTCTCCGTTCATCGCGGTCAGTCGCGCCGCGACCTCGAAGCCGTCGATTCCAGGCAACTGGACGTCGAGCAGCACGACATCGGGCAGAAGCTCCGAGACCGCATCGAGGGCGCTCTCGCCGTCGGCCGCCTCGCCGACGACCTCGTACCCCGCGCTTTCGAGCATGCGTCGCGCGGCGTCGCGGAAGCTGCGGTGGTCGTCGACGATCAAGAGGGTGATTGCCATCTGGGAACGATTGTCGTCACGACTGGGGTGAGCGTCGATACGGGTAGCCACACCCTAAGACCAGAGGCACCCCCACTGGCAGGCGGATTGCGCAGGCAGATGCTGCGCCTATGCAATCCACGAGCCCAGGAGGGGCAATGCAAGACAAGCGCAACATCGCAGCTCGTGCTGGGCGCTGGAGTGCCAAGCACCGCAAGATCGCCATCTTCGGATGGCTGGCCTTCGTCCTCACTGCGTTCGCCATCGGCGGCGCCCTCGGGACGAAGAACATCCCCACGAGCAAGTCCGGGACCGGCGAGTCGGGGCACGCCAACCGCGTGCTGAGCGACTCGTATCGTGTGAACAAGGAGGAGCGCGTGCTCGTCCAGTCGCGCTCTGGCTCCGTGAAGGATCCCGAGTTCGCGGCCGGCGTACGCGATGTCGTCCACCGCCTCCGCGCGACCGGGTCGGCCGCGAACATCCGCTCGCCGTACTCGAAGGCCGGGCAGGACCTCGTCTCGAAGGACGGGAGCTCGGCGCTGGTCACGCTGCGGGTGAAGGGCAGCGCCAACGACCCCGACTTCGACCACTCGGAAAAGGTTGACCCGATCCTGAAGGCAACGGCGGCGGCCCAACGGGCGCATCCGTCGCTACGGATCGGTGAAATCGGTGACTACAGCACGACGAAGGCTTTCGACAAGGCGTTCTCCGACGACTTGGCGAAGGCGGGCGGGCTCTCACTGCCGGCCACGCTGATCATCATGATCCTCGCTTTCGGGGCGCTGGCGGCCGCT
>DATBDN010000056.1:0-9723 GCA_036269895.1 Thermoleophilaceae bacterium
GTGATCAGACCTCACCCTGCGGGAGGTGGACTAGCGCTCGAGCAGGCCCTTGAGATTGTCAAGGGTCTTGTCGGCCTCGCGCTCGGAGGTTCGTTGGAACGCGCGGTCCGCGAAGAACGCTCCCAACGGTCCCATCGGCGCCCTGAACTCGTTCATGTAGTGGAAGCGCGTTCGGCCATTGCCATCCGGCTTGAGCTGATAGACGACCCCCGCCTTCGAGCGCACGGGCCCGCGGCCCTCCCAGACGGCCTTGTGCGGCTCGTCGGCCTGCTCGACCTTCCACTTCACGTCGAAGTTCTTGTGCATCAGCCGCAGGCACTGGACGAGCGTGTCGCCTTCCTCGAGCCGGCCGTTCGGTGCACTCTTCAGCTTCTGATGGATGGACACCCAGTCGGCCAAGCGCCGCGGGTCCATCAGGACGTCCCAGACCGCCTCGGGGGCGGCTTCGATGGTGATGTCGCGCTGTACCTTCATCGTGCTGCGAGGGGCTGAATCGTCTCCCATTCGGCGAGCGCGTGCTCTACGGCCCGGTCGAAGCGCCGCGGCCGGTGGCCGAAGACCTCGATCGCATCCATGTTCCGCGGCAGCAGGTCGTACTCCAGGCTCTCCATCAGAGGCCGCACCAGCTCCAGGTCGAGCCCGGTCACCCGGGCCACCACGGCGGCGGCGGGCGGCGTGATCGACATGCCGAGCGACAACGGGACACGCGCGACCCCCATCGAGTCGGCGATCCGCTCGATCATCTGCCCGTAGGTCACGATGTCGGGCCCGGCGATATCGAGCGACCGGCCGGCAGCCGTCGGCGCGAGCGGGGCGCGCGCCAGATATTCGATCGCGTCGCGCTCGTCGATCGGCTGCGTCCGGTTCTCGCGCCAGCCCGGCATCGGCAACACACGCAGCCGCTCGATCAACCGGACGAGCAGGCGGAACGACGACGACCCGGCGCCGATCACGATCGACGCCCGGAGCGCGACCGAGTCCGGGATCGCGTCGAGCAGGATCTCCTCGACCTCCAGCCGGCTACGCAGGTGCGGTGAGATCGAAACGCCCTGAGGAATCAGCCCGCCGAGGTAGACGATCCGGTCGACGCCCGCCTCCTGGGCGGCACGGGCGAAGTTGTCGGCGGCGCGGCGGTCGAGCTCGGCGAAACCGGTGCCGTTCGCGCTGGCGCCGTGGGCCATCGAGTGGATCAGGTAGTAGGCGGTCTGGCAGCCCTCGAGCGCCTGCCGCAACCCATCGCCCTTGATCACGTCGCCCGTCACGACCTCCACCGGCTCGCTCGACAGGCTTGCGGGGTGCCGCGCAAGCGCGCGGACCTCGCGCCCGTCGGCGATCAGGCGTCTCATCAGACGCCCGCCTATGTAGCCCGTTGCTCCGGTGAGAAGTTCCATTCGCGTTAGCCTGCCCGCCCGGAATGTCTGCCCGTCGACATCCGCCCTTGAACGTCTGGGACTACGAGCGCGCGTTCGAGCAAACCCTAGACGCGGGCGCATTCGGGTACTTCACAGGCGGCGCCAACGATGAGGTGACCCTCCGCGACAACGTCGCGGCGTTCCGTCGCTGGCGGCTACGCCCACGCATGCTGGTGGACGTCAGTGCTGCGTCGATCGAGACGACGGTGCTGGGCACGCCGGTCTCGATGCCGCTGCTGGTGGCGCCGACTGCCTTCCAGCGCATGGCGCATCCAGACGGGGAGCCGGCGACGGCGCGGGCGGCCGCTGCGGCCGGGATTGTGATGACCCTGTCCACCGCGGCGACGACGACGCCTGCCGAGGTGGCGGAGGCGGCACCGGGTGCGGCGCGCTGGTTCCAGCTCTACTGGTTCAAGGACGAGGGCGTGACGCGTGCGCTGGTGGACCAGGCGGCCGAGGCCGGCTTCCGCGCAATCGTGCTGACGACCGACGCGCCGGGCACGCTCGGACGGCGCGAGCGCGACCTCCGCACCGGCTTCACGGTCGAGGCGCCGATCCCAGCGTTCGCGGCCGCCAGCGGTCGTCGAAGCGGCGCCGCGCCCGCCGAGATGTTCGACCTGATCGAGGACCGCCTGACCTGGCGCGACCTCGAGCGGCTGCGTGGCATGTCCGACCTGCCGCTGGTCGTGAAGGGCCTGCTCACGCGCGAGGACGCGCGGCTGGCTGTTGACGCCGGCGTCGACGGGATCGTCGTCTCCAACCACGCCGGGCGCCAGCTCGACACGGTGCTGGCCGGCATCGACGCGCTGCCCGAGGTGGTCGACGAGGTGGCAGGCGAGGTCGAGGTGTTCGTCGACGGAGGCGTGCGCCGAGGCACGGACGTGCTGAAGGCGCTCGCGCTCGGCGCGCGGGCCGCAATGGTCGGGCGGCCGGTCCTGTGGGGGCTCGCCGCGGCCGGCGAGGAGGGCGTGCGCGACGTCTTGGAGATGTTCCGCCGCGAGATCGCGCTTGGGATGCGACTGCTCGGCTGCGCGGGTTGCGGCTCGATCACGCGCGCCCACGTGCAGCGCGGGCCGGATCCCGGCTAGCCATCGGGTTCCTTACCTCTGAATTCCCCGCTCTTTGCAGACGGCCGCGTGAAAACCCTGCAAAGAGCGGGTGAACGAAAAGCGCGTGATTTGCGAAGACGACAGGTGCGGTATGGGGGCGAGTTGTTCAACATGGATGACGACCTAGCCGCGCCGCCTGAACGGAGAGAAGTTGGCCAACACACGGAAGCTGAGCTGCGATGACTGCTTCTTCAAGAAGAATCACCTCTGCGCTTTGAAGCTCGACGGACCCTGTCCGACCTTCCGTCCCGCCGAGCGCAACCTCGCACCCGAGCGCCAGCTCGCGTTCGTGTTCCGTACCGAGCGGACGACCTCCGCATACGCCTTCCCACAGCCCACGGCCTGACCCCCGATAATGAGCCGTGAATGCGGCTCACGGTGCTTGGGAAGTCGCCGTCGTGGCAGGACGCAGACGGAGCGTGCTCCGGATACCTCATCGAGGAGGACGGCACGTGCCTGCTGATGGACTGCGGCAACGGTGTCTTCTCGAAGCTGCGCCGCTACCGCGACTACGGCGCCGTCGACGCCGTCGTCATCTCGCACCTGCACGCGGACCACTTCCTGGACCTCGTTCCGTTCTCGTACGCGCTCACCTACGCGCCGAAGCGGCAGCCTGTGCCGATCCAGCGCTGGCCGGGTGACCCGGATCCAAGCAAGCCGCGCCTCATCTGCCCGCCTGGAAGCCGCGAGACGTTCCGCCGCATCGTCGGCGCCTGGGGCAACGACGACCTGATCGAGAACGCCTTCGTGCTCCAGGAGTACAACGTCGACGACACGCCCCAGGTCGGGTCGCTGCGGATCGAGTTCGCGAGCGTGCCGCACTTCACCGAGACCTTCGCGCTGCGGATCCATTCGACTGCGAGCGCCGGCGGCTGGCTCGCCTACGGCGCCGACTCGTCACCGAACGAGCAGGTCGTCGAGTTCGCGCGCGGGGCGGACATGTTCATGATCGAGGCGACCTTGCCGCGGCCGGAGCGGACGGGTCAGCGCGGCCACCTGACGCCGCGCGAGGCCGGCGAGCACGCCCGCGACGCCGGCGTCAAGTCGGTGCTGCTCACTCACATGTCCGACGAGATGGACGAGCTGTGGGCCCGCCGCGAGGCGGAGGATGCCTTCGGCGGGCCCGTTCACATCGCCCACGAGGGCGCGGTCTTCAACATCTAGAGCGTCTCCGCGTAACCTGTCGGAAGTGCCGTCGGAGAAGGATCTCTTCGCGAATTTCGAGCGGATGCGCCGCGAGATCGACGAGCTGTTCGGCGATGTCTTCGGCAGGTCTGGGCTCGTGCGCCAGTCAGGGTTCGTGCCGCACGTCGACGTCGCCTACATGGGGGACCCGCCGACGTCGGTTCAGATCCAGGCGGAGCTCGCGGGCGTGGACCCCAGCAGGGTGGCCCTCGAGATCCGTGGCCGGCGTCTGATCATCGCCGGCGAGCGCCGCGGTACAGACGCGACAGGTTGCTTCTACCAGCAGGTGGAGATCGAGCACGGGCCATTCCGTCGCGAAATCGAGCTCGGCACAGACGTCGACGCCGATCGGGCACGCGCGACCTATGACAACGGGATCCTGCGGGTAGAGGTCCCGGTGGTCTTGCCGGAAGAGCACGTGCGCAGCATTCCGGTTCGCAAGGCGATCGGCCAGCGGACCGGAGACGCGACGTGAGCATCCACATAGTCCAGCCGGACGGCGAGCCGCACGAGCTGGAGCTCGGCTCGGTGCTGCCCAGTGAGCTTCCGGTCCTTCCGCTGAAGGACTCGGTCCCGTTCCCGGACACGCTCACGCCACTGGCGGTGGGTCAGGAGCGGTCGGTCCGCCTGGTCAACGAGGTGCTCGCCGGCGACCGCATGCTCGTGATGGTTGCGTCCAAGAACCCGGAGCTCGAAACGCCGGGGCCGGACGACCTCTACCGGGTCGGCGTCGCGGGCGTGGTCGCGCGCATGCTGAAGGTTCCGGACGGGACGCTGCGGATCCTCGTCCAGGGCGGCCAGCGCGTACGGATCGGCGACTTCATGTCCACCGACCCGTACCTCGTCGCGGAGATCGAGCCGCTGCCCGACATCGTCGAGCAGACACCGGAGCTCGAGGCGCTCTTCCGAAATGTGCAGTCGACCTTCCTGGAGATCATCGAGAAGTCGCCATACCTGCCGGAGGAGCTGCAGCTGGCGGTGACCAACCTCGAGGACCCAAGCGAGCTGGCCCACATGATCGCCGGTGCTCTGCGCATGAAGACGGAGGAGCGCCAGGAGCTGCTCGAGGAGCGCAATCTGCTGAGGCGCCTGCGGCGGCTGTCGGAGCTGCTCGCGCACGAGCTCGAGGTGCTCGAGATCGGCGGGCGGATCCAGTCGCAGGTGCAGTCCGAGCTCGAGAAGGGCCAGCGCGAGTACTTCCTGCGTCAGCAGATGAAGGCGATCCAGGAGGAGCTCGGCGAGACCGACGAGACGCAGGCCGAGGTCAACGAGCTGCGCGAACAGGTCGAGAACAAGCAGTTGCCCGGCGACGTGCGCGCGGCTGCCGAGCGCGAGCTGCAGCGCTTCGAGCGCCTGCCGCCGCAGTCCGCCGAGCACGGCGTGATCCGCGGCTACCTCGAGTGGATCGTCTCGCTGCCGTGGGACGAGAGCACCGAGGACCACCTTGACCTGAAGGCCGCACGCAGGCAGCTCGACAAGGACCACTACGACATCGAGAAGGTCAAGGACCGGATCCTCGAGTTTCTCGCCGTCCGCATCCTCAAGCCGGACGCGCGCTCGTCGATCCTCTGCTTCGTGGGGCCGCCCGGCGTCGGCAAGACGTCGCTCGGCCGCTCGGTCGCGGCAGCGATGGGGCGCAAGTTCGAGCGCATCTCGGTCGGGGGCGTGCGCGACGAGTCGGAGATCCGTGGCCATCGCCGCACCTACGTCGGTGCGATGCCGGGGACGATCATCCGCGCGATGCGCGACGCCGGCGCGAACAACCCCGTGTTGATGATCGACGAGATCGACAAGATGGGAGCCGACTTCCGCGGCGACCCGGCCAGCGCGATGCTCGAGGTGCTCGACCCCGAGCAGAACAGCACGTTCCGCGACCACTACCTCGATCTGCCATTCGACCTGTCGCACGTGTTCTTCATCACGACGGCGAACGAGCTCGAGCGGGTCCCCGGACCGCTGCGCGACCGGATGGAGGTGATCCAGCTCTCCGGCTACACGCAGGAGGAGAAGCTGCAGATCGCGAAGCGCTATCTCGTCCCGCGCCAGATCGAGCGCAACGGCTTGACGTCCACTCGCATCGAGTTCACCGACGAGGCGCTGCTGCTGATCATCGATGGCTACACCCGCGAGGCCGGTGTACGCAACCTCGAACGCGAGATCGGCGCGATTTGCCGCAAGGTCGCGCGCGAATGGGCCGAGGGCAGGCGTAAGCGCAAGCTGACCGTGCGCCCGAAGACGGTCACGGACCTGCTCGGGCGTCGCCGCCACTTCCGCGAAACGCTGCGCCGCACGCAGATCCCCGGCGTGGCGACAGGGCTGGCGTGGACACCCGTGGGGGGTGAGGTGCTGTTCGTCGAGGCGACCGCGTTCCCAGGCGACGGCAAGATGCAGATCACCGGGCAGCTCGGCGACGTGATGAAGGAGTCGGCGGCGGCCGCGTTCTCGTGGGCCAAGGGGAACGTCGAGGCGCCAGACAATTGGTTTCGGACACACGACGTACATGTGCATGTCCCAGCGGGCGCAATTCCGAAGGATGGGCCGAGCGCGGGCATAGCAATGGCAACGGCCTTGACGTCACTTATCACGGGGCGTTTGGCGCGAGCTGACACCGCGATGACCGGTGAGGTGACGTTGGTGGGACAGGTTCTCCCGATCGGCGGACTGAAGGAGAAAGCGCTCGCTGCTCAACAGGCAGGAATACAGCGTGTCGTCGCGCCCGCGCTCAACGAGCCGGACATCGACGACATCCCGGAGCATCTGCGCAAGAAGATCGAGTTCATCTTCGTGGACAATCTCAACCAGGCTCTGCGTGAGACGCTCGAGCCGCCCCCGTCGAGCAACGGACGCGCGCGTACGTCCGCTCGCGCGCGGAAGAAGCCCGTCGGGTCGCGCCAGGGGTGACCGGAGGACGCGGCCCGGGTATGGTTCGCGAACAACCGAGGAAGAGGGGAATACACCAGATGGCAGCCAAGAAGAAGGCGGCCTCGGTAGGCGCCGGAGCGGTGGCCGCCGGCAAGGCCGCCAAGGACAACGCTTACATCCAGCGCCTCATCGAGGATGAGGATCTCCGCGAGAACCTGAAGACCGCTTACGAGTCTGCTCGCAGCGCGTACGAGCGCATGGCGAACGGCAAGGGGCCGAGCGCCGCGCTCAACGACAAGAAGACCCAGAAGCAGTTGCGCGAGGCTGCGAGCTCGCTCAAGGAGGCTGCGGACAGCCTGCGCGAGGCGAAGAAGCCGAAGCGGCGGAAGGGCCGTGGCCTGTTGCTGGTCATCGTCGGTGTGGGGCTTGCGTTCGCGCTCAGCGAGGGTCTGCGCAAGAAGGCGCTCGACACCCTCTTCGGCGCGGAGGAGGAGTTCGAGTACACGTCGCCGACCACGCCGGCGGCGAACGGCGGCTCGGGCAGCACCGCCCCGGCGGGCGCTACCAGCTAGCCCTCAGCCAGGAAATCCTTCACCACTACAAGGGCCCCGGGGCGAACTCCGGGGTCCTTTCCATATCTGCGCAGCCAGCTGGCGCTGGTCACGCCGCTCTGGTCCCACTTCTGCAGGAACGGATATGGATCGACGACCGCACCGTCGGGCATGTGGACCTCGAAGTGCAGGTGCGGCGGCGTCGGCTCCGCGTCGCCGGTGTTGCCGACGAAACCGATGACCTCGCCCGCGTGCACGTCCGCGCCGTTGTAGGCGGCGGCGGCGAAGTCTGAGAGGTGGCAGTAGAAGTAGCGGTAGCCCTTCTTGTCGCGCAGCCACAGCCGGTTGCCGGAGATCTTGAGCGTGCCGACGCGGTAGAGGCGGCCGTCGGCGACGGCGACAATCGGAGTGCCGAACGCGGCGAAGACGTCGTTGCCGACGTGCACCGGAACGTCGGAGCGCGGCGCCCCGAAGGTGTCGACGTAGTTGTGCTGGCCGGCGACCGGGAACGCGTAGCCGGGGCGCTGTAGCAGGGCGTCGCGCCAGTCGCGCTCCTGCTGGGTCAGCCCGTTCGCGAGCTTCTGCCGCGCCGATACAGCCGGGGCCTTCTTCTTGTGCTTGCGCGCCTGCTTGGCCTTCTTGTGCTTCTTCGCCGGCGCGGCCTTCGATGACTTGGGCTTCGAGGCGGGGGCCGCGACGGCGTCGCGCGCTTTCGCCGACGCGTAGGCGATCTGGACCACGCTGCCCGCCTTGTTGCCCTTGTAGTCCTTGGTAAGCCGCACGCTTAGCCCGAGGATCCCGTTCGCGCCGGAGCCGAGCGCGACCATCTGGCCGTAGCCGTTCAGGTCGTAGACCGTGCGGCCATTCGGGGCGTTCTGGGGCGTCCCCTCGATCGCCAGGCCGGCGATCGCCCCCGAGGTCGAGGTGCCGCCGCCGTTCGCCCCGGCGCGGACGATGACCGTGCTGGCGGTCACGAGGCCGTCGAAGACGTCGACGCTCTGGGCCGCGGCAGCGGCAGTTGCCCGTCCCTTGCCGCCGGTCGTGGATGCGGTCACACGCGTGGTCTTGCCGGCGGTGTCCCCATCGTTCTTCACCGACACGACATCGTGCTGCGCGCCGGTTGTGTCCTGTCGCGCGTAGGCGACTGCGGAGGCGGAAGCAGGCCGCGCCTTGCCCGACGCAGCGACAGCATTGGCCACCACGACGACGAGCGCCGCGAGCACCAAAAACGCCGCTATCTGTCCGGATCGACGCACCGTTGGACTGTAGCCACGAGACCCTGCGTAGCCTCTCAGTTGCGGTGAACGAGTCACCACGCCAGCACTATGGAGTAACCCTGGCCGTCCTCGCAACGGGTGCGCTCGCCTACGCCGTATCCCAGACGATGGTCGCGCCCGCGCTGCCGGCCATCCAGAAGGACCTCCATACGACTACTACCGGGGTCACGTGGGTTCTGACCATCTACCTGCTGACGGCGTCGATCGCGACGCCGGTCCTGGGTCGCCTGGGCGACATGTTCGGCAAGGAGCAAGTGCTGGTGGCGGTGCTCGGGATGTTCGCGCTCGGGTCGCTGGTGGCGGCGC
This sequence comes from Thermoleophilaceae bacterium, assembly GCA_036269895.1. GTDB lineage: Bacteria > Actinomycetota > Thermoleophilia > Solirubrobacterales > Thermoleophilaceae > DATBDN01. The sequence goes on from DATBDN010000056.1 coordinate 8,703, forward strand.
TGTCGCACTCGATCGGGCTGCTCGTCGCCGGCCGCGCGATCCAGGGCTTCGCCGGGGCCGTCTTCCCGCTGTCGTTCGGGATCATCCGGGACGAGTTCCCGCCCGAGCGGGTGGCGCAGGGCATCGGGCTGATCAGCGCGACCTTCGGCATCGGCGGCGGCGTTGGGCTGGTCGCCGCGGGCGTGATCGTCGACCACCTGGCGTGGGAGTGGATCTTCTGGTTTGCGCTCATCATCACTGTCCTGGCCCTCATCGCGACTCTTCTATTCGTGCCGGAGTCGCCGATCAAGGTGCCGGCGAGGATCGACTGGGCGGGCGCGGCGCTGCTCTCGATCGGCCTCAGCGCGCTGCTGCTCGGCATCAGTCAGGGGCCGCCCTGGGGCTGGGGTTCGGCCCGCGTCCTGGGCCTGTTCATCGCCTCGGCCGTGTCGTTCGCGGCCTGGGTGCGGTTCGAATTGCGCGTGCCCGACCCGTTGGTCGACATGCGCATGATGCGCCGCCGCGCAGTGTGGTCGACCAATCTCGCTGCGCTGCTCGTCGGCTTCGGCATGTTCGGCTCGTTCATCCTGATCCCACAGTTCGTTCAAGCGCCGGCGAATGCCGGTTACGGCTTCGACGCGACTGTCACCGAGGCCGGCCTGATCCTGCTGCCTGCGACGGCGGTGATGCTGTTCGCGGGTCCGATTGCGGGTTGGCTCGGCTCGCGCCTGGGCTCGCGGCTGCCGCTCCTGATCGGGACCGCGACAGCTGCCGCAGCGTTCACGCTGATCGCCGTCGCACACGATCACAAGTGGGAGCTGTACATCGGTACCGCCCTGATGGGAGCGGGCATCGGTTTCGCGTTCGCGGCGATGGCGAACCTCATCGTCGAGGCCGTCGACCCGACGGAGACGGGGGTCGCCACCGGCATGAACACGATCATGCGCACGGTTGGCGGATCGCTGGGCGCCCAGATCTCCGCGACGATCGTCAGCGCGCACGTGATCGCAGGCACGCACATCGCGAAGGAGGCGGGCTACAC
>DATBDN010000057.1:0-4123 GCA_036269895.1 Thermoleophilaceae bacterium
GCGTACTTCTCGGTCTCGGCCACGTGCAGCTGGGCGATTCCACGCTCGGACAGCGTCGACGCGAGCGTCGTGCTTGGCCGCTCCGGCGGGAACGCGACCGGGTAGTCCCAATCCTCCTGGTACTCGGTCAGCGTGGTCATCTTCGCGCCGAACTCGTCGAGCTTCTGGGTCATCTGCCGCGCCCGGTCCGGGCGGAAGTTGAAGAACAAGGCCGGATCACCCTTCCGGATCCGAGCCTCCTCCCCGACCACCGTCGGCTTGATGAACTCGTCTGTCTCGTCGCGCTCATAAGCCGCGCGCACAGCCGCCTCGCCGGTATCGGCGCTGAACTGCGCCTTGCCCTCGACCATGGCGTCAAAGGCGAGCTCGACCCGGTCCCAGCGCTTGTCGCGATCCATCGCGTAGTAGCGCCCCGAGACCGTTCCGACGCGGCCACCGGCCGCGCGCAGCCACTCCTCCGCCTCAGCGACGAAGTCGGCCCCGGACGTCGGCAGCGTGTCGCGCCCGTCGGTGAACGCGTGCAGCACGATGTCGGGCACCTCCTGCGCCGCGGCCAGCTCGATCAGCGCCTTGAGATGACGCTCGGACGAATGCACCCCGCCATGCGACACGAGCCCCAGCAGATGCAGCCGCCCCGCCTCGCGCGCCGCCGCCATCGCCGCCAGCAGAACCTCGTTCTCCGCAAGCGAGCCGTCCTCGACGGCGTCGTCGATGCGCGTCAGGTCCTGCGGCACCACCGACCCGGCGCCCAGGTTCAGGTGCCCGACCTCCGAGTTGCCCATCTGCCCCTCGGGCAGCCCGACCGCGCGCCCGCACGCGGTCAGCCGCGTCGTCTGGTGCTTGCGCCAGAGCTCGTCGAAGTTCGGGGTGTCGGCCTGCTCGACCGCGTTCCCGGGACCCGGTGGCGCGATGCCCCAGCCGTCCAGGATGACCAGCGCCACACGCTCGACGGGAAACGGCCCCGGTCCGTCGGACCAGGTCACAGCGCCGCTTCGACGATCCGCGCGAACTTCACCGGATCGAGGCTGGCGCCGCCGACGAGGGCACCGTCGATGTCCTGCTGACCGAGCAGCTCGCGCGCGTTGTCGTCGTTGACGCTGCCGCCGTACTGGATCCGCACCTCGTCCGCCAGGTCGCCGTACTTGTCCCGTACGAGCGCACGGATGAACGCGCACGCGTCCTGTGCGATCTCGGGCGTGGCCACCTGCCCGGTCCCGATCGCCCACACCGGCTCGTAAGCGATCACCACGCGCTTGACGGCTTCCGCCTCGACGTGCTCGAAGGCCTCCTGCACCTGATGCCGCAGGCGCCGTTCGGTCTCGCCGTTCTCGCGCTCCTCCTCCAGCTCGCCCACGCAGAGGATTGGCTCAAGCCCCGCCGCCAAAACAGCCGGCAGCTTGCGCTGCAGCGCGCGGTCGGTCTCGCAGAAGTACTGGCGCCGCTCCGAGTGGCCGATCACCGCGCCCACCGCGCCGACGTCCGTCAGCATCGCGCACGACACCTCACCCGTGAACGCGCCATGCCCCTCCTCGTGCACGTTCTGGGCGAGCACGCGCAGCGGCGACCCCTTGGCCGCCTCCACGCACACCTCGAGCGCGGTGAACGGGACGCAGATCCCGACGTCCACCGCGTCAGCCTTCCCCTCGATCAGCGGAAGCAACTCGGTGACGTAGGCGCGCGCCTCGGCGCGCAGCTTGTGCATCTTCCAGTTGCCCGCGATGTAGGGCCTGCGCTCAGGCATCGTCCAGCACCTCCACACCGGGCAGGTGCTTACCCTCGAGCAGCTCCAGCGACGCGCCGCCACCGGTCGACAGGTGATCCACGCGATCCGCCAGGCCGAACTCCTGCAGCGCCGCCCCCGAATCACCGCCGCCGACGACGGTTGTGCCGGGCGCGTCCGCGACGGCTTCTGCCACCCCGCGCGTGCCTGCCGCGAACGGCTCCATCTCGAACGCGCCCATAGGTCCGTTCCAGAAGATCGTCCCGGCTCCTTCAATTTCGCGCGAAAACGCCTCCACGGATTGGGGACCCACGTCGAGGCCCATCCATCCGTCGGGCACGTCGACGCCGTCCAGCTCGCGACGCTCGGCGTCCGCCGCAAAGCGGTCGCCCGCGACGATGTCCAGCGGCAACAGGATCCGGCAGCTGGACGACTCTGATTTCTCGAGCGCCTTGCGCGCCAGCTCGACGCCCTCCGCCTCGACCAGCGAGTCGCCGGTCTCATGACCCTGGGCACGAAAGAAGCTGAACGCCATGGCGCCGCCGATCAGCAGCGCGTCAGCGATGTCGAGGAAGCGGTCGATCAGCGCAATCTTGTCCGACACCTTCGCCCCGCCGAGCAGCACGACGAGCGGACGCGCCGGGTCCTTCACGAGCCCTTCGAGCACGCTGACCTCGCGCTCGAGCAGCAAGCCTGCAACCGCGGCGCCCATCCGCTCGGCGGCGCCGACGGTCGAGGCGTGCGCGCGGTGCGCCGACCCGAAGGCGTCGCCGACGAAGACGTCGCCGAGCGCGGCGAGCGCGTCTGACAGCGAGTCGTCGTTCTTCGTCTCGCCCGGGTCCCAGCGCGTGTTCTCGAGCACGAGCACGTCGGCCGGCTCGAGCGCGTTCGCCATCGCCGTGACCTCCTCGCCGACCACGGCCGGCGCCTGCTGCACCTCTGCCCCGAGCAGCTCGGACAGCCGCGCCGAAGCGGGCGCCAGCGATGTCGCGGGGTCCGGCTCCTTCGGGCGCCCGAGGTGCGAGCAGAGCACGAGCGCGCCGCCGCGCTCGCGCAACGACTCGATGGTCGGCAGGGCGGCGCGGATGCGGGTGTCATCGGTCACCGCGCCGTCCTTCAGCGGGACGTTGAAGTCCACCCGGACCAGCAGCCGGCGGCCCGGATGGACGTCAATGTCACGGATAGTCGTCTTGCGAAACCCTTCGCTCACGCCACGGTCGGCGCCGTGGCGAGTACGCGCTGGGTCAGGTCCACCAGGCGGTTCGAGTAGCCCCACTCGTTGTCGTACCAGGCGATCACCTTCACGAGCCGGCCGTCGATGACCATCGTCAGCGGCGCGTCGAAGACCGACGAGTACGGCGACCTGACGATGTCGGTGGAGACAATCGGGTCGTCGTTGTACTGAAGGATGCCCTCGAGGGGACCGGAGTCAGCGCGGCTGCTGATTGCCTCGTTGACCTCCTCGACGCTCGTCTCGCGGCTGGCCGTGAAGACCAGGTCGACCACCGAGCCGGTTGGCACCGGCGCGCGCACGGCGATGCCGTTCAGCTTGCCGTCGAGCTCCGGCACGACCAAGCCGATCGCCTTCGCCGCGCCAGTCGACGTCGGCACCAGGTTGATCGCGGCCGCGCGGGCGCGGCGCAGATCCTTGTGCGGAGCGTCCTGCAGGTTCTGGTCCTGCGTGTACGCGTGGATCGTCGTCATCACGCCGCTCTCGATACCGATCGCGTCGTGCAGGACACGGGTCACCGGCGCGAGGCAGTTCGTGGTGCAGGAAGCGTTCGAGATGATGTTGTGGTTCGCGGGGTCGTACGCGTCGTCGTTGACGCCCAGGACGATCGTCACGTCCGGATCCGTCGCCGGCGCCGAGATGATCACCTTCTTCGCACCTGCCTCGAGATGCTTGGCGGCCGCGTCGCGCTTGGTGAACAGGCCCGTCGACTCGACCACGACGTCGGCGCCCAGGTCGCTCCACGGCAACGCCGCCGGGTCGCGCTCGGAGAAGACCTTCAACTCCTTGCCGTCGATGATGAGGCTGTTCTCGGTGTGTTCGACCGTCCCGTCGAAGCGCCCGAGGATCGAGTCGTATTTGAGAAGCTGCGCAAGCGTCGCGGTGTCCGTGATGTCGTTGACGCCCACCCAGTCGATGTCTGCGCCCGCCGCGTGGGCGGCGCGGAAGAGGTTCCTGCCGATACGGCCGAACCCGTTGATCCCGGCCGATACGGCCATCGGATCCTCCTTTCGAATGTCCCTGGTGATCGCCTTGAGCCTACCCAGAGTTGCGAATCCGTCAGCGGTGGCTAGCGTTCCGCGTCTCCGAGGGAGAAGAGAAGTAGAGCGGCCGGCCATCGCCGGCCGCTCTGTCTTCCGGCCTCAGCGGATCTTGTGCACGTAGTCGTAGAT
>DATBDN010000058.1:0-2012 GCA_036269895.1 Thermoleophilaceae bacterium
CGAGCTGCTCGCCGCGCACGCGCCGACGCTCGGCACGCTCGAGGCGCTCGGCGAGGGCCGGCCGTTCGCGCTGTTCTTCGAGCCGCCGTCGCTCGACGACCGGATCGTCAACCAGTCGGCGCTGCTGTCGGCGATCTCCGACCCGCGCCATCACATGGACGACTGGCTCGACGCCCATCCGCACGCGTGGCACGCCTGGCGCATCCCGCCGGCGGCGAAGGCCGAGATCCGCGAGCGACTCGACCAGGGCAACGTGACCGAGCGGGTGCTGATGCCGGGCCTCGACGGGCTGGCGGCGTGGCTGCGCCGCTACTACGCGCCCGGTCGGGGAGGCGGCACGATGGACGGCGGCGGAGCGATGTCGGGCCCGCCGCCCTCGGGCACGAGTCAGGGCGAGGCCCAGGACTAGATGGTTGATGCGAAATAGCTGAGCTGGGTTGAGGGCGCCGAAGAGAGGCGGTGTCTAAGCACCGTCGACCTTGGAGGCCGCGTTGCCCGCCGCTCTCGACGCCCTCATCACGGGACTTTACGTCTCGATCGATGACTTCCTCGGCCCGCGTCATCTGGGGCGGGGTCGCCCGCCGAAGCTCACCGATGCCGAGTTGATCGCGCTCGCGGTCGCCCAGGTGCTGCTGGGCATGCCCAACGACCGCCAGTTTCTTGCGCTCGCGCGCTGGCGGCTCGGGCACTTGTTCCCGCGGCTGATCGATCAGTCGGGCTATAACCGGCGACTACGCGCGCTGGCGCCGGAGATCGGGCGCTGCATCAGCTATCTGGCTTATCTCTCGCCGAGCTTCTGCGATCGCCTGCGCTTGTTGGACTCCACGCCGGTGCCCTGCGGGCAGTCACGCGAGACGACGCGTCGTTCGGAGTTCGCCGGCTATGCCGGCTACGGGTACTGCCGCAGCCACTCACGCTGGTTTTGGGGCTTCCGGCTCTACCTGATCACCAGCGGCGACGGGATGCCGATCGGCTGGGAACTCGCCGCCGCCAACATCGGCGAACGGATCGTTGCTAGCGAGATGCTCGAACGCGTCCCGCTCGCCGGGCACACCGTGATCGCCGACAAGAACTTCTCCGGCGCCGAATTCGAGCAGCTCATGGCCCAAGCCGGAGCACGCTTTCTGCGCCCAGACCGCAAAGACGAACCGCGCCGCCACGGCAGCCTCGGCTCGATCCGGCAATGGATCGAATCGACCTTTTGGACCTGCAAAGGCCAACTCGGCCTCGAGCACCACGGCGCCCGCACCCTCCACGGTCTCGGCGCCCGCATCGGCCTCAGACTGCTCGCCCTCGCCGCCGGCATCTGGCATAACCACCTCACCGGCCAACCACCCCGCGCCTTCGCCGCCTACGGCCGCTAAATACGCATCAACCATCTAGGCGGCCGCCGTCGCTTCCCAAGCCGGAGCGCTACCGCGATGCCGTCGTGCAGACATCGGCGCGGGCGGCCCCTCGTGCAGATCTGGCTCTCGGCGCCGTAAGTCGAGGGCGACGCCCCGCAGCGAGTCGGGGTGGTCCGTTCGTGTCCACCGCGTCGCTCATGCCGCCGCTAGCTCGCCCATGACGACGTCGCGGCGCCGGAGGTCGCCGACCGCGGCATGGCGCTGGTCCGCACGCGGCTCGACCGGTGAACTCGGCGGCGTCGTATCCGCGCGCGGACGACGATCCCGACTCCGCTGTCACGCTCGGCGAGCTGCACCGGGCGGGCTGGCCGAGCTCCAGACCGAGCGAACCTGGCGGATCGCGTTCGCGGCCTTCGTGGCGAGCGCACTCGGCGCTCACCGCCGCTCTGTTCGCGCTCGTTGTCGCGCTCCTCAGCCGGTCCGCGACGGCATCCGGTCCGCGACCGTGCTGAGGAACCCGTCGTAGTCCACTAGAGCCACTCCTCCTGATAGGCGCGCGGAAGCTGGTGGAGCAGGTCGGAGAACTCCTTGTCGGGCACCGCGTCGCGCAGCGTCCGGAGCACCGCGCCGGCGTGCTCGAACGCCTGCGTGTAGTCGACGCCCTCG
>DATBDN010000059.1:0-10489 GCA_036269895.1 Thermoleophilaceae bacterium
TTTCGGCGGCTGGCGTGAGTGATCCCCGTATCCTCGGCGCATGGCCGTCGAAACGAGCGCAGCTTTCTACGAGAAGACCGACGAGCAGAAGGCGATCACGGAGATGGTGCGCCAGTTCGTCGACGAGCAGATCATCCCGAACGCGGAGCACTTCGACCACGAGGACGAATTTCCCGAGGCGATCGTCGAGCAGATGAAGGAGCTCGGGCTCCTCGGGGTCACGATCCCCGAGGAGTACGGCGGGATGGGCCTCGACCTCACGACCTACGCCATGATCGTCGAGGAGCTCTCGCGCGGCTGGATCTCGATCTCGGGCGTCGTCAACACGCACTTCATTGGCTCGTACCTGCTGATGAAGTTCGGCACTGACGAACAGAAGGAGCACTTCCTCCCGAAGATGGCCACGGGCGAGATCCGCGCGGCCTTCTCGCTGTCGGAGCCCGAGGTCGGCTCGGACGTCCAGGGCATCAAGTCCACGGCCAAGAAGCTCGATGACGGCAACTACGAGATCAACGGCCAGAAGATGTGGGTCACCAACGGTCTCCGCTCGGGGGTGGTGTTCGTGCTGGTGAAGACGGACCCCAAGGCCGACCCGCCCTACAAGGGCATGACCTGCTTCATGACCGAGAAGACGCCGGGTGAGCACGAGAACGACGGCCTGCGCGTGCCGCCGCAGATCAAGAAGATGGGTTACAAGGGCGTCGAGTCGACCGAACTCGTCTACGACGGCTACAAGGTCTCGCCGGACCGCGTCCTGGGCGGCGAGGAGGCAGGCGTCGGCAACGGCTTCCGCCAGATGATGGACGCGCTCGAGGTCGGTCGTGTGAACGTCGCCGCGCGCGGCGTCGGCATCGCCCAGCGCGCGCTCGAGCTCGCGTTGCGCTACTCGCAGGAGCGCAAGACCTTCGGCAAGCCGATCGCCGCTCACCAGGCGATCCAGTTCAAGCTGGCCGACATGGCCACGCAGATCGAGGCCGCCCGTCTGATGACGCTCAAGGCGGCCCGGATGAAGGACGCCGGCCAGCGCTCCGACCTGGAGGCCGGCATGGCCAAGCTGTTCGCCTCCGAGGCGGGCCGCTTCTGCGTCGAGGAGTCGTTCCGCATCCACGGCGGCTACGGCTACTCGAAGGAGTACGAGATCGAGCGGCTCTACCGGGACGCGCCGCTGCTGCTGATCGGCGAAGGCACATCCGAGATCCAGCGCATGGTCATCGGCAAGAAGCTGCTCGAGCGGAACAAGATCTAGGGCTGTCGCGCTCACGCCGCGGGCGCTACGCGCCGATACCTTCCGGGTGCGGACCGAGCCACTTGCGCTGCACGACGCGGTGCTCGATGCCCACGGCCGCCTCGGCCAGGGCATCCTGATCGTCGACGCCCCCAGCGGGAGGATCGTCCATGCCAACGAGGCGATCGCGGGGCTGAGCGGCTACACGATCGAGGAGCTGCTCGAGATGCCCTCCCTGATCGAGCTCGGCTTCAGCGAGGCGAGCGAGTGGGACACGGTCATCCAGCGCAAGGACGGCACGGTCCTGGACGTCGAGGTGGCGGTCACATCCGTCGAAGCGGAGTCCGATCTGCTGGTCGCGCTCGTCCGCGACGTGACCCGGCGCAAAGCCGCCGAGCGGGCGCTGTCGGAGAGCGAGGAGCGCCACAGCGTGGTGCTGGGAGCGCTTCACGAGGGCGTGTTGATGGTCGACCGCCTCGGCCGCGTGCTGGCTGCAAATCCAGCGGCGCAGCGGATCCTCAACCCGGACGGCGGCGACCTGATCGGCAACACGATCGCCGATCCGAGCTGGCAGGCCACCCACGAGGACGGCAGCCCGCTCGCGCTCGAGGATTTCCCGGTGAGCATCACGCTCGCGACCGGTGCGCCGTGCTCTGACCGGGTCATGGGCCTGCACCGACCGGACGGGACCCACACGTGGGTCTCCGTCAACACCCAGGGCGTGTTCCAGGGCGACGAGGAGCTGCCGCGGGCGGTCGTCATCTCAGTCTCAGACGTCACGGAGCGGCGGTCGTTCGAGGCGGAGCTGCGCTTCCTGGCCGACCACGACGCGCTGACCGGCCTGCCGAACCGGCGCCGGTTCCACGACGAGCTTCAGCGTCATCTGGCCTTCACCGCGCGCTACGGCGGCGAGGGTGCCGTGCTGCTGTTCGACCTCGACAACTTCAAGTACCTGAACGACACGCAGGGCCACAAGGCCGGCGACCAGTACCTGGTCTCGCTGGCGCGGGTGCTGACGGAGCGGCTGCGCCAGACGGACGTGGTCGCGCGGCTCGGCGGCGACGAGTTCGGCGTCCTGCTGCCGGCGGCCAGTCCGGTCCAGGCTCGGCGCGTGGCGGAGGTGCTCGCCGAGGCCGTGCGCGAGCACGCCCCGCTGGTGGCCGGACAGCCGGTGAAGCTGTCCACGAGCATCGGAATCGCCTGCTTCGGCCACGGTGCTGCCGACCCCGACGAACTGCTGGCGGCCGCCGACCTGGCGATGTACGACGCGAAGGAGACCGGGCGCGATCGCATCGGGATGGCGAGCGCCGAGACCGTCGACGAGCGCTCGCTGAAGGCGCGCATGCACTGGCTCGAGCGCATCCGCCGCGCTCTCGACGACGAGAGCTTCGTGGTCTACACGCAGCCGATCGCGGACATCGCGACCGGTGCGATCTCGCAGTACGAGCTGCTGCTGCGGATGCAGGACGACCACGGCCAGGTCGTGCCGGCGACGGCCTTCCTGGCCACGGCCGAGCGCTTCGACCTGGTGCAGGAGATCGACCGCTGGATGGTCCGCAGGGCGATCCACCTGATCGCCGAGCGCAGCGCGCACGGGAGTCATCACAAGCTCGAGGTGAACATCTCCGCGAAGTCGATCGCGGACCCCGACCTCACGGCGATGATCGAAGCGGAGTTGAGCGAGAGCGGGATCGACCCGTCCCTTCTGATCCTGGAGATCACGGAGACGACGGCGATCGCGAACATGGACGAGGCGGTCGAGTTCGCCACCCGGCTGTCACGGCTGGGGTGCGGCTTTGCGCTGGACGACTTCGGTCGCGGCTTCGGCTCGTTCTACTACCTCAAGCATCTGCCGCTGAACTACCTGAAGATCGACGGCGACTTCATCCGCAACCTCGCTCACAACCTCGTCGATCAGCAGGTTGTCAAGGCGGTTGTCCAAGTTGCCCGCGCCCTCGGCTACCAGACGATCGCCGAGTGCGTGCAGGACGAAGCGACGATCCTGGCGCTGCGCCATTACGGGGTCGACTACATGCAGGGCTACCACGTGGGGCGCCCGCGTGCTCTGCGCCCCGCGTCGTCCGGCTTGCTCTAGGCCGTGATGTAGACGGGCGTCCCGATCGGGATGACCTTCATGAGCCGCCTCAAGTCGGCATCGGCGGCGTGCAGGCAGCCGGCGGATGCGGCGCCGCCGACGGAGCCGCCGTGGATCGCGATCCGGTCGCCGCCGGCCCAGCCGGGGCGCAGCTGCGACTGGTGGCCCGACAGCGCCAGCAGGCAGCAGCCGTAAAAGGAGAGCTCGCGTCCGGGAATGAGCTTGTCCGTGACGCTGAAGTGCCCGAGCGGCGTCGGCGTGTTCGGACTGCCGATGCCGATCGGGATGCGCCGGACGACGCGCGACCCACGGCGCAGCTCGAGCGTGCGGGCAGACAGGTCGGCATGGAGCGAGAGCTGCGAGCGCCACATGCGCGGACGATCGTGGCGGACGTTGAGCCAGCCGACCTGGTTGTTGTGGAGGGCGGCGGCAATCACGCCGAGCCAGCGCCCGCGGCGCTCGGTTGCCCAGACGACGGTGGGGGAGCCCCAGTCCGTCTGCGGCCTCAGGTGAGCGATCACCTTGCCCCCGGGGTGCTCGCGCAGCGTCAGCCCTCGGGGTCCGGCCATCGCGGCCAGGTGCCCGATGCCGGCGGGAACGACGACTGTCGACCTCGTTGCCGCGGCGGGCGCTGAGGTTCGCTTGGGCGGCTGCGCTGTGGTCGCCGTGTGGTCCGATGACGATCCGCACCCGGCCGAGGCGAGCATCAGCAGAAGCGCTAGCGCCCGTGCGACACTCATCGGCAATGAGCTCCCAGGACACGCGCACGCTGATCACGCAGGCACTCGATCGTTTCACCGACGAGGTGCCGGCGCTCAAGAACCTCAAGCTCGTGCTGCGGCTCGAGTTGCGGGCGCACGGGGGAGACGTGCCGATTTGGCGAGTCGAGCTGCCGGGGCCGAAGATCACGAAGGATCCGGCAGGGGACGCGCGCGTCGACGTGTCCGTCGCGCGACCAGAGTTCAACCAGCTCGCGACGAAGGGCCGAGTGAAGGACTGGGCAACGGCATACGAGCGCGGGCACGTGCGCGTGAGCGGCGACGCGGGCGTGATCCGGCTCGTCGGCCAGGTGGTCCAGCGCCAACTGGCCCGCGGCCAGCAACTCGCGTAACAAAAGTGCTCTGACCCCGTTTGTAACGGCCTCCTCAGACCCCGTCGTAACAAAAGGGGTCAGAGCACTTTTGTTACGCCTAGAAGTCGCCGCCTCCACCAAAATCGCCGCCTCCGAAGTCTCCACCGCCGAGGTCGCCGCCGTCGCCTCCGAAGTCGCCGAGGCCGCCGTCGCCGAAGTCGCCGTTGTCTCCCCCTGAGCCGTCGCCGCCGTAGCCCGGATCGCCCCAGCCTCCGAAACCGCCTCCGAGCATCTCGCCGATCAGCAGCCCCGGCAGGAAGCCGCCACCTCCGAAGCCGCCGTAGAAGCCTCCGAAGAACGGCGTGTACGCGGCGGGTGCGGCCCAGTACGGCACCTGGCGGCCGGCGTACTCGATCTCGCGCACGTTGGGATCGAGCCCTTGCTCAACGCGCTCGGCATCGGCTGCGCAGGCGGGCACGGGACGTGGCGTTCCGCCCGGCGGCGCCCAGTCGACCATCCGCACGCTCGGCCCGTGGCGGGGGTCGAAGAAGCACGGCGCGCGCCGCTCCGGCGGCGTCCTGCCGCCCAGCAGCGCCTTCGCGCTCTCCATCTCGTAGCGCCCGCGCTCCAGCTCGCTCGACACCGGCTCGAGGTCCTGTGGGCTGCGCGCGGCGTCCAGGCCCTGCTCTGCGCGTTGATAGATCTCGACGGCCTCGTTGTAGTGGTCCTTGGCCTCCTGGTTCACGTTCGGCATCGAGACGTCGACGTCCAAGGCACGGATGTCGTCACCAAGGGCGATCAGGTCGTCGCGGGCGACGATCTTCACCTTCTCGAGCTCCTCGCGCCTACGCCGGCGCCGCGTGAGCGCGACCGCGCCAACGCCCGCCGCGACCACACCCAGCAGGATCAGGCCGCCCGCGGAGGACCCGCCGCTCCCGCCACCGCCTGAGGAGGTCCCACCGCTCTTGGCCGTGCCGACGCGATCCACGAAGTCCGCGAGCACCGCGTCTGCGCCCTGGCTGTGATGCGCGGCGAAGGCCTGTGTGGCCAACTTGCCGGCTTCGCCGCGGGGAAGGATGCCGCCCGTCGCTCCGGCGCGGAAATGCGTTCCGATGATCCCGGCATACACCCCGGGGCGCCCAAGCTGGCTCTGGATCTCCCGCAGCACGCCCACCGGATCGCCGCCCACCGCGTCAGCCGCCGAGCCGGGCAGGACGACGATGTACATCGGCCCGGCGTTGCGATTCTCGATCTGGTTTGCGATCCGTTGCGCATCGCCCGATGACAGAACATTCGTGGAGTGCGGGTCGACGTAGACCGGGCTAGAGCGCAGGCCTTGGATCGCCTGGTCGATCTCGCTCGCACCCGCCTTGACCAGGGCCGAAGCCGGCGCAGCCGCGACGAGCGCCGCAGCGCTCGCCAGCAGCACGCCAAGGATGAGCCGGCGGATCAGCGCCAGCGCGTCGCGGTTGAAGCGGGTCCCGCGACCCGGCGCTCCCGCGAACGGCGAATGAGGTAGACGATGCCGGCCGAGCAAATCACAGCCAGTATGAAGCCGCCGCCGCGGCCACCGAACAGCAGCCGGCCGATGATCCCGGCGATCAGCGAGCCGCCGATGCCGACGAGGATCGTCTGGCCTATTCCCATGGGGTCGGGCCCAGGAATCGCCAGGCGGCCAAGGGCACCGACGATCAGGCCTGTGATTACAAGCAGGATGATGAACGTGATCATTGACGCCCTCTACCCATAATCACGAGTGCATGCACCCAGGTGGGGCGTTGCGCTACGAATAGAGGGTGAGCGAAACGCCGGGACGCGAGCGCGAACGGACGCCGGCGCACCCGCGACGCGGCCTGGTATGCGATCACCGCCGAAGGGTGGCCGACGATCCGTGCTGCATTCCAGTCGTGGCTCGCGCGTGGGAATTTCGACGACCAACGGCGGCAGCGGGCCGCGCTCGCAGTGCCGCGATCCACGCCGCGATGAAGCCGGCCTCGAGGATGAGCGTGACGATGCCCGACAGCTCCCACTCTTCCTCCTTGAAGCCAGGCAGCCCCGTCGTGCGGCTCAGGATGAAGCCCACGAACATGCAGGCGGACACGACGGCGCCGAGCGTCCATGCGAACCGGTCCGGCGCCATCCAGAGCCGGACGGCCACGTAAAGCGCGGCGAGCCCGCCGACTATGAAGAGCACGCCGACATACGCCTTCGCGTCGACCTGCTGAGGAGCAAGCAGGAGGTGGATCACACCGACAATCGCGATCGCGATGGCGGCGACGCGTCTGATCGACTGTTCGTTCGAATTCATAGGAGCCGTCGTTCCCGGATCACGCGATCTATTCGTGGGACATACGTCCTAGGACTCGATCTCGGGGATCAGCTCCTCGACCGTCTCGACCACGCGGGACGGGCGATAGGGGAAGAAGTCCGTCTCGTCGCGCAACGTGACGCCGGACAGCACGAGGATCGTCTCCAGGCCCGCCTCGATCCCGCCGACGATGTCCGTGTCCATACGGTCGCCGATCATGGCCGTTTCCTCCGAATGCGCCTCGAGGGTGTTCAGCGCGGTCCGCATCATGAGCGGGTTCGGCTTCCCCACGAAGTAGGGATCGCGGCCGGTGGCTCGGCTGATCAGCGCTGCCACCGAGCCGGTGGCCGGGAGCGGTCCGTCAGGAGCAGGGCCCGTCGGGTCCGGGTTCGTCGCGATGAACCTGGCGCCGCGGCTGATCAGCCGGATCGCCTGAGCGATGCGCTCGAAGCTGTAGGTCCGCGTCTCGCCGAGCACGACGTAGTCCGGGTCGCGCTCGTTGGTCGTGTAGCCGGCGGAATGCAGTGCCGTGGTCAGGCCTGACTCGCCGATCACGAAGGCGGTCCCGCCAGGACGCTGGTCCTCGAGGAACCGTGCTGTCGCCAGCGCGGACGTCCAAATCGACTCCTCGGGCACGTCGAGGCCGCCGGCCCGCAGGCGCGCCGCCAGGTCACGGCGCGTGTAGATCGAGTTGTTCGTCAGCAACAGGAACGGCGTGTCGGTCTCGCGCAACCGCGCGATGAACTCCGGCGCGCCAGGGATCGCGTGCTCCTCGCTGACGAGCACGCCGTCCATGTCCATGAGCCAGTTGCGGATCGGGCCACGAGTCACGCGCGCGACGTTACTTCAGCGGCTTCGCGAATTGTCAAGAGCAAGAGGACCACAGCCACCCCAAGCGCCGTGATCCACGCGGCGGCCGAGCCGGTGACGGCGAACACCGCCATCACGCCGAGCGCGGCCGCGAGCTTCGCGACCTCGAGCTGCCCCGTCATCCGCAACCGGAACGCCGTGTGGCCGGCCAGGTAGAGCGCGACGCCGCCGCACAGGCAGAGCCTCGCGGCATCGCCGAGCGGGTCCCCGACGTGGGCGACCGCCGCCTTTACTCCGACCGCGAACACGATGATCCCCGCGACCAGCGCGAGGTGGATGTAGCTGTAGCCATCGGCCGCGGCAAGCACCGGGTTGTCGTGGTTACGCAGGTGCTCCTCGGCGTCCGCGGCGAAGCGGTCGAAGTAGGTCCACCACATGCCGACGGTGATCAGCAGCGAGATAGCGATCGGGCCGACGAGTTCCCAGTTGAGTGGACGGCCGGAGGCGCCGACGCCGACTGCCACGATCGACTCGCCCAAGCAGATGATGATGAACAGCCCGTAGCGCTCCGCGAAATGCGCCACTGCCACCTGCTGGAGCCCGGCGAGCCGCTCGCGGGTCAGCCATGCGGGGCCGGCGTAGTCGATCGCGGCGGCCGCGATCCACAGCACCGCGAGCACGGTGCCCTCGAAGAACGAGCCGATGATCAGAAGCGCCATTCCGATCACGACCGTCACGGCGAAGCCGACGATCGCCGCCCACGACGCATTGCCCCGCCGCGAGGCGTCGGCGTAGAGCGCGAGGTGGATGAAGCGCACGCCGGTGTAGGTGACGGCGAACCAGGTTGCCTCGTTGCCGAATGCATGCGGCACCGCCAGGCCGGTGATGAAGATCAGGATCGCCGACACGACCAGGGCGACGCGAAGGGTCAGACCGTCCGGATCGGTCGCGTTGGCAGCCCACACGAATGCCGACCACGCCCACCAGATCAGCGCGAGCGCGAGCATGCCGCGACCGAAGCCGCGCCAGGTGAGGTCGTGCGTCAGAAGCGCCGTGACCTGCGTTACGGCGAAGACGAAGACCAGATCCCAGAGGAGCTCAACCGGGCTGGTCCGCCGCTCATTCAGCGTTCGAGCGCCGTCCCGTCATAGAGCTTCTTCACGCGCACGCTGCCGGGTGGCGCCGCCTGCACGCATAGCTCGCAGAGGATGCACTCGTCGAGGTTCTCCTCGACGACGTCGACCGTGCCGTCCTTGTTCGCATAGATGTCGACGGGACAGGCGTCGGCGAGCTTTTGCGCCACTTCCGCGTCGTCGCGGACCTCGTCCGCCACCTCGACGTCGATGAACAAGCCGGCCATCAGGCGGTGACCCCCAGTCGTTCGTTCACGAGATCCGGGATCTCGGCAATCGATTCGGCGACCGTGATGCCCGCCTCGTGCAGCCGCTCGATCTTCTCGGCGGCTGTGTCGGCCTTGCCTTCGACGATCGTCCCGGCGTGTCCGAAGCTCATGCCAGGCATCTCGTCCATGAAGCGGCCCGCCATGAACGCGATGATCGGCAGCGTCGAGTCGTTCTCGGTTACATAGCGCGCCAGCTCAGCCTCCATGCGACCGCCGGGCTCGGTGTAGATGACGATCGCCTCGGTCTGCTCGTCCTCCTCGAACAGCGGCATGAGCTCCGCGTAGGTGGAGCCGATGATCGCGTCGCCGCCGATCGAGCACGCCGTCGACACGCCCAGGCCGGCGGCCGTGAGCGTCGACGAGATCTCGGTGGTCATCCCGCCCGAGCGCGACATCACGCCGACCTTGCCCGGCTGGTATGCCTTCTGCGCGTCCTTCGCCGGGCCACCGATGCCACCCATCTTCGCGATACCCGGGCGGATGATCCCCAGGCAGTTGGGGCCGATGATGCGCGCGCCGCGCAGGTTCGCGAACTCGACCATCTGCGCGACGTCGTAGCGCGGGATGCGCTCTGTGACGATCACAATCAGCTTGATGCCGGCGTCGATGGCCTCGAAGACGGCGTCCTTGGTGAAGGCGGGGGGCACCGTGACGACGGACCCGTAGGGGAGTCCATGTTCTTCGACAACTTGTTCGACGGTGTCGTAGACGGGGACACCGTGGACCTCTCGGCCCTTCCTACCGGGCGTAACGCCACCGATGATCTTCGAGCCGTAATCCAGGCATTCCTTGGTGAGGTTCACGGCTTCACGGCCCGTGATCCCTTGCACGATGAACGTGGTGTCCTGGTCGATCAGCATCAGATTTTCTCCACGGCGCGCTTGGCCGCCTCGTGCATCGACACCGAGCGGTCGTAGTACTCGACCCCGTACTTCTCGAGGATCTTGAAGCCCTCGTCCTCCCAGGCGCCGGGGATGCGGAAGATCGCGATCGTCTCGCCGGGGTCCTTGCCGAGCTCGAGGCAGGCCTTGATCACGCCGCGGGCGACGATGTCGACGCGGGTGTTGGAGACGATCGACATCATCACGGCGATCTTGTCCACGCCGGGCTTGCTCAGCACCAGCTTGGCCAGGTTCTTGGCCTTCGACACTGACGGGTTACCGCCGATCTCGCAGTAGTTGGCCGGCTTGCCGCCGTAGTTGCGGACCGCGTCGAAGAGCGTCAGCGAGCCGCCGCCGGCGCCGATCACCAAGCCGAGGTTGCCATCGAACTCCGTCACATTGCCGGCGACGCCGCGATGGTCGACCGAGTCGATGCGCTCACCCTCGATCTCGAACGGGGTGGGCTCGCGCGCCTCGCGCGTCTCGTCCTCGCCGACCCCGAGATCCTCGAGCAGGGCCTTCTGGCGCGGACGGCCCTCGTTCTCCATCTCCATGTGCGCGTCGAGCGCGACGAACTTGCCGTCGGCCAGCTCGACCAGCGGGTTGATCTCCGCCAGCGTCAGGTCGTACTTCACGAAGATGCGCGCCAGCCCCGAGAGGAATGGGATCAGGCGGTTGAGCTGCGAGCCGGTCACG
>DATBDN010000060.1:0-2677 GCA_036269895.1 Thermoleophilaceae bacterium
GCCCGAGCGCGCGCAGCGTGCCGCGGTGCCGCTGGGACTGGCCGATCTGGCTACGCACCTGCGTCAGCCGGAGCTTCGCCATCCTCGCTCACCTCCTCGGGCGCCCTGTACGGCAGCACGTCGCTGATCGCCTTGCCGCGCGCCTTCGCCACTTCCTCGGGACGACGCAGCTGGCGAAGCGCCACCTCGGCGGCCTTCAGCATGTTGATCGGGTTCGTCGTGCCGAGCGACTTCGCGAGGACGTCGCGGATGCCGCCGAGCTCGAGCACGGCACGGACGCCGCCGCCGGCAATGACGCCGGTACCGGGCGACGCCGGGCGCAGCAGGACACGGGCCGCGTCGAACGCGCCGAGCGTCTCGTGCGTGATCGTCTGCCCGTGCTTCGGCACGGAAAAGAGGTTCTTCTTGGCGTCGTCGACGGCCTTCGAGATCGCGAGCGGAACCTCGCGCGCCTTGCCGTAGCCGATTCCGACGCGGTCGACCTCGTCGCCGATCACGACCAGGGCGGTGAACGAGAACCGCCGGCCGCCCTTGACCACCTTGGCGACGCGGTTGATCTCGACCACACGCTCTTTCAGCTCTCTCGATTCCTGGACGTCAATGCTCACTTAGAACTTCAAGCCTCCTTCGCGGGCCGCATCGGCCAGCGCCTTCACGCGACCGTGGTAGAGGTAGCCGCCGCGGTCGAAGACGACCGTCTCGACCTTCGCCTGCTTCGCGTTGGCAGCCAGCAGTTTGCCGACCTCGGCCGCCTGCTCGATCTTCGATCCTTTGAACGTCTTCTTCAGGTGCAGCCAGCTCGCGGCAGCGAGGGTCTTGCCCTCGAGGTCGTCCACCAGCTGCGCCTCGATCCCGCGGTTCGAGCGGAACACGACCAGCCGCGGCCGCTCGGCGGAGCCGGCGATCTTGCGGCGCACGCGCTGGTGCCGGCGCTCGCGCGCCTTCCTGACAGTGAGCGTGCTCATCTGGAGCGCTCCTCACGGCAACCGCATCGATCGGTCATTTCAGACGGCCGCACGGGCAGAGCCCGCGCAGCCTGATAGCGACATCGCAAGCGACGTCTCATGCGCGCTTCCCGACCTTCCGGCGGACGTACTCACCCTCGTAGCGGATGCCCTTGCCCTTGTATGGCTCGGGCGGGCGCACCTTGCGGACCTGGGCGGCCGACTCGCCGACCTGCTGCTTGTCGATGCCCTTGACGATCACCTCGGTCGGGGTCGGCACCTCGAAGGTGATGCCCATCGGCGCCTTCAGCACGACCGGATGCGAGTAGCCGACGTTCAGCTCGAGATCGGTCCCGCGCAGCGCGGCGCGGTAGCCGACGCCCTGGATCTCGAGCCGCTTCTGGAAGCCGTTCGTGACGCCCTCGACCATGTTCGCGATCAGCGACCGCGTCAGGCCGTGCAGCGCGCGGTCGTCGCCGCGCTCGGTCGGGCGCTTGACGACGATCGTCGAGTCCTCCTGGTCGACCTGCATGCGCACCGGAACCTGCTGGGTCAGCTCGCCGAGCGGCCCGTTGATCATCACGCGGCCAGGGGCGATCGAGACCGAGACGCCGGCCGGAAGCTCGATTGGCTGTCTACCGATTCGACTCATCGCTCACCAGACGAAGCAGACGACCTCGCCGCCCACGCCCTGCTGCTCGGCAGCGCGGCTCGTGATCAGGCCGTTGGAGGTGGACAGGATCGCAGTCCCCATCCCGCCGAGCACTCGCGGCAGGCGGTCCTTGCGCGCGTAGACGCGGCGGCCAGGCTTGGAGACGCGCTTCAGGTCGGTGATCACACGCTCGCGGCTTCGCCCGTACTTGAGCTCGATCACGAGCGTGTCGTAGGGCGTCTCGTCCGTGTGCTCGACGCGGTAGTCCTGGATGTAGCCCTCCTCCTTGAGGATGCGCGCGATCTCGGACTTGAGACCGGAGGTCGGCATCTCGGCGCGCTCGTGCAGCGCGCGGTTCGCGTTACGGATCCTCGTGAGCATGTCGGCAATCGGGTCAGTCTGCATGCTCGCCTCCCTACCAGCTCGACTTGGTCATGCCCGGGATGACGCCCTGGTGGGCGAGGTCCCGCAGGCAGATTCGACAGAGGCCGAACTTCCGGTAGGTCGCGCGGGCACGGCCGCAGCGGTTGCACCGGTTGTACGCGCGCGTCTTGTAGCGCTGCGGCTTGTGCGACTTCTCGATCAAGGCCTTGCGTGCCATCTACTGGTGCTCCTTGTAGTGATGTTGTTCAGCGGACATTGCTGGAAGGAGCACTAGCTCTCTCCTTCTTCACTCTCAGGCCGGGTGAACGGCATCCCGAGCGCGCGCAGGAGCGCCAGCCCCTGCTCGTCGTCCGGGGCGGTGGTGGTGATCGCCACGTCCAGGCCGCGAATCGCGCCGATCTCGTCGTAGTCGACCTCCGGGAAGATGATCTGCTCGCGGATCCCGAGCGAGAAGTTGCCGCGGCCGTCCATCGAGCGCGGGCTGAGGCCGCGGAAGTCGCGGATGCGCGGCAGCGCGATCGACACGAGGCGGTCGAGGAACTCCCACATGCGGGCGCCGCGCAGCGTCACGCGCGCGCCGACGGGCATGCCCTCGCGCACCTTGAAGCCGGCGATCGACTTGCGCGCCAGGCGCACCTGCGCGCGCTGGCCCGCGATCGTGGTCAGCTCCTCGACCGCGCTGTCGAGCTGCTTCGCG
>DATBDN010000061.1:0-3684 GCA_036269895.1 Thermoleophilaceae bacterium
AACACATCGCGTGGCTGACGCCTCAACGCATGAAAGTGGCAACGGTTGGACTCTTTGCGGCGGCAACGATTGCGTCGACGACGACGCTCGGTGGATCGACAACGCCGCCGAGTGCGCATCACGCTCCCGCGGTGCACGTCAAGGCGAGCCAGCGGTAGCCATCGGCGGGAACGGCATAAGGAGTTCGTCGACCACGACGCGCGTGGGCGAGCTGAAGTGTCAGATAGAAGCCGCTGCATCGTTACTCTTGCGAGCAGCGGTCAAAAGCCCCGTGATCCAGAAGACGGTCGCTGATCGGGCTGGTCGCGTTCGCGGCCATTCCGCTCTTGGTGGCGACAGCCCTCAGCGGCAACAGCGAAAATTCCCCGCAATTTGCAGGGCTTCCTCAGAGCGGGTGATGGGACTCGAACCCGCGACCTTCGGCTGGCAATCGTCTAGTCAAACCGTCCCCCAATGGTCCCCCGACCAGATTGCTGCGTCACCGCGACGCGTCCGGCCGGCCAAGCCGGTCGCCTCAGCGCCGACCGTCTCGCTGCCGACCGCCTTCGTTTCGACGCTCATCGTTGCGCGACTAGACGCCCCCGCCCGCGGGGGAGCGGGGGCATCGGATCACGAGACCAGATTCGCTGTCGCGGCATTCACCGCCTCGTGAATCACCCCTGCGACGACAGCCGGGTTCGACAGCATCACGAAGTGAGAGGCGCCTGCGACTTCGGTCACCGTGGAGCCGGCGCGCTCGTACGAGAAGCGGTGGAGCTGGGGAGCGATTGGCTGGTCTGCCGTGCCAAACACACCGCAGGACGGCTTGACGCGCCAGGCAGCGACGGAGGCCGGCTCCTCGAACGCCGCGGTCGCGAGCGGACGCTGTGAGTGCGCAATGAAGGTCGCGTCCGCGTCGGGAACGTCGGCGCAGAAGATGTCGTGGAAACGCTGGGGGTCCACCGACACCTCGGCGCTTCCATCCGGCAACGGCCGTGGCTGGAGGAAGTTGCCCATGGCAAGCGACGGATAGCGCGCCTGCAGGTCGGTGATCGACTCGCCTTCGTCGGGCGCGAACCCGGCCACATATACCAGCCCAGCGACCTTGTCAGACGCGCCGGCGACCGTGATCACGCAACCGCCGTATGAATGGCCCACGAGCACGACGGGCCCGTCGAGTTGGTCGATGACGGCTCCGAGATAGGAGGAATCCTCTGCGACCCCTCGGAGGGGCATCGCGGGCGCGAGAACGTCGTAGTTCTCATCGTCGAGGTGGTCGAAGACGCCGCGCCAGCTCGAAGCGTCTCCGAACGCGCCGTGGGTGTTCCTTGCCGTCGATCCCGAAGTACTGCTGGATTGCGTGCGGCGTAGCCGGGGGGCCTGGGTCGCGAACGTAGCTGTGAACGCGCCGGTCGTCGAAGAAAGGGTGAGCGTCCCCGAGCGCTACTGCCACGCGACGGGACCGGATGGCGCGGGCTCCGGCCGCCTTCCTCACTTCACCCATATCTGGTCGAGCCGCGGACCCCATAGTGGCTGGTACTGGTAGTTGCCGACGCGCTCCGCGGTGAGCGCTACCGACTGCTCGTTGACCAGCGGGACCGTCGGTGATTGCACAGCGAGCGCGACCTCAACCTGGCGCCACTTCTCGAGTGTGTCGGTACCACGCGCGAGCGCCGCCTTCTGCATCGCAGCGTCGAGACGCACCGCGGCGTCGTCCGACCGGCCCGCGCGCGTAATAATCCCGAACGCGCGCGAGGGCGCAACCGGTCCGCGGGCAGGGCTGAGCCCACCTCGTAGTAGCGGTCTCAGGATCAACGTCGATCTTTCTCTCGCCCGAGGACGCGGACACCGGGCGCGCGAGGGAGGTCGTCGATGAACCTGGAGCAACTCCGCAAGCAGGCCAAGGAGCTCGTTCGCGCTGCGCGGGCGGATGACCCAGAGGCGCTGGCGCGTCTCGCCGGGCACGAGCCGATCCTCGCGCGCGCTCAACTTGTTCTCGCGCGCGAGCATGGCTACAAGAGCTGGACGGCGCTCGTCGCCGCCGTCGAAGCGAACGCCGAAACGTTCGTGATCGCAGCCACCGAGCATCGGCGGACGCGCGCCGAAGCCTTGCTCGCCGCGCGTCCGGAGATTGAGCGCGACCCGTGGGCCGGGCTCGTGCTGGGTCGCGGCTGGGAAGGCGACGTCAATGCGCCCGGAGGTCCACGTAACTGGGCGCCGCTTCTCTACGTCACGCACTCGTGCTTCGCGAGCGCCGAGCTCGCGCGCAGTCTGCTCGAGCGCGGCGCCGACCCGAATGCTTTCTTCGTGAACGAGTACGGGCGCATGTCCGCGCTTTACGGCGCGGCAGGCCGGGCACACAATCCCGTGCTGACGCTGCTGCTGCTCGAGGCGGGCGCCGACCCGAACGACGGCGAATCGCTCTATCACGCGACCGAGGCGGAGAGCCCCGAGTGCGTGCGCATCCTGCTCGACCACGGTGCCCGCACCGATGGGACGAATGCGCTCGCGCACGCGCTCGACGAGGATCGCGAGCCGCACCTGCGCGCGCTCCTCGAGGCCGGCGCGGATCCGAACGAAGGCGCGCTGCTCGCCCACGCCGTCCGCCGGGAGCGTGGGCCGGAGTTTCTGCGCATGCTCGTCGAGTTCGGGGCCGAGGTTGACAGGCCGGGCGGCGAGACGTGGCGCGGGAACGTCCCGTTGCGAATGCCATACCAGCACGCCGTGCTTCGCGGACGCGACGATCAGGCACGCGTGCTCGCCGAGCTCGGCGCGTCGACCGACGTCGCGGCGGAGGACGTTGCGATCGCGGCAGTTGCGTGTGGCGGGCGTCCGCCGACGCGGTTGCCCCGGGAACTCGACCCAGACGCGCAGGAGGTGCTGATTCTCGCCGCGCTGCGTGGTCGCCTGGATGCGGTCGTGGCGGCCGTTGGCGTTGATTTCCGTGGGGTCGTGGGCGGCTCCCCGGAGGGGACCCTGCTCCATCACGCGGCCTGGGTGGGCGACCCGGACGTCGTACGCGAGCTGCTCCGGCGGGGCGCCGATCCGACCCGTTTGCCCGCCGATTTCAACACCCCGCTGTCGTGGGCCGCGCAGGCATCTCGTTACTGGACGCTGCCCGGCCGCGATTACGTCGCGGTCGCCGAGCTCTTGGTGGAGGCGGGCAATCCCATTGACCCAGCCCTACTCGAGCTTGCGGAAGGACCGCTCAACACATGGCTCGACGAGCGACTCGCGGAGGAGCCGGGCTAGCTTGCGGCAAGCGCGCACGGAGCCCTCAGACAACGAAAAGCCCGCTCTGGGGAGCGGGCTCCACCGAAGCGGTTGATGGACTCGAACCCACGACCTTCGGCATGGCAATCGTCTAGGCAATCCGTATAAACGCTTGGTTCTGCGGTTTTCGCGTGAATCGGATTACCGGGGATTCGCTCGTTATCGGTCCCCCAATGGTCCCCCGAGGGCTGGGCTAATCCCCGTGGCTATCCGCCTTCCAGCCTGTCGGGACGCGCAACACGGCGCCAAAGCGAGCGTCTCCGGATCCGAGAGGAGACGCCTGCAAGTCGTCCAAGCGGGCGTCTCGGGCATCCGTGCGGAGACGCTCGCCGGTGTGCACGAAGCGAGCGCGTCCGTGGGTGCGGGCATGCCGCGGCCGCTACGGTCGCGCGGATTGATTGACAAACTGACGCTCAGGTGCCGCTGGCAGCA
>DATBDN010000062.1:0-9821 GCA_036269895.1 Thermoleophilaceae bacterium
TGATCGTCTCGGTCTGGCCGGCGATCCAGGCGAGCACAGTCGCGGCGTCGGAGCCGTAGGCCTCGGCCGACCACACGGAGTCGAAGCCGAGCGATTCCGCCTCGCGCACCAGGCGAAGCTGCTCGTCGGCCGTCAGGCCAAGCCCCCAGTAGCCGATGTGCAGGCCGAGCCGCATGCAAGGTTCCTTTCAGTCGCGAGGAGTCCGGTTGATAGGCCAGACGGGCGGGCCTACAGTCGGCGGCTGATCCTATGAGAAGAGGCCGAAACGCAGCCGCGCGACTTCGGACCGCCGTGGACATGCTCCCCGTCGAGACCAAGAGCGCCATGCTCGCCGCGCTCGACAGCGAGACGATCGTCACCGGCGCCTACACCCACGACGGCGGCGTCTGCCCGATGCTCGGTGCCCACCGCCGCGGCGGGCGCACCGACCGCGAGAGCTTCGCCAAGGCGTGGGATCGCTACACCGACGCCGACAAGGGCCGCCGCGCTACCCAGCGCGAGATCCGCACGCTGCGCTGCATGCTCGAGGCGAGCCTGTTCGCAGAGCCCTCACATGGTGTCGCCGGGCCGGATGAACTGGATCTCCGGCACCATGCAGGCAGGCGAGGTGGACAGCAGGAAGCGCACGGCCTCGGCGATGTCTCGCGTCTGGATCATCTCGTCGCTGGAGACGCTGTCCTTCGTCCAGTCGGTCATGGCCGTGTCGACGAAGCCGGGGCAGAACGCCGTGACCTGAATCCCGTCGCCGCCGAGCTCGCGGTGCGCCGACTGCGAGAGGCCGACGACTGCGAACTTCGTCGCCGTGTACATCGACAGCCACGCTTGCCCGTACTTGCCGGCGATCGACGCCATGTTGACCACTAGCGCCTTCTTGTGCTCGTGGCCCGCGTCCTTGAGCATCGGTATCGCCTCGCGTAGCACTAGGTAGACGCCGCGCAGGTTCACCCCGAGCTGCAGGTCCAGCTTCTTCGTCTCCGCCTGCTCGATCGGGGCGCCGATGCCGATCCCAGCGTTGTTGATCAGCACGTCCAAGCGCTCGTAGGCGTCACGATGCTGGGCGACGACTTGCTTGATCGCGTCCTCGTCGGCCATGTTCCCCGGCGCGGCTTGGACCTCGATTCCCTCGTCCTTCAACGAGGCGACGGCTTCCTCCAGCTTGTCGGGGCGACGGCCGTTCACGGTCAGCGCATAGCCGAGCTCCTTCCCCAGCATGCGCGCGATCGCGAAGCCAATCCCCGACGAGCCGCCTGTGATCAGCGCGGCACGTTCAGGCATCTTTCTCTTGCAGCTCCCTCTTCAGGACTTTTCCGGTTGCGTTGCGCGGCAGCTCGTCGAGGAACTCGACTTCGCGCGGGACCTTGTAGCGCGCCAGGTGGTCCTTGACGTACCCCTTCACGTCGTCCTCGGACAGCTCCGCTCCCCCCGACGTCACTACGAACGCCTTCAGGCGCTGGCCGAAATCCTTGTCTTCGACGCCGACGACCGCGGCGTCGCTGATCTTCGGGTGCTTCGACAGCAGCTCCTCGACCTCGCCGGGGTACACGTTCTCGCCGCCCGAGACGATCATGTCGTCCTCGCGGGAGTCGATGAAGAGGCGCCCGTCGTCGTCGATGTGCCCCATGTCGCCCGTCGACATGAGTCCCTCGGCTGAGGTCTCCTTGGAGCCGCCGCCGGTGTAGCCCTCGAACACCAGCTCCGAGCCGACGAAGATGCGCCCGGTCTCGCCAGGCGGGAGTTCCTCGCCATCCTTGTCGATGATCTTGAGGATCGTGCCCTTGGGCGGCTTGCCGGCCGTCCCCGGAGCCTGGCGCAGGTCCTCCGGCGTCGCGATCGTCGCCCAGGCGACCTCGGTCGAGCCGTAGAGGTTGTAGAGGTTGTCGCCGAACGCGTTCATCCAGCGCTCGGCCAGCTCGCCCGGCAGCGCCGAGCCGCTCGCGAACACGATCCGCAGCGAGGTCGTGTCGTACTTCGCGCGCACCTCCTGCGGCAGGTCGAGGATCCGCGCGAGCATGATCGGCACCACCGCCATCACACTCGGCTTGTGCTCGTCGATCCACGCCAGCGTCCCCTCGGGATCGAAGCGCCGCTGCAGCAGGATCGTCCCGCTCAGCGCAGCGCCAATCATGTACTGGCCGATGCCCCAGGCGTGGAACAGCGGCGCGACGATGAAGTGCTTCTCGCGCACGCGGTAGGGGACGCGCCCGAACAGGCCGCCGATCGGGTCGAGCCCCTTCGGGGCGGAGCGGCTGGCGCCCTTGGGCGTCCCGGTCGTGCCAGACGTGAGGATCACGAACTTCGCGTCCTCGGACGGCGGCACGACATCGTCGGGATCGGTCGTCTCGATGAGGTCCTCGAGCCGCTCGTCGCCCGTGATCGGCTCGTCGTCTCCGACCCAGGCGACGAAGCGCTTCGTCCGGCGGCCCTGCGTGGCGTGGCTGATCAGCTTCGCGAACTCGGCGTCGTAGACCGTCGCCTTCGGCTTCTCGCGCTCCAGGACCTCGCGCGCCTGGGGCGCGGCGAAGCTGGTGTTCAGGTAGAGCGCATGCGCCCCGATCTTCGAGCAGGCGATCGTCGCCTCGACGAAGTAGCGGTGGTTGCGCGCGAGGATCGCCACGCCGTCGCCCTCGACCACGCCGCGGTCCTGCAGCGCGGTCGCGAGAGCGTTCGAGCGACGGTGAAGCTCGCGAAAGCTGACGCTGCCCAGCTCGTCCTCGATCGCCGTCTCGTTCGGGTACTGCGTGGCGCTCGCGGCCACCGCGGCGGCCGGTGTGGCACCCCAGCGCACGAGGATCTGGATCAGCCGCGCGAGCGTGTCCGGCCGCTCGGGACGGACGAAACCGGCGCGCGTGAGCGCATAGAAGGTGTAGAGCTTGGACTCGACCTGCTGCTGGAAAGGCAGCCGCATGCAGCGGGAAGTTAACGCGGTGTGGTCTCGGACGCGTGGCCGCCGTTCGACCGCATACATTTTCGGGTTCATGCGGCTCGTATGGCTAGTGCTGATGCTCTCGCTCAGCCTCGCCCTTTCGGCGTGCGGGGCAGGGGGCAGCGGCTCGTCCGATTTCACGCCGACCCCACCCAAGGTTCCGTCGATCGCGCAGTTCCCGAAGGTCCGCGGGCGGACCATGAACGCGCTCGCCGCGAACGTGCAGGGCGGCTTGGTGCTGGCGCCGTCGGTATCGCTACTGCTGCCAGGGACGAACCGCTTCGGCTTCGGCCTCTTCGACCGTCAGCGCAAGCAGGTCACGGATGCGTCGGGAGCCATCTACATCGCGCGCGGGCCCAACTCGCGCGCCCACGGGCCGTACGTAGCCCGCTGGGAATCGCTCGAGGTCAAGGGGCACTACCTCTCGAAGACGGTCGCGACCGACCCGAACGCTGCCCAGACCCTGTACGTGGCCAACGTGCCGTTCAGGACGCCCGGCAAGTACGTGGTCCTCGGCCTCTTCCGCCTGGACAACCGCTTGATCGGCGCGGGCACGACGGTCGAGGTCGTGAAAGACAGCAAGGTCCCAGCGGTCGGCCAGCCGGCGATCAAGGTCGACACGCCCACGAAGGACTCGGTCGGCGGTGACCTCTCGAAGATCGACACGCGCGACCCGCACGACGACATGCACGACGACAACCTCGCCGACGTGCTCGGCAAGCGCCCGGTCGTGCTGCTGTTCGCCACGCCCGCGCTGTGCGCCAGCCGCGTCTGCGGCCCGGTGGTCGACATCGCCGAGCAGGTGCGGCATAACCGGCCGCAGGACGACACCGCGTGGATCCACATGGAGATCTACAACAACAACCAGGTGTCGGATGGGTACCGGCCGCAGTTCCTGGCGTACCACCTTCCGCAAGAGCCGTGGCTCTTCGTGATCGACCGCAAGGGCAAGATCTCGTCCGAGCTCCAGGGCGCATACAGCGCCAGCGAGCTGGAGAAGGCGGTGGACGCCGTCTCCAGCAAGAAGCACTAAGGCCGCCACACTCCCCCGAAGGGGGTTGCGCGGGCGTCGCTATCAACGGGAAAAGAGGTGCAAGCGGTGACTCTCGATCAGAAAAGAGCGCGGATCTTCGGCGTGCTCTACCTCATTACGTTCATCACGTCGATACCCGCTCTGGCGCTCTACCAGCCGGTACTCGACCACCCAGTGAGCTACATCGCGGGTGCGGGGCAGAACAACCAGATCCTCTTCGGAGTGCTCTTGGAACTGCTGCTCATCATCGCGAACATCGGCACCGCGGTCGTGATCTACCCGATCGTCAGGCGACAGAGCGAAGAGCTTGCGCTCGGGTATGTGACGGCCCGCCTCTTTGAATGCACCTTCATCCTCGTCGGCATCGTCGCGGTCCTCGGGATTGTCACGTTGCAGAAAGAGGTCGCGGGCGCGTCTGAAGGCACGGTCGCCTACACGCTCGCTGCGATCAAGGATTGGACGTTCCTGCTCGGGCCGGGCTGGGTGGTCGGCTGGGGCAACGGGCTGATCCTCGGCTACTTGATGTATCGCTCGGAGCTGGTGCCGCGGCGGATGACGTGGCTGGGCCTCGTCGGCGGGCCGCTCGTCATCGTGTCCGGCACTCTCGTGCTGTTCGGCGTCGGCAACCCCGGCGGCACGATGCAGGGCCTGGCGACGATTCCGGAGGCCCTCTGGGAGCTGTTCCTCGGCGTCTATTGCACGATGAAGGGCTTCAGGCCGTCGTCCCCAATCCTCCGAGCCGATGGTCGGGATCGCACGGCCCCGATGCCGGCGGCGTCGCCCACCTAGCACCCATCGGGCTTCTCGGGGACGACCCTTCCAGACCCTTCGGGGAACCCTCCAGCGCTCACGAGGTGCTACATGGGCCAGGCAGGGTTCGAACCTGCGACCTACCGATTATGAGTCGGCTGCTCTGACCGCTGAGCTACTGGCCCGCGCGGCAAATCCTAGGCACCGCGCGGGCCGTCGCTTTGAATTACGGGAGCTTCGCGCCCATCGCGTTCGGGTTGAACGGCTCGGTGCCGTTCGCCAGCGTCAGGCCGCCGATGCCGCTGTGCGCCTGGGAGTAGGCGAGCTCGCGGCCGACGTCGCCGACGCCGTTCGAACCGGCCAGCGGGGCGAGCTGAACCGTGCTCAGGACGCCGAGCGCCTGGCCGCTGGAGTTCAGGAACGCCGACCCGGAGTCGCCGGGGATGCCGGGCGAGGCCGTGTAGACGTCGTAGCTCCAGCCATTGCCGTTGACGCCGATGACCTTGCCCTGCTTCGGGCTGGTCGCGGTCACGCCGCCGCGCAACTCGGAGTTCCCATAGCTGTAGACGTTGTCGCCTTGCGCCGCGGGACCGACGCCGGTTGGGCCGCCCCATGTCGGGATCGACGGGTTCACCTTCCCGTAGTCGGCCGGATTCAGCTGCACGAGCGCCAGGTCGTTGTACGCGCATGTGTCGGGGTTGCTCTCCCCGAGCTGCTGCATGGTCAGCCACGAGTTGTAGACCATCGTCCCGGGCTGGCTCGCGCCGTTCACGGTCACCGGTGTCCCGGTCGGCAGCGAACCGCTGGTGCAGCCGTCGGTGGCGGTGTTGCCGCCAGTGCCCGAGCAGTGCGCGGCCTGCCCGATGTACTCGGTGCCCGACGAGTCATAGAAGACGAAGTTGGCCGTGCACTGGCCGCCGTCGGTGAAGGTCTGGACGCCCGGATGCACAGTCGCGCTCGAGGCCGGCGCCCATGTGGGCGCGCCGAACGCGACGCCGGGTAACGCTGCAACTGCGAATGCCGCGGCCAGTGCCACGGCGATGAACTGCTTCCTCATCTGATCCCCCTGCTTGTGGCCTGTTACAGGTGCTTACAAAGGCCGTACCCGGTGTGTCGAGCTATAACCGGCCCCACCTCGGGCGTCGCCGTCTGTTCCGACACAACGCACTACCACCGCGAGAATTTGTGCGGGTGTCCAGCGCGCCGAGCTGCTTCGCTAGCGCCTCTGGCAGTCCGGGCAGCGCCCGTGCAGGACCACGTCGTGGCCGGCGATCGCGTACGGGACGCGCTCGGCCAGTTGATCGATGGCGCGCTCGAGCGCCGGGTCCTCGAACGGCATGATGCGCTCGCAGTCGTCGCAGACGACGTGGTGATGGTGCTCCCCGGTCGGGGCCACAGCCTCATAGCGGCCCTCGCCGTGCCCGGCGTCGAAGCGCTGCACGAGCTGGAGGTTGTGCAGCGCCTCGAGCGAGCGATACACGCTCGCGATGCCGATCGCGCGCCCCTCGTGTCGCAGCGCCTGGTGGATCTCCTGAGCGCTGGCGGCGCAGTGCTGTCGTCCGAGGTACTCGATGACGGCCTCACGTGCGCCGCCGCGGCTGAAGCCGCTGTCCTTGAGGACGTTTCGAGCGTGATCGGTCCAGGGCTTGGTGTGGTTCATGCGGTCCTCCGGGGAACGACGCGCGCCGCGGCGGCGGCGAGCAGGTAGGTCGCGACCATCGCGAGTGCGATCGACGCGCCGGCTGCGGTGCGCAGGTGATACGAGACGTAGAGGCCGACGATGCCGCTCAGGATCGCAAGCGCTGCGGCGGTGGCCATCATCGGGAGCAGCCGGCGGGCCAGCAGGCGCGCGGCGGTGGCCGGTGCGATCAGCAGTGCCACCACCAGCAGGTTGCCGAGGGCCTGCACCGCAATCAAGACGCTCAGCGCCAGCAGCATCAGCAAGGCGATGTCGGCCCGGTCGGGTCTGACCCCAAGCGATCCTGCGGTCGTGCGGTCGAAGCTCACGACCAGCAGGCGTGTGTGGATCAGGCGAAGGGCGACGAGGACGATCACGGTCAGCGCGGCGGCCGCGATCAGGTCATTGCGGCTGATGCCGAGGATGTCGCCGAACAGCAGGCTCTGAACCGACTGCGGCGATGCGGGCGCCAGGGCGAGGAGTACGCCGAGGCCGAACAGCCCCGTCACGACTACGGCGATCGCGCTGTCGCGGCCGATCAGCGGTGTGCGCGCGGCAATCGCGATCGCGATCGCTGCGGCGATCAGCCCGGCGCTCCCGCCCAGCAGCAGAGGTGTCCCGGCCAGCGCGGCCACGACCAGGCCGGGGAACATCGCGTGGGGGAGGGATTCGGCTCCGTACGACAGCTCGTTCAGCACGATCCAGCAGCCGATCGCTCCGCCCGCGACTCCGAGCAGGACTACCTCGGCCAGCGCGCGGAGCATGATGTCGCCGGTCCACGGATCCGCCAGCCAGTGCCAGATGTCAGTGGTCATGGTGGTGGTGGTCGGCGGGGAGGAGGACTCGTTCGCCGGTGGCGGGGATCGTCACCACCGCGCCGCCATACGTAGCGGCGAGCGACTCACGCGTCAGCGCCTGCTCCGGCGGTCCGAAGGCGATCTGGCGGCGGTGAATGCAGAGCACGAGGTCCCACGCGCGGGCCTGCTCGACGTCGTGCGTGGCGATCAGCAGGCCATGGCCGCGGGAGGCCAGGTCGGCCAGCAGGCGTTCGAGACGGTCGGCGCTGACGGCGTCGAGACCGGTGAATGGCTCGTCGAGCAGTAGGAGCTTGGCGTCCTGGACGAGGGCGCGGGCGATGAGCACGCGCTGGCGCTGTCCGCCGGAGAGGTCGCCGAACGAGCGCCCGGCCAGCTCGTCCATGCCGACCGCGGCGAGCGCGTCCATTGCAGCGGCGCGTTCGGCGCGCCCCGGGCGGCGGTACCAGGGGACGCGGGTGATGGTGCCCATCGTCGCGACGTCGAGGGCGGTGACGGGGAAGTCGAGGCGCGACCGTTCCGTCTGGGCGACGATCGCGATGCGCGAGCCGAGCTCGATCTCGCCGCGGCTCGGTGCAAGCTCGCCGAGAAGAGCGCGGAAGAGCGTCGTCTTCCCTCCGCCATTCGGACCGAGGACGCCAACGCGAACCCCCGGATGGACCTCGAAGTCGACGTCCGACAGGACCGGCGGGCCGCCGTATCCGACGGCAAGGTCGTGCACACGCGCAAGCGTGGCGCCCACATCGTCCGTGCCGCCCGCATCGTCCGTGCCGCGCGCATCGTCGAGACCGCGCGCATCCGGGGCGCGACGCGGGTCGGCGTCACGTGCATCCGCCGCGCTCACGGGCATCCGCGCTTTCCGCCCGTGAAGCCGCGCATCATCGCGTCGGCATTCGCGTGCTCCATTCGCAGATACGTGGCACCCGGCGAACCCTTCGGGCCGAGCGTGTCTCCATACAGCTCGAGGTTCCCGATCGCGCCCGTCTGCGCCGCCACCGCCTTCGCCAGCTTCGGGTTCACCGAGCTTTCGAGGAAGATCGAGCGCACGTGCTCCTTCCGCACCTGGTTCACGAGCTTCGCGACGTCGCCGGCCGACGGCTGCGCCTGGGTCGACTGCGACGGGATGATCGCCCCGACCACCGTGATGCCATATCGCTTGGCGAAGTAGTTGAACGCGTCGTGACTCGTCACGAGCTTCCGCTGCGCCGCCGGCACGGTTGCGAAGCAGCGCGCGATCTTCTTGTCCAGTGCGTCGATCTGCGCGACGTACGCCGCCGCTCGCCGGTCGAACTCCTGCTTGTCGTTCGGCACCGCAGCCCCCAGTGCCGAGCGCACCCGCTCGACAGCCGCCTCGGCGTTGCGCGGGTCGTGCCACCAGTGCGGATCGACCGCTGACGCCTCCGTTCCGCCCGACTCGCCGGGCAGCTGCGTCCGCGTGGCGTCGCCGAGCGTCACCACCTTAGGATCCCCTCCGGCCTGCTTGACGACCTTGTCCATCCACTTGTCAAGGCCGTCGCCGTTCAGGAACACGACCTTCGCGCCGGCCGTCGCCCGGATGTCGTTGGGACGCGGCTCGTACTCGTGTGGGTCCGTGTTCGGCTGGAGGATCTGGTGGACCTGGATCCGATCGCCGCCGACCGTGCGGACGAAATCCGCGATCTGCGTGGTCGTCGCGACTGCGACGGGATCGCCGTTGGCGCTGCTGCTCGTGCCGCAACCCGCCAGCAGCACCACGAGCAAGATGGTGGCCACGGCCGGCAGCGCACCGCGAACCCGTACGACGGCCCGCAGGAGCGGGGCCGCTGCGAACACCGCGCCGGCGAGCACGGCGATCGTGGCGCCCGGCGGCGCGTTCAACTCGACCGACAGCCACAGCCCCGCCACGCCCTCGGCCGCTGCCAGTGCGACGCTCGCCACCTGCCACGTCCGAAGGCGGTCAGTCCACAACCGGGTGGTCGCCGCAGGGATTACGAGCAATGCTCCCGCGAGCAGCGCTCCCACCGCGGCCAGCGCGCTCACCGCCGCCAGCGCGACGAGCGCGAGCAGCAACAGGTCGGTCCAGCCCGCCCGCACTCCTATCGCCCGCGCCGCCGACGAGTCGAAGCCCGTCGCAAGCCAGCGCGGGCCGAGCGCCCATGTCGCGGCGACCGCTAGCACGGCCGTCACTGCGGCCAGGATCTGATCGGGCGTGTCGACTACGAGCAGGCTTCCGAACAGAAGTGCGTCGACCTGCGCTCCCGAGTGGAAGACGTCCGAGGCCAGGATTACGCCGATCGCGAGCGCAGCCACGAGCACGAGTGCGGTCACGCTGTCGTAGCCGGCGCGCCGATCGCGTGCCGACAGCTGCCCGACGCTCGCCGCGAAGGCTCCGCCGACCGCGAATGCGCCCAGCGGCGCGGCGAACCCCAGTCCACCGGCAAGAACGAGCCCGGGAAACGAAGCGGCCGCGACTGCGTGCGCGTAGAACGCAAGCCCCCGCAGGACGATCCACGTCCCGAGCAGCCCACCGGCAACGGCAAGGAACAAGACCTGGATCAGCCCCTGTTGGACGAACGGAAGCTGAAAGACGTCGAACACTTCCGCACAGACTATCGAGAATGAGAACCACTCTCACCATTAGGG
>DATBDN010000063.1:0-4299 GCA_036269895.1 Thermoleophilaceae bacterium
GAAGGCGTCGGCCTCTGCCAGCGCGAGGGCGAACCGATCGAAGTCATCCGCCCAGGCGACCGCGTCTTCTTCGAGCCGGGCGAGAACCACTGGCACGGCGCCGCGCCGACGCGCTTCATGACGCACGTGGCGATCCAGGAATACGACGAGTCGGGCAGTCCCGTCACGTGGGGTCGCCACGTCACAGGCGACGAATACTCGGCCGCTCCGGCCGAGTAATCCCCGGCCGCCGCGTGCTACGCGGTCGGCACGCTCTCAGGCACGCTCGAGTGCTGCGACGGTCGCGTGTCCGATTGGATCGACGACCGCTGGCGCTCGCGGTCGACGTAAGTTCTCGCGATCCCGCGACACATAGGCAGCCGACGGCGCATGACGCGCCGGCGAAAGGAGCTACATGAGCACTCTCGGCGCTGCCTTCCGACCGATTCCGGTCCCCGATGGCGAGTCCCTTCGACGCGATCCCGTTGCGCAGGCGTTCGTACTGCTGCGGGTTGCCTTCACCGTCGCCCCGATCCTGTTCGGGCTCGACAAGTTCGCGAATGTCCTCACGAACGACTGGACGCGCTACCTCTCGACCCAGTTCAACGACATCATCCCCGGCAACGCTGCCGACGCGATGCACATGGTCGGCGTTGTCGAAATCGTCGCCGGCCTCGTGGTTGCGTTCGCGCCCCGCATCGGCGGTTTCCTCGTGGCTGCCTGGCTTGGCGGCATCATCGTGAACCTGCTGCTGGTCGGCGGCTATGGCGACATCGCGCTGCGCGACTTCGGGCTGATGCTCGGCGCGCTGACCCTGACCAGGCTCGCGTCGGCGTTCGACGACACGGGCCGGACGGTGCCACGTGTCTGAGCGCAGCGCAGTGGCGACAGAGAGTCTGCACCTGGTCGAGCCGGCCACCGAGCACATCGGCATCGATCTCGCAGCCGCGGAGCAGGCGGCACGCGACCTGTTGATCGCGCTGGGAGCGGACCCAGACGTGGAGAGCCTGGCCGACACACCCGGGCGCATCGCGAGGCTTTATGCCGAGCTGCTCGCACCGCGCCCGTTCCGCGTCACGACGTTCCCGAACGACGCCGGGTACGACGAGCTCGTCGTAGCCCGCAGCATCCCGTTCCACTCGCTGTGCGAGCACCACCTGCTGCCGTTTGTCGGCGTCGCCCACGTCGGCTACCTGCCGGGAGACCGCATCGTCGGGCTGTCGAAGCTCGCACGCATCGTCGACTACTTCGCCCGCGGCTTGCAGGTGCAGGAGCGGCTGACCGCGCGGATCGCCGACTGGCTGCAGGACGAGCTCGAGCCCAAGGGCGTCGGCGTCGTGCTCGAGGCTGAGCACTTCTGCATGTCACTCCGGGGAGCGACGAAGCCGGGCGCGTCGACTGTGACGTCGGCGCTTCACGGCCTCGTTCGCGACGACCCGCGCACGCGCCAGGAGTTCCTGGCGCTGGCGGGGACGGGGGGGAGGCATGCGTGACAAGACGGTTGTCATCGTGGCGCCGAGCCGCGCCGCCTCACGATCGACGGCGCGACGCCACCGTCGCCGACGTCGACCACCTCATCGACGCGCTTTCCGCCGGCTCGCTTTGGTCGGACGGTGGTGCGGCGACCACGAGCTCGGGGTCGCCGCCGCACAGTCGTACCTCTACCGAGCCGGAGCGAGTTCCGCGGTGACCTCCGCCGCCGACGCCTCCGGCCGCGCCTCCGGAGTCGCCATCTGCGGATCGCTGTATGCATTCTTCGTGCGCAGGGCGATCACCGCGGCGGCGACCAGGAACAGGCTCGACGCGAACAATGCGCGGTGAAAGCCCGCGGTAAGCGCCTCCGCACGCGGCACGTGCGCCGCCAGCAGCTCGGTCGTCCTCGATGTCGCGATCGCCGAGAAGATCGCCAGCCCGAGCGCGCCGCCGACCTGCTGCGACGCGTTCAGGAGCGCGGCCGCCAGGCCGGCCTTGTCCGGCGGCACGCCGGCGTTGGCTGCGGTTGCGACGCTGACGAACACGGAACCGAGCCCGAGCGACATGACCAACATCCCCGGCAGCAGGTTCGCCAGGTACGAGCCGTGGACCGGGATCCGCGACAGCCAGAACACGCCGCCGGCCGCGAGCAATGCCCCGCCGACGGTCAACGGGCGGGTCCCGATGCGGGGGAGCAGCTGCGACGAAACGCCGGCCGCGATGCCGACGGCGAGGGTCAGCGGGAGGTAGGCCGCACCCGCCTGGATCGGCGACCAGCCGAGCACGTTCTGCATGTAGAGGGTCAGGAAGAAGAACAGCGAGAGGAAGCCGGCGAACGCGATCAGCTGCGTCGTGTCAGCAGCGGCCAGCCCGCGGATGCGGAAGATCGACAGCGGCATCAGCGGGCGGCGGGCGCGCGTCTCGTTCACGACGAAGGCGGCGAGCAACAGCAGCGCGCCGGCAAGCCCGGCGACCGTCCGGCCACTAGCCCAGCCTTCGTCGGGTGCCTTCACGAGCGTGTAGACGAGCAGAAGCATCCCGGTCGTCGCCAGGATCGTCCCCGGGAGATCGAAGCTCGGACGCCGGCCCGCGGGCCGGTCGCCGCTGAGTAGCGCGAAGATCCCACCGAGCACGAGCAGCGCCGCGAGCGGGTTCACGAACATGACCCAGCGCCAGCCGGGACCCTCGGTCAAGAGCCCGCCGAGCAGGACGCCCGCTGCCGAGGCAAGTGCGCCCATCCCACCCCAGACGCCGAGTGCGGCATTGCGGTCCTTGCCCTCCTTGAAGGTGGTGGTCAGGATCGACAGCGCCGCCGGCAGCATCATCGCCGCGCCGATCCCCTGCGCGAGCCGCGCCGCCACCAGCAGGCCCGCACTCTGCGCCAGTCCGCCGACCAGCGACGAGGCTGCGATCACAAGCGTGCCCGTGACGAGGATGCGGCGCCGGCCCAGCAGGTCGGCGGCCCGCCCGCCAAGCAGCATGAAGCCGCCGTAGGTCAGGAGGTATCCGCTCGGGATCCACTGGAGGTCCTGGACCGAGAAGCCGAGGTCGCGGCGAATGGAGGGGAGGGCGACGTTGACGATCGACGCATCGACGAAGTCGAGGAAGGCGACCGCGGCCAGCAGCGCGAGGGTGAGCTTGCCCCGGCGGGTAGCCAGGAATGAAGCTTCTGGTGTCACCTGTGTCATGCGAGGCCTTTCGGATGTAGGGTGGCCATTGATTCGGGAAGGATATACTATGAAATTCAAATTATACGTGATCCAAATCACATGAGCAGCCGTCAGAAGACGGCATCCGAGATCCGACGGACCCTGCGCGCCCTCCGCGTCCAGCTGTCGCTGCTGAACAACCGCGTCCGGTCGCAGCTGGAGTTGAAGGACGTCGACCTCGACTTCTTCGACATCATCGACACCGACGGCCCGATCAGCCCAACTGCGCTCGCCCGCCGCACCGGGCTCCACCCGGCGACGATCACCGGCATCCTCGACCGGCTCGAGCGCGGCGGCTGGGTCGCACGCGAGCGCGACCCGCAGGATCGGCGAGCCGTTCTGGTGCGCGTCGTGCCCGAGCGCTACGGCGAGCTGATGACTCGCTACCGCGGCATGGCACGGTCGATGAACAAGCTGCTGGCGGGCTACTCGGACGAGGAGCTCGCGGTGATCGCCGACTTCCTGCACCGCACGGTCGAGGCCGGCGAGCACGCCACCGACGAGCTCGCCGCCGACTGAGCATCGGCCCCGCGCGCCCGCGGCTAACCGAATCCCAACACGCGATTACTCGTGGGCAAAGTCGCCGGGGAAATCCTCCCCGGTGACGATGTATTCGAGCGAGCGTTACCCGCTGCTCGCGACCACGCGATCACGGATCGCAGTTCCGCGCGAGCGCGCGCTCGTTCTGGGGGTGGGCGCGGCCGCCTGCCTGCCCGTCGTGGTCGCGACCGTGCGAGCGCTCCGCGCTCAGTGGATGCCGCTCGGGGACCAGGGAATCATCGCGACGCGCGCGTACGACGTCTTCACGGTGCACACGCCACTGCTCGGGCAGTACTCCGAAGCCTCGACCGTCACAGGGCAGCCCACCTACAGCCCCGGACCGCTGCTCTACTGGCTGCTCGCCGTGCCGGCCCGCGTCGGCGCCCCAGGCTCGCTGACGCTGACGATGGCCGCGCTCAACGTGGCCTGCATCATGGGCGCCGTCGCTCTGGCCCGCAGGCGTGGCGGCGACCTGCTGATGGTGCTGACGGGCGTCGCGATCGCGCTCGCCTGCCTATCGCTCTCGGCGGAGAGCCTGCACGGGATCTTCAACCCGTCGGCCGCCCTGTTCCCGTTCCTTCTGCTCGTCTTCCTCTGC
>DATBDN010000064.1:0-2083 GCA_036269895.1 Thermoleophilaceae bacterium
TCCGTCTTCGCCGGCCCACTCGCACCGAGGTGTGGAATCGCAGGCCACACGCCGGCGCCGTCAGCGGCGATTGCGCCGGCGCCGGAGAGCCACGCAACGGACGTGAACGGTGAGCCCGTGAATGTCCATGACGGCGTCATCATCGCCGATGCCTCGACGGCACATGGCGCACGCGCGTGGCTGGGCGCCGTTTGTGGCTGGGGCCTGCGTCAGGTGGGGCGCTCGCGGTCGCTTTGTGGACCTCGGCGGCCGGGATATGCGCCCGGCGCGGTACGGCAAGGAGTCGCCCCTGGGCCGACGACAGATCGGCGTTCGCAGGGCAGCATGCGCGTCCCGTAGTCAACGGACCGTGAAATGGAACGTCATCGAATCTTCAGACGCGTACACCTGGTGACCCTCGCCGCGGCTGGCGCCGTGCTGGTCGCCGGCGCCGTTCTCGGAGTGTCAGCTTCCTCGTCGACGAGCGCTGACGCGGCGGCGGTCCTGGGCCAGGCACCGCCGATGAACTCGCAGACGGTCTCGCAGTTGAAGGTGAAATGGACGTCCCACCTCAAGGTGGGCAAGGCCTACGTCTACCGCGCCCAAGTACGAGCTGATCGCGTACTCACTCCGGCGGCCACCACGGACCAGGTCCAGGGCAAGGAGTTCAACTTCAGGCTGTCATCGAGGTCGATCGCGAAGCCCGGCACGGTGACGTTCAACTTCAAAAACACCGGCCACGTGCTACACGCTGCCGCCGGGATGAAAGGAGTTTTCACGGTCCGATGAATGCCGCCGAGAACAGACGCACGATCTACACCGCAGAGGCCCACGTCACGGGTGGCCGGGCCGACGGCCACGGCCGCACTTCGGACGGCGCGCTGGAGGTCGACCTCCGAGCGCCCGAGGAGATGGGCGGGAGCGGTGGCGGCACTAACCCCGAGCAGCTCTTCGCGATCGGCTTCGCCGCCTGCTTCGAAAGCGCGCTCGGAGCCGTCGCCCGCCGTCGCCGGCTCGAGGCGGGAGATGTCGCGATCGACTCGAAGGTCATGCTGATGCCGGGCGATGACCGGACGTACAAGCTCGGGGTCGCGCTCGCGGTCAACCTGCCCTCCGTCGAGGATCCAGACGAAGTCGTGGCCCTCGTGCGCGCGGCGCACGCGGTGTGCCCGTACTCGAACGCGACGCGCGGCAACATCGACGTCGCGCTTACCGCGAACGGACGCGCCGTTGACGAGCGCTCAGACTCGTTCGCTGCTTGACCAGAGCATCCGGACCGTTTACCTCGAGGTTTGGTGAAACGTATAGCGAGCGCGTCGCGGAGCGTTTATACCGAGGCCACGGTGGCTACCGCGGTTGAGACGAACCAGGGGGACGTTCCGATTCGCGGGATCGCCGCTGTGCGCCCGCTCAGGCCCGCGCTCGTCAGCGGTGACGCAGCGCCTGCGCCGGCGATCCGCGTGCTGCTCGCCGACGGCCAGGCGCTCGTGCGCGCCGGCGTGCGGCTGCTGCTCGAGGTCGATGAGCGGATCACGGTCGTCGGCGAGGCCGCCAGCGGCGAGGAGACGCTCGCCCTGGTCGCAGAGATCGGCCCGGACGTCGTGATGATCGACACGCGCCTGCCGGGCCTCGACAGCGTCGAGACGACGCGCCGCATCGCCTCCGAGGCGGGCGTCGCGGTGATGCTGCTGACCGCCGGCGAGAGCGACGAGCGCATCTTCGCAGCGCTCAGGGCCGGCGCCAGCGGCCTGCTGCCGAAGGACACGCAGCCAACCAAGCTCGTGCAGGCGATCGAGGCGCTGGCACA
Source organism: Thermoleophilaceae bacterium (assembly GCA_036269895.1). Classification (GTDB taxonomy): domain Bacteria; phylum Actinomycetota; class Thermoleophilia; order Solirubrobacterales; family Thermoleophilaceae; genus DATBDN01. Next base: position 1,787 of record DATBDN010000064.1, read on the forward strand.
GGGGGAAGCGCTGCTTTCCCCCGGCCTCACGCGCCGCCTGATCGACGAGTTCGCGGCGCGCGCCGAGCCCGCCTCGCCCGACCCCGAGCTCCTGGATGAGCTGACCGCGCGCGAGCGCGAGGTCGTGGCGCTCGTGGCGCTCGGCCTCAGCAACGCCGAGATCGCCGAGCGGCTGGTCGTCAGCCCCGCCACGGCAAAGACCCACGTCAGCCGCGCGATGGTCAAGCTGCGCGCCCGCGACCGGGCCAAGCTCGTCGTGTTCGCCTACGAGGCCGGCCTCGTGGTCGCCCGCGCCGA
>DATBDN010000065.1:0-2555 GCA_036269895.1 Thermoleophilaceae bacterium
TCTACCGAAAACGGATCCAGATGATCGAGCCCGTGTTCGCTCACACCAAACACAACAGGTTGATCGCTCGATTCCACCGAAGAGGCCGGGTCGCGGTGCGTACCGAGTGGCGCCTTCTGATGGCAACCCACAACCTGACCAAGCTGCACCGCCACCACCTCGCCGCAGTCGCGGCCTGAACAGCCCTCACGACGATTGACACCGTCAGCGTCGAGACGCAGCTCATAGCCACCGGCCGGAGCCCGAAACAGTTGCGCGCCAGCATCGCGATGGAGCAGCCACGCCGCTACGACGTGGTCCCGTGACCCCAGCTGTTTGAGAGCGGAAGCGTCGCGGGCCGGCGAAGGCGGTCGTAGGAGTGCTGTCGAACCCGCCGATCCTCGTGTTCATCCTGAGCATCGGCACTCATCACGATCTCGATGCCAGATCGATTCCGGCTCGCGGCCCCGAGGCGACGTCGACGACGGATTGGCATGGCCATCGGGCTCCTTGAGCAGTCTCGGTTGGCGTCATGCCCGCGGCCGGTGCGCACGAAGTCCACGCCGCTGACTCGGAGGCGGATCGCTGTATGGCGGCGGTTGGAGTGGCCGCCACGCGTGGCTCGTGCGCGGCGCGATGGCCGCGATGGATCGTGTGCCAGCGGGCGGCCGCGCGATGTAGGTCATCGATGTGAGCGCTGGCGAGCGCTCGAGCGAGAGCGGGGTGCAGCATTTGAGCCTCCTCTAGCGAGTCAGGTCCTGCTCGGCATCAAGCAGCTCGAGCCGAACGGCCAGGTGCTCCTGCGCCGACCCGATTGCGTACGCGGTCATTCCGGTCCTCCTGGTGTCGGGGGGTTTGCCATCCGCGTATTGAGACGCCGGCGGGGCCGAAGAAGGGTCAGTGCCTGTTGCGCGGTCGCCGGGGCGACCCTTTCTCGGCACGCGCGACGTCATAGCTGTTAATGCCGGCGAAATCGGAGTCGAGATGCGAGGATCAGAAGATGGGCCAATCGCTGCTGACGCGCGCTGCACAAGGCGAGCAGGAGGCATTCCGCGAGCTAACCGACCCCTACCGGCGGGAGCTCCAGTTCCACTGCTACCGGATCCTCGGCTCGATGCAAGACGCTGAGGACGCGCTCCAGGAGACGTTGCTGAGCGCCTGGCGCGGTCTGTCGGGTTATGAGGGCACGGCATCGCTGCGCGCGTGGCTCTACCGGATCGCCACCAATCGATGTCTCGATGCCCTGCGCGCGCTCGGCCGCCGGTCGCCGCCGGCACCCGAGCCGCCATTCGCCCCGCCGGAGCCGACGAGGCTCGGCGAGGTGACTTGGCTCCAGCCCTACCCCGACGCCCTGCTCGAGGGGATCATCGATACGGCGCCGGGACCAGACGCTCGATACCAGACCCGGGAGACCGTCGAGCTCGCGTTCGTCGCAGCCCTGCAGCATCTCCCACCACGCCAACGCGCCGTCCTGCTTCTCCGCGACGTCCTCGGCTTCCACGCCGCCGAGGTAGCCGACACGCTCGAGACAAGCGAGGACTCGGTCAAAAGCGCCCTCAGGCGCGCGCGGGTAACGACCGAACGCCTATTTCCCGCGTCAGACCGGGGCCGAGCGCCAGAGCCCAACTCACCGACAGAACACGAGCTCGTTCGCCGTTTCGCCGATGCCTGGATGGCCGACGACATCGACGGCGTCGTCGCGCTACTCACCGAAGACGCGTGGTTCACGATGCCGCCGCCCCCGCTCGAATACCAGGGCCGCTCGGCGATCTACGAATACCTAAATTGGCGGGGCGGGCGCCGCCACAAGCTGATCCCAACCCGAGCCAACGGCCAGCCAGCATTCGGCTGCTATCGCACCGACTCGCAAACACCGATCGCGCACGCCGTCGGAGTGCTCGTGCTGACTCTCGCGGGCGACCGCATCTCTGCGATTACCCACTTTGTCGACAGCAGCGTTCTCGGCCGCTTCGGGCTGCCTCGCACCCTTCGTAGCTGATCCCATCACCAGCGTCGGTCAGGCGCACGTTGCGACTGTTGCGCTCCAGCAGTGTAACTCCGAATTGTGCCCCGAGTCGGCGGATCTGCTGGCACCGAGCGCAACTCCGCGGCGGCGCGGTGCTAGCCGCCGCCGGGCAAGCGGACGCTCCCGGGAGCAATCGGCGAGCGCGTCCGCTTCGTCGCCGCTGCGGCAGTCGGGCTCAGACTTCCCCTCATCGACCGAAGGGGCCACGACGGCGCCGTGGCCGCAATACGCGTGAACCAACCGTGCCTGACGCTGCTCGCGGCGACCGACCGAGACCTGCTCTCGCTCCTCGACGCGCATCTCGTGCGTGTTACCGACTCCCCTCCTTCGCGCGGATATGAGGACGCGACACCCGCTTCTCCTGCCTGAGCGGTAGCCGCCCTCGCCGTCGACCACGTGCTCGCTGCGGACGACCAGCGGAAGTCCGGCTCGGCCGGAGCCGTTGCATCCGGCGCATAGGCACGGTGTGCGCGCGATCGGAGGAAGCTCGCGCGGCGTCGCTGTCGCGATGAGGCAGATCCAGCGCTGCCGCAAGCGAGCGAGATGGAAA
>DATBDN010000066.1:0-5356 GCA_036269895.1 Thermoleophilaceae bacterium
GTCAGGTCACTCGGCGAACGGTGCACCGTCGCGCGCCAGGTCTGCATCATCGAACGTCGGTACGGCTTCTGGTCGTAGCTCGAACCAACCATGAACACCTCGCACTCGAGCCCGAACAACGAGCACGCGAACGCCAGCGACGAGCCCCACTGGCCGGCACCCGTCTCGGTGACGAGCTTCTTGATTCCGGCCTTGGCGTTGGCATAGGCCTGGGGCACGGCCGTGTTCGGCTTGTGCGACCCCGCCGGGGATGTGCCCTCGTACTTGTAATAGATGTGGGCGGGCGTATCGAGCGCGCGCTCGAGCCGGCGGGCGCGGTAGAGGGGCGTGGGCCGCCACAGCTTGTATGCCTCCCGAACCTCCTCGGGAATCTCGAGCTCAGGCTCGGGCGAGACCTCCTGCAGGATCAGGGCCATCGGGAAGATCGGCGACAGGTCGTCGGGGCCGGCAGGCTCCATCGTCCCGGGGTGCAGCGGCGGGAGCGGATCGCCGGGCAGGTCCGGCAGCAGGTTGACCCAGTGGGTCGGAATGTCGCTCTCATGCAGGAGGAACTTCGTCGTGGAGTCGGCCATGTCGGCCACCGTACACCGCAAGAGGTTTTCTCCCGCTGGAAGTTGGGGAACCTTCGAATCAAGATGACCGGCCTGCGCTACGAGTCCTATCGCCGCGTCCTGGCAGTCCTCGACGAACTCGAGGCGCCCGAGCTGGAGCAGGACGAGCGCGAGGTCCTTCGCGATGCCGCCGAGGGGCTGCTGCTCACTCGCAACGGCGAGGAGCCCGAGCGCGACAAGATCCTGCTCGACGCGTGGCTGGTCCTCTCGAGCCTGGTGCGGACCGGCCGCTGGCGTTACCGCGCGGCCGAGCAGATGCGGCGCATGCTCGAGGCGTGCGGTCCGGACCGTGTTCCGGAGCGCGTCGCCGCGCTGGTCTGAATCCGCTAGCGGCCTTCGCCAACTCCATCCGGCAGCCCGCCGCGCTCCGTTCGCGGGCGCACCGCTTCTGGCCCTTGCCCCCGGAACCGTGGTTCATGGGGCAGACCTGGGAGCGCCTGGCGTTCCTTCACTGGCCGGTGGATGCCGAAGCGCTGTCGGCGATGCTGCCGCCGGGGATCGAGCCGGACAAGTTCGATGGCAGCGCATGGGTCGGCGTGACGCCGTTCGAGATCCACAGCCTGCGCCTGCGGAACACGCTCCCGTTCCCGCTGATCTCGACGTTTCCGGAGATCAACGTGCGTACCTACGTCACGAGCGACGACAAGCCGGGGATCTGGTTCCTGAGCCTCGACACGTCTAACCATCTGGCCGTGCATGCGGCGCGCAAGACGTACCGGCTGCCGTATCACCACGCACGCCAGGCGGTGCGCCGGCGCGGCGACGCGATCGAGTTCGCCTCACATCGTGGCGGCGATGCTGCCCGCTTCGCCGCGCGCTACCGGCCGACCGGCCCTGTGCGCGAGGCGCGCCGCGGAAGCTTCGAGGAGTTCGTGGCCGAGCGCTACTGCCTTTACACCCTGGACCAGAACGAGCAGCTGCTGCGTGCCGACATCCATCACCGGCCGTGGCCGTTGCAGCCGGCCGAGGCCGAAATCGCGGGCAACTCGATGGCGCGTCCCTACGGGATCGAGCTCACCGGACAGCCGCGTGCGCACTACGCCGAACACCTCGACGTGGTGCTGTGGCGACTGACGCGTTAAGTCGTCTGCCGGCCGCGTTCGGACCGGTGGATGAGCACGGCTAGGGCGAATCCGGCTGCGATGGGCGTTATGCCTGCCAATAGGTCTCGCATCTCCGCTCCTCTGGGGCATTTGTCCCCTTCTTGTGCACCAGTCAAACCGTTTCGGAGGCCCCTGGTCGGGGAACTCGACAGCTGTACGAGACGAAAAAAGGAGGGGCTTGAAAATGGGGATACTTGACAAGGTCACCGGCCGCGCGAAGAAGGCTGCAGGCGATCTGACCGATGATGCGAGCCTGAGGCGCCAGGGTCGTCAGGAGGAGCGCAAGGGCGAGGCCAAGGACGAGCTTGGACGCGCGCAGGAGCGCGCCGACTCGAAGGCCGACGAGGTCGCCAACCTCGAGCGAAAGACCAACTGACGGAAGTTGGCGAGGGGCGGGGCTTCGGCGGCCCCGCCCCGACGCCGCGTCAGTACAGCTTCGTCGCAGCGACGATCATGCCGATCACGACGAAGATCACGATGAGCGCTTGGAGGACGAGCCAGAAGCGCGGAAGCCTCACTCGTCCGAGGCTAGCTCGGCGTGGTCTTCGTTACTCGATAAGCGCCTGACGCAACGCGATCGCGACGGCGTGCGTGCGGGTGTCCGCCTGCAGCTTGCCGATCACGCGCTTGGTGTCCGACTTGACCGTTTCGACGCTGAGGCCGATCGCCCGAGCCACCTCTTCGGTGTGGTAGCCCTTGGCAAGCAGCTGCAGGATCTCACGTTCACGCTCTGACAGCTGGGCCTCGGCGCGGCCCGCGTCGGTCATGAGGAGCATCGGAGAAAGCGATGGGTCGACGAACGGCTTGTTGCCTGCGACCGTGCGAATTGCGCGCAGCAAATCATCCGGCGGCGCGCCCTTCATCACATAGCCGCGAGCTCCAGCCGCGATCGCGTCAGACACGAGCCGGCGGTCGCCGTAAGCCGAGAAGACGACGAACTGGACGTTCGGCGCCTCCTCGTGAATCCGCTTGATTGTTGACACGCCGTCCATTCCAGGAAGGCGCACGTCCATCAGGACAATCTGCGGCTCGTTCTGCTTGATCATCTCGACTGCGTCTTCCCCGCTGCCCACGGTGCCAACTAGTTCGAGGTCATCTGTGTCACCGAACAGGATCTCAAGACCCTGGCGGACGACCTGGTGGTCATCCACGGCGAGACAGCGAGTTCTTGTGGCCATGAAGCGATCCTAGTGTGGGCGGGGTACTTAGCGCGAAAACGTCAACCGCAATCGGGCCTAAGATCCCCCTCATGTACGGCACGATTGTGGTTGGAACTGACGGTTCGGACACCGCAAAGGAGGCGGTGAGGCAGGCGAGCGAGCTCGCCAAGTTGATGGGATCGAGCGTGCTGTTGGTCAGCGCGTACGAGCCGGTGCCGGAATCGCGGCTACGTCAGGAGCGCACTGAGGTGCCCGAGGACGTCTCGTGGATGGTCAATCCGCGTGAGGACGTGCAGGCGGTCCTCGACGACGAGGCAGAGCAGATCAAGCAAGTGGGCGTGTCCGCCGTCGAGACGTTCGCGCGCGAAGGCGATCCCGCTGACGCCATCCTCGACGTTGCCGAGGAAAAGGGCGCGGACCTGATCATCGTCGGCAACAAGGGCATGACCGGCGCGCGCCGCTTCCTGCTCGGCAGCGTGCCGAACAAGGTCTCTCATCACGCTCCCTGCAACGTGATGATCGTCAGGACGACGTAGCGCCTAGGCCGGCGGGGCGACGCTGGGGAAGGCCGGGTTGATGGCCTGGTACGCGTCGACGAGCCCCGCTCCGTAGCGGCGGTCGACACCGGGCGGGCCGAGATCGCGCGCGGTCGCCTTGATGCGCGCCTCGACGGCCTGCGGCTTCGGGCGCTTGCCGATCACGTGGGTGGCGATGATCAACGCGGCGATCGCCGAGACGTGCGGGCACGCCATCGAGGTGCCCTCGTAGTTCGAGGGGATGCCGAACGTCTTGACGTCGCGCGTGAAGGTCACCTGGTAGATGTCGCGGCCGCGCTCGTCCGGGTTGCAGTTCTGCAGGTCGGCGGGGTCGTCGTCCAGCGGCGCGTCGTCGCCGCCGCCCGGCGCCACCACGTCCAGGCCGGAGCCGCTGTTGGAGTAGTCGGCCTCGCAGCCGTGCTCGGTGGTGCCGCCGACTGAGATCACGTAATTGGTGCGAGCGGGGTAGGCGACCGCGCTCTCGGCGGCGTTGCCGGCGGCGCCCACCACCACGACGCCCTTGTTGTGCGCGTAGCGGACGGCGGAGACGATGTCCGGGATCTGGGACGCTGTGATCGACGAGTCGAACTCCAGGCTCATGTTGATCACCTGCGCCTTGTTGCGCGCGGCGTAGCGAATGGCGCGCGCGATGGCGCCGGCGTCACCCTCGCCGTGAGCGTCGAGCACGCGCAGCGGCATGATCGTCACGCCGTAGGCCAGACCGGTCAGGCCGAGGCCGTTGTTGGTCTTTTGCGCGATCGTGCCGGTCACGTGGGTGCCGTGGCCGTTCTCGTCGTCGGGATGCCGATCGCCGTCGACGAAGTCGTACGGCTTCGTGAAGCGACTCGCGTAGAGGTCCGGATCACGGCGGAAGCGACGGTAGTTCTCATACGCGACGCCGGTGTCGAGCACCGCGACGGTCACGCCGCGCCCCCCGGGAGCGCCGGCCGCGATCGCCTGCGACCAGGCGTCGGGCGCGTCCACGCCGTACGGGCCGGTGAAGTCCCACTGCAGGTCCTGCCACTGGGTCGCGGCGCCGATACCAGGATCGTTGGGGATGAAGCCGCTCGCGTGGGCGACGTAGTTCGGGACCGCGTAGCGCACCCCGTGGTCCTTGCGCAGGCGCGCAATCGCCTCATGAACGGTCTCGCCCGGACGGGTCCGGACGACGTGGGCGGCGCTCGATCCCGCGGAGCTGGCACTGGCGTCGTGGGCCACCAGAACCTCGCCATTGACGTAATCCGCAGCGCTCGCGGAGGGTGCGGCGGCCATGAGTAGGGCCGCGACGGCGGCGAGCAAGAGGAGGCGGATCTTCATTGGGTACGGTGGGCCTGAGTCCAGTCTATGTCGGCAGAAACAGGCTCCGTCGCAAGGAGTTCCGCTGAGCCAAGCCCACTTCTTTCCCAGGGACGAGTACTTCATGCGCCTGGCGCTGCGCGAGGCCGAGCGGGCGGGTGATCACGACGACGTGCCGATCGGCTGTGTGGTCGTCTCGGACGGCGAGGTCGTGGGAGCGGCGCCGAACGAGCGCGAGCTGCGCGGGGATCCGACTGCGCACGCCGAGATCCTGGCCCTGCGGGATGCCGCCGTGAGGTGTGGGGAGGGCTGGCGGATGCCTGCGGACGCGGTTCTGTACGTGACCCTCGAGCCCTGCGCGATGTGCGCGGGCGCGATCGTGCTGGCGCGGATGCCGCGCGTGGTGTTCGGCGCCTGGGACCCGAAGGCCGGTGCCGCCGGCTCGGTCTTGGACGTGTTGGGCGAACCCAAGCTCAACTGGCGCCCGGACGTGGCGGGCGGCCTGCTGGCCGACGAGTCGGCGGAGATGCTGCGCTCGTTCTTCGCTACGCGTCGCTAGGGCAGAGTTACGTACGGCGCGAGGAAGGTGCGCGCCGAGGCCGTATCGAGCCGATAGTCGACGTTGGTAGAGCGGCACACCGAGTCACCGG
>DATBDN010000067.1:0-10789 GCA_036269895.1 Thermoleophilaceae bacterium
GGCGCATCGCCGTTGGCCTCCTGGGCCTTCGCCTGCGCCGCCGCGTAGATCTGCTCCGACGCAGCGTGGAACGCCTGCTGCAGAGCGTCGGTCTTCGAGCGGATCTCGTAGACGTCCTCGGACTCGAGCACGCCGCGGACATCCGCGATCGCCGATTCGATCTGCGACTTCGCCGCCTCGTCGACCTGGCCGTCCAGATCCTTGAGCTGACGCTCAGCCTGGTACGCCGCGTTCTCCGCGTTGTTGCGCGCCTCCACGAGCTCGCGCTGCTTGCGGTCCTCCTCCGCGTGCGACTCAGCGTCGGACACCATCCGCTTGATCTCGTCGTCAGACAGACCGGAGCCCGCCTTGATCTCGATCTTCTGCTCCTTACTGGTGCCGAGGTCCTTCGCGGAGACCGAGAGGATGCCGTTCGCATCGATGTCGAACGTGACCTCGATCTGCGGGATGCCACGCGGCGCCGGGGGGATGCCGGTCAGCTGGAACTTGCCGAGCGACTTGTTGTACGCAGCCATCTCGCGCTCGCCCTGCAGCACGTGGATCTCGACCGACGGCTGGTTGTCCTCGGCCGTCGAGAAGATCTCCGACTTGCGCGTCGGGATCGTGGTGTTGCGCTCGATGAGCTTGGTCATGACACCGCCCTTGGTCTCGATGCCGAGCGTCAGCGGGGTCACGTCGAGCAGGAGCACGTCCTTGACGTCACCGGCCAGCACGCCCGCCTGGATGGCAGCGCCGACGGCCACGACCTCGTCCGGGTTGACGCCGCGGTGCGGATCCTTGCCCGTGAGCTCCTTGACCTTCTCCTGGACGGCCGGCATGCGGGTCATGCCGCCGACGAGCACGACGTGGTCGATCGTGCTGTCACCGGCGTCCTTCAGCGCCTGCTTGACCGGCCCGACCACGCGGTCGAGCAGGTCGGCGGTCAGCTCGTTCAGCTTCGAACGCGACAGCCGCATGTCGAGGTGCTTCGGGCCGGACTGATCAGCCGTGATGAACGGCAGCGAGATCTGAGTCTCCTGCGTCGTCGAGAGCTCGACCTTGGCCTTCTCGCCAGCCTCGTAGAGACGCTGCAGGGCCATCTTGTCCTGCGACAGGTCGATGCCCTGGCTGGCCTTGAACTCAGCCGTCATCCAGTCGACGATCGCCTTGTCCCAGTTGTCGCCGCCGAGGTGGTTGTCACCGGCGGTGGACTTCACCTCGAAGACGCCATCGCCGATCTCCAGGACCGACACGTCGAAGGTGCCGCCGCCGAGGTCGAAGACCAGGATGGTCTGGTCCGCGCCCTCCTTGTCGAGGCCGTAGGCCAGCGACGCCGCCGTCGGCTCGTTGATGATGCGCTTGACGTCGAGGCCGGCGATCTTGCCGGCGTCCTTCGTCGCTTGACGCTGTGCGTCGTTGAAGTACGCGGGAACGGTGATGACAGCCGAGTCGACCGTCTCACCCAGGTACGCCTCGGCGTCCTGCCTCAGCTTCTGCAGGATCATCGCGCTGATCTCCGGCGGCGAGTACTCCTTGTCGCCGGCGAAGACGCGCGCGTCGCCGTTCGCACCGGAGACGACGCGGTACGGGACGATCGTCTCCTCTTCCTTGACCTCGGCCTCCTTACGGCCCATGAAGCGCTTGATCGAGAAGACGGTGTTCTCGGGATTGGTCACCGCCTGGCGCTTGGCGACCGCGCCGACAAGGCGCTCGCCGCCGCCCGTGAAGGCGACGACGGACGGGGTCGTCCGGGCACCTTCAGCGTTCTCGATTACCTTCGGCTCCGAGCCCTCCATGACGGCCATACACGAGTTGGTCGTGCCAAGGTCGATACCGATTGTCTTAGCCAATTCAAAAACCTCCGCTTGGAAAATCTAAGTGAGGTTATAGCAACCCTTACGTGTATCGTCCACGCGCGTGCAGGCCGATGCGCATACGCGGGAGGAGATCCTCCTGGCGCTCGGGGAGTTCCGCGCAGCCGTGTCACAAAGACGCCTCGAGGGCGTCCTGTCGCTGTTCGCCCCGGACGCCGACGCAACCCTGATCGGCTCGTCGCTGGGCGAGATCGCCCGCGGCCCGATCGAACTGCGGCGCTTCCTCCAGCAGCTCTTCGACGCGGCGCAGACGGTCGCCTGGGAGTGGGACGACGTGTCGGTCTCGGCCGCCGGCGACGTCGCCTGGCTGTGGCTCGAGGGTGCGCTCGTGCTCGACGGACGCTCGAACCGCGCCTATCGCATCAGCGGGGTGCTGGAGCGACGTCAAGGTCGCTGGCTGTGGTCTCTCTTTCACGGCTCAGAGCCGAATTGAGCTCCGCACCGAAGAGCAGCGACACGTTCGTCAGCCACACCCACGCCACCAGCACGATCGCGCCGGCGAACGTCCCGTAGATCGCGTTCACGTCGCTGTAGTGCGACAGGTACTGCGAGAAGCCGAACGAGATCAAGATCCAGGCGACAACGGCGACGGCAGCGCCTGGCGTCATGAGCCTGAACTCGCGCTCCTCGAGGTCGGGAGTCACGTAATAGATGTACGCGAACGCGAGCATCGCCATCAGCACCGCGAGTGGCCAGCGGACGATGTTCCACGCGTGCGCGCCGTTCTCGCCGAAGACGTGGTCGGCCAGCGTGCCGCCCACGAAGACGAAGATCAGCGTGATCAGGACGAGGCCGATCAGGATGAAGCTCGACACGACGTCGCGCGCCTTGCGGTGGATGAAGTTGCGTCCCTTCTCAACCCCGAACGCCACGTTCAGCGCCCGCCGCGCCGCCTCGAGCGCGCCGGTGGTGCCGTACAGGGCGGTGATGACGGCGATCACCAAAGCCGCTGTGGCGTTGCCCTTGTGCTGGATCGCGCGCTTGAGCGAGTGGTCGATCGCGTTGAGCGTGTCCGGCGGCACGACGTCACGCAGATATGACACGACGCTGTTGTAGGTCTCGGGGTACTGCCCGAGCAGACCGAGCAGCGAGACGCCGAGCAGCAGGGCCGGGAACAGCGACATCAGCCCGTAGTAGGTGAGCGCTGCCGCGTGGTGCGTCATCTGGTCGTCGTAGAACGACACCGCCGTGCGCTTGAGGAGGGAGCCGACGCGTCTCACTGTTCCGGCAACGCCTCCGTCGTGCGCCAGCGCGGGAGCAGCTCGACGGCGACGATCGACGCCATGATCAGGCCGGCGCCGAGCCATGCGACCGCCGACAGGCGGTCGCCCGCCAGGAGGTAGCCGAAGAGCCCGGCGAAGGCCGGCTCAGACGCCAGGATCAGCGCCGTGCGCGCCGGCGGGGCGTGCTGCTGCGCGTACGTCTGGACGAAGAAGCCGAGGGCGCTCGCGAAGGCGGCGGTTACCACGAGCGCAGACCAGACCTTGGTGCCGTGCGGCGCCTCGAGCTTGCCGGTCGCGAGCGCCAGCGCGAGGCACGTGACGGCTGCGACGCCGAGCTGAAGCACGAGCAGCGCGCCCACGTCGAAACGCTTGGCGGCGCGGGCGGTGGCGAGGATGTGGGCAGCGAAGCTGACTGCGGCGAGGAACACGAGCCCGTCACCGCGCAAGGTGAAGTCGCCGCCGCTGCCCGACAGCAGGTACAGACCGAGCGCCGAAGCCGCGGCCGCCGTCCACGCAAGGCTCGAGATCCGCTGGTGCAGGAACAGCGCGCCGAGCACGGGGGTGAGCACGACGAACAGGCCGGTGATGAAACCGGCGTCGGAGGCCGACGTGTGCTCGAGGCCCACCGTCTGAAAGATGTACCCAGCTGTCAGGAACGCTCCCATCAGCAGTCCCGCCGACCAACCCTGCCGGGACAGCCGCGCCAGCCGACGCCAGAAGACGGGCGTCACGAGCATCGTGGCACCGGAAAAGCGGTATGCGAGGAATGCAAGCGTGGGCAGGATCGCGATCGCGTCCTGGACCATCACGAACGTCAGACCCCATACCGCGGCTATCCCGATCAGAGCGAGCTCGGCGACGGCGGCGTGGCGACTCGGAGCCGCGCGCTCGGTGGCATGCGCCGTCATGCGCGCAGACGTGCCTTGCCGTACGGGCAGAGCGACAACAGCGGACACTGCTCGCACAGCGGGTTGCGCGCTGTGCAGATCCGGCGGCCGTGGCGCAGCAGGTTCGTGTGGATCTCGTAGGCGTCGTCGCCGTCGTCGGCGAGCTTCGTCAGCACGTCGTGCACGTCTTCGAACTTCGACTTCTCCGGCCACAGCCCCAGCCGCCAGCCCACCCGAAAGACGTGCGTGTCGACGGGCACGTCGGGGATCCCGTACGAGAAGAGCAGCACGCACGCAGCCGTCTTGCGCCCGATCCCCGGCAGCTCGACCAGGCGCGCGCGGCCGCTCTCCATCGGCGCACCTGCCATCCACTCGAGTTCGTCGCCGTCGAGGTCATCGAGGATCGCCTGGATGCGATTGGCCTTGATGCGCGAGATGCCGCCCGGCCTGATCGCCTCCTCGACCTCGTCCTCCGGCGCGCGCCGGACCGCCTCCCACGACGGGAAGCGCTCGCGCAGACGCATGTAGGCCACGTCGCGGTTGCGGTCGTTCGTGTTCTGCGACAGCACGGTCAGGATCAGCTCGTCGACCGGGCGGCGGTGCGGACGCAGCCGTGGTCGCCCGTACGCCTGCCGCAGGCGGTCGCGAATAGCGTGCAGCTTGCGACGCATGCCGGAAAGGATCGTCTACCCGCGCGCACACGTGACTGGGTGGGCGAGAATCGCTCGCCGGATAGCCTTCTCGGGGTGCTGCGGCTGTCGTCCTCGATCGCCGCGCCGCCGCGCGCGCGCAGTGACGCGCCGCCTCCGCCTCCGACCCGCCCCGGCACGCGGGAACCGCGGAAGCCGCGTATTGCGTTCGCCCGCCTGGCGCCCGTCCTGGCTGCCGTGCTCGTCGCGGCGGTTTGGCTTGCCATTCGCCCGCACACGGTCGACATGGCGGCGCACACGTTCCGCGCCGACCTGTTCGGCGAGGAGGGCTTCACGATCTGGAACGGGCTCTGGTACGGCGGCCATCACACGCCCGCCTACAGCGTTCTGTTCCCGCCGCTCGGGTGGCTGCTCGGGCCGTGGGTTGCCGGCGCGCTCGCGACGGTGGCCGCGGCGGCCCTGTTCGAGCCGCTTGCGCGCAGGCAGTGGGGCAAGCGCGGGAGCTGGGCCGCGCTCTGGTTCGGGCTCGCGACGGGTGCGCTGCTGTTCACCGGCCGCCTGCCCTTCGCCATGGGCGTTGCCTTCGGCCTGGGCGCGCTGCTCGCGCTGCAGCGCGGTCGCAGGTGGATCGGGGTCACGGCGGCGGTGGGATCCGGGCTGGCCAGCCCGGTCGCCGCGCTCTTCCTGACGCTCGCGGCGGTCGCGTGGGGGGTTACCGCGCGTGGTCCCGAGCGCCGACGCGCGCTGACCGTCGCGCTGGCTGCGTTCCTGCCGCCGGCGCTGCTGGCCGCGGCGTTCCCGGAGGGCGGCTACATGCCGTTCGACTTCTCGACCTACGTGCCGGTGCCGCTCATGGCGATCGGCGCGCTGGTCCTGCTGCCGAAGCGCGAGAAGGCGTTGCGCGTCGGCGCCGCGATCTACGCGGTCGCGGCCACCGCCGCCTTTTTCGTGCAGACGCCGATGGGCTCCAACGCCGTCCGCCTTGGCGCCTTGTTCGCCGCTCCGATCGCGCTGGCGGCCGCGCGCCGGCCGCGCACCCGGACGGGGATCGCGCTGTTCGTCCTGCTGCTCGGCCTCCTCGGGTTCTGGCAGTGGTCCTCCGCCGCGCGCGACTTCCTAGCGTCACAGAACGAGCCGTCGGCGAAGACCGCCTATTACAAGCCGCTCCTTCGCTTCCTCGCCACGAAGCGGCCCGAGGAGGGGCGCGTCGAGATCCCGTTCACGCGCAGCCACTGGGAGGCAGCCGTCGTCGCGCCGCACTTCCCGCTCGCGCGCGGCTGGGAGCGCCAGCTGGACGCCGGGCGCAACTCGCTCTTCTACTCCGGGATCCTCACGAACTTCACCTATGCGAACTGGCTGGCCGAGCACGGTGTGGCCTGGGTCGCGCTGCCTGACGTCAAGCCCGACGACAGCTCGTTCAAGGAGCGCGGGCTGATCGAGGATGATCCGCCCTACCTGCGCCTGGTCAAGCGGCTCCCGCATTGGCGGATCTACGCGGTCACGCTGCCGCATCCGATGGTGATCCCCGAGGAGGGGCAGGACATCCGCCTCACCAAGATCCGCTCGGACGAGGTGGAGCTCGACGCCCGTACCGCCGGGACAGCCCTCGTGCGCGTGCGCTGGAGCCCCTACTGGCGCGTGCACGGCGGCTGCGTCGCGCGCGCGGGGGACTGGACACGCGTCACCGCGAACCACCCGGGCAAGCTGCAGATGACCACCTCGTTCTCGCTCTCGCGCGTCTTCCTTCGGGGCCGCCGCTGCGGCTAGGCTGCCTACTGTGGGGCGGCTTGGACACCTGGCATCGCGGCTCATGCCGCGTGGCCCGCTCGATCTCGCCCGCCAGTGGCTCCTGTTCGGAGGGGCGTACTACGTCTACCGGCTTGTGCGCGGGCTGGTGGATGGGCACGCGAACGTGGCCTACCAGCATGCTCGCGACATCGTCGACTTCGAGCGTGACGTCCACCTGTTCGTCGAGACGGACATCCAGAGATGGACGATCAACCACGGCTTTTTGATCCACGCAGCCGACTGGATGTACGTCAACTCGCACTTCCTGGTCACGACCACGTTCCTGGTCTGGCTCTACGTGGCGCGTAACCACGGCTACTACTTCGTGCGGAACATGTTCCTGATCGCCATGGTGTTCGCGCTCGTTGGCTACATGGCGTTCCCCACGGCGCCGCCGCGCTTCCTGCCCGAGTGGGGCTTCCAGGACCCCGTCGCCGACCTCTTCGGGAACGGTGTCTCGCAGACTGCCAGCGTCCTCTACAACCCGTATGCCGCCATGCCCAGCATGCACGTGGCGTTCTCGCTGATGGTCGCTGTGCCCGCGTTTCAGCTGACGCGGCCGCGCGCGCTGAAGGTGGCGTGGCTCTTCTACCCGTTGCTCGTGACCTTCGTCGTCATCTCGACCGGCAATCACTTCTGGTTGGACGCCGCCGTCGGCGCCGTCGTGGCCGGCTGCTCGGCGCTGCTCGCGGCGACGGCGTTCGCACGAGTCAGGCCCGACGCATGGTCCTGGAGGAGGACCCCGGCGGAGGCCGGGATTTGAGCTCGTTACAACGCCGCGGCGAAATGCGGCTGCGGGCGCGCAACGCGCTGATCGAGTCGCGGCTCACGCCGAACGCGATCTCCATGACTGGTCTGTCGCTGAACGTCCTGGCGGCCGTGCTCGTCACGCAGCGCTACTTCTTCCTCGCGGGGTTGGCGTTCGTCGTCGGCTCGATCATGGACACGCTCGACGGCCGTTACTCGCGGATGTCGGGCAAGGGCACCCCATTCGGTGCGTTCCTCGACTCGACGCTCGACCGGATCGAGGAGGGCATCGTGCTTACGACGGTCGCCGCGTACTTCTCCTCGCGCGGCATGGACTTCGCCGTGGCTGCCTGTGTGGTTGCAGTGCTCGGCTCGCTGATGGTCAGCTACACACGCGCCCGCGCCGAGGCTCTGGGTGTCGAATGCAAGGTCGGATTGGCCACGCGGCCCGTTCGGGTAGTGATCCTCTCCATCGGGCTGGTGTTCGCGAAGGGGGCTAGCATCTTCGACGTCGACCTTCTCGCGCCGGCGGTGTACGTGCTGGCCGTGCTGACGGTTTTCACGGTCTTCCAGCGCGTTTTCCATGTTCGCAAGGCGCTGACGAGCGCCGCCGCGTAACCAAAGACGCACGGCGGGTTCGTTAGACCGCGGACGCCTGCTGCAGGGGCGCGGGCGCTTTCGTATCTCCCAGGAGGGCAAATTCACTTGACAGGAACTAACGGACACGGCCGCTACCAGACCGAAAAGGTCAGGGTGGCCATCGTCGGCGTCGGCAACTGCGCGTCAGCGTTCGTGCAAGGCGTCCACTACTACAGGGACGCGGACCCCGCCGAGCGGGTGCCCGGTCTCATGCACGTCGACCTCGGCGGCTACCACGTCTCGGACATCGAGTTCACGGCGGCCTTCGACATCGACGTTGAGAAGGTCGGCAAGGACCTCTCCGAGGCGATCTGGTCGGGTCAGAACAACACGATCAAGTTCGCCGACGTGCCGCACGTCGACGTGCCGGTGCAGCGGGGCATGACCCACGACGGCCTCGGCAAGTACCTCACCGAGAAGATCACCAAGGCGCCCGGCCAGACGGCCGACATCGTCGAGATCCTCAAGAAGACGAAGACGGACGTGCTCGTCTCCTACCTTCCGGTCGGCTCTGAGCAGGCGACCAAGTGGTACGTCGAGCAGGCACTCGAGGCCGGCGTCGGCTTCGTCAACTGCATCCCGGTGTTCATCGCACGCGAGGAGTACTGGGGCAACCGCTTCCGCAAGGCAGGGCTGCCGATCGTCGGCGACGACATCAAGTCGCAGGTTGGCGCGACGATCGTCCACCGGCAGCTGGCGCGCCTGTTCGGCGACCGTGGTGTCAAGATGGTTCACACCTCGCAGCTGAATGTCGGCGGCAACATGGACTTCTACAACATGCTCGAGCGCGAGCGGCTGGAGTCCAAGAAGATCTCGAAGACCAACGCGGTCACGTCGATCATGGACGAGAAGCTGCCGGCGGACGACGTCTACATTGGCCCGTCCGACTATGTGCCGTGGCTGACCGACCGGAAATGGGCGCACATCCGCATCGAGGGTCAGGCGTTCGGCGACGTGCCGCTGAACCTCGAGATGAAGCTCGAGGTGTGGGACTCGCCGAACTCGGCGGGCATCGTCATCGACGCCGTGCGCTGCTGCAAGCTGGCGCTGAACCACGGCATCGGCGGGCCGCTCGAGGAGCCGAGCTCGTACCTGATGAAGTCTCCCCCGGTGCAGGTGCCGGACTCGGTCGCGAAGACCAACACGGAGGAGTTCATCGCCAAGTACGGCGGCGCTCCAAAGCTGCCGGGCAAGGCGAAGATCCGCACGGCCGAGTCGATCTAGGCACCGGCCGAATCCCTTTAGGAACTACGCTCCGTCGGCTAATGCCGGCGGAGCGTTTTTCTATTGCGCAGGTCTCTCCCTACCCCTGGGAGCAGCACCACGAGGTGAACGTCTACGTCGAGCGGCTCGCCGACGAGCTCTGCCGCCGCGGGCACCGCGTTGTGGTCATCGCCCCGTCGTCGATGCGCGAGCTCATTCGCGAGGGCCGAGAGATGATCGCCGAGGCCGACAGCGACCCCGACGCGCTGTACCGCCAACCTGGCTGCGCGCAGTTGCTCGCGATCGGGCAAAGCCTGCCGGCGCGCCGTGGAGGCGCCGTGTCGCTGCCAGTGGATGTCTCCAGGGCGATGGAGCAGCTGCTCGCCGGCGCCGAGTTCGACTTCGTGCACGTCCACGAGCCATTCGCGCCCAGCGCCGCCTCCGCGGCCCTGCGCCACTCGCGTGCACTGAATGTCGGCACCTTCCACGCACCGGCCGAGCGGGTCGTGTCGACGCAGGTGGCGCGCCGGCTGGTCGAGCTGCTGTTCGGCCGGCTCGACGGGCGCAGCGCCAGCTTCACCGCCACGCGCGACCTGGTGGCGCGTTACTTCCCGGGCGAATACCGCGTGATCCACCCGGGCGCGGACCTGGTCGAACGCCCGCACCGCGCGCCGGGGCGCGAGATTGTCGACATCGTCTACTCGGTCGAAGAGGAGCGCGGTGCGCTGCGGCTGTTCCTGCGCGCGCTCCGGCGGCTGCCGCCGGCCCTGCCGTGGCGCGCGACGATCTGGTCACGCGAGCGCGGCCTGCAGCCGGCGCTGCCGCGCGCGATCCGCGACCGCGTGCGCTTCATCGGGCCAAGCGATGGATCGGAGGCGCAGGCGCTGGCGAGCGCGGACGTCGTCGTAGCCGCCTCGAGCGGGGCCGCGCCCGCGCCGCAGCTGCTGTTCCGAGCATTGGCGGGGGGTGCGGTGCCGGTGGCCTCGCGGCTGCCGACCTACGAAGAGGCGCTGGCCGACGGCGAGCACGGGCTGCTGTTCGAGCTGCGCGACGCTGACACGCTGGCAGGCCAGCTCGAGCGACTGGTCTCGGACAGCGCGCTGCGGGACGGCTTCCACGACCGTATTCACGACCTGCGCCCGCAGCTCGACTGGAGCCGGGTGGCGGACGCGTTCGAGGAGCTCTACGGCGAGGTCGCCGCCCGGCGCAAGCCCGTGAATGGCACGTCGCCGTTCACGAAGCGGCTCAAGGAGCGGCCGCTGATCGACGTGGACCTGCACATGCACACCGACCACTCGCCGGACTGCGCAACGCCGGTCGACGTGCTGCTCGATACCGCCAAGGCGCGCGGCCTGGGCGCCATTGCCGTGACCGACCACAACGTGATCTCGGGCGCGCACGAGGCCGCCGAGCGCGCCGACGGCATCAAGGTGATCGTGGCCGAGGAGGTGAAGACCGGCGACCAGGGTGAGGTGATCGGCCTGTTCATCGACGAGCACATCCCGCGCGGGATGACGCTCGAGGAGACGATCGCCGAGATCCACCGGCAGGGCGGACTGGTCTACGTGCCGCATCCGTTCGATCGCATGCATGCCGTCCCCGACTACGAGCATCTTTTGAACGTGGTCGAGGACGTGGATGCGATCGAGGTCTTCAACGCGCGGGTGGCCGTGAAGTCGTTCAACGAGGAGGCCGTCAAGTTCGCCCGCAAGTACCGGATCCCGGCGGGTGCCGGGTCGGACAGCCACGTGCCGCAGGGGCTGGGCTCGGTGCGGATTCGCATGCGCGACTTCGACGGG
>DATBDN010000068.1:0-6122 GCA_036269895.1 Thermoleophilaceae bacterium
GTCGATCGTGACGAGAGCCTCGTCTTCCGCCCGCCCGGCGTGCGCCTCGACAGCGGCGGCCTTGCAAAGGGCCTCTTCTGCGACATCCTCGCCGACACCCTCGCGACTCATGAAGCTTTCGGCGTCGACTGCGCGGGCGACCTGCGCATCGGCGGCCGCGGCGGCCTCGCGCGCGAGATCCGCGTTGCCAGCCCGTTCGACGCCCGCACGCTCCACACGTTCACCGCCGCCGACCTTGCGGTCGCGACCAGCGGCATCGGCCGCCGCAGCTGGATCGACCGGGCGGGCCGACCCTGCCATCACCTGCTCGACCCATCGACGGGCCGGCCCGCGTTCACCGGCATCGTCCAGGTCACCGCACTCGCCCCGAAGGCCGGGCTCGCGGAGATCTGCGCCAAGGCCGCGCTCCTCAGCGGCCCACGCCGCGCCCGCAGCTGGCTGCCGAGCGGCGGCGTGGTCGTCTACGACGACGGCTCCCACGATGTCGTCGACCCGGTGGCGGCCGAAGGAATTGTGGCGTGACGCTCGCAGCGGCCACGGCGCCGCACCTCTTCTGGATCACCTCACGCGCCGCCGGCGCCGCCGCGCTGTTCCTGTCGAGCGCCGGCGTCTGCGTCGGACTGCTCCTCAGCGGCCGCTTCGTGCGTGGCCGCGGGGCGGACCTCCGCCCGCTGCACGAGGCGCTTTCGCTCGCGACCATCGCCGCGCTCGTCGTCCACGGTCTCAGCCTGGTCGGCGACAAATACATCAACCTCAGCCTGGTCGATGTCGTCGTCCCGTTCGCGGGCGGCTACAAGACGGGTTGGACCTCGCTCGGCATCGTCGCGGCCTGGGCGCTGGTCCTGCTCGGCCCGTCCTACTACCTGCGCCGCGCCATCGGTCAGAAGCGCTGGGTCAAGCTCCACCGCTTCACGGCGGTCGCCTGGATCGCCGGGATCGTGCACGCGCTGGGCGAAGGGACGGATGCCGGCAGCGCCTGGTTCGTGCTGCTGATCGCGACGACGACCGTGCCGGCGCTCCTTCTGCTTACTCTCAGGAAACTCCAAGGTTCTGCTGCCTGAATGAATTCCGTGGACGCCAACTTCCGCATCCTGGTGGTCGACGACGAGCCCAACATCGTCGACGTGATCGCGATGGCGCTGCGCTATCAGGGCTTCAACGTGGCCACCGCCGGGAACGGAACGGAGGCGCTCAACCAGGTCAGCGCGTACCGCCCGCACCTCTTGGTGCTGGACGTGATGCTGCCGGACATGGACGGCTTCGCGGTCGCCGAGCGCCTCGGCGCGCAGCGCGCCGGCGTGCCGATCATCTTCCTGACCGCCCGCGACTCGACCGAGGACAAGATCCGCGGACTGACAACCGGCGGCGACGACTACGTCACCAAGCCGTTCAGCCTCGAGGAGCTCGTGGCGCGCATCCGCACCGTGCTGCGCCGCACCGGCGCCGCGGAGCCCGAGTCGGCGCGGCTCACCTTCGATGACCTCGAGCTCGACGAAGACACGATGGAGGTCACCCGCGCCGGCAGCCCGATCGACCTGACCGCCACCGAGTACCGCCTGCTGCGCTACCTGATGATGAACCCGCGCCGCGTGATGACCCGCGCACAGCTGCTCGACCACGTCTGGGACTACGACTTCGGCGGCGACGGGCGCGTGCTCGAGACCTACATCAGCTACCTGCGCAAGAAGCTTGACGCCCTCGGCCCGCCGCTCATCCAGACCGTGCGCGGGGTCGGCTACGCGCTCCGAGCCCGGAGAGCCTGATGCACTCCTTGCGGGCGCGGCTGATCGCCGGCCTGCTCGCCCTGACCGCCGCAGGGTTGCTCGTCGCCGGTGCCGTTACGTATCTGGAGCAGCGCTCGTTCCTGCTCGACCGCGTCGACCAGCAAGCCGTCGCGGCGGCACCGGCGCTGTCTCACCAGCTGGATGACCAGGGAGTGCGCCCGCCTGGTGGCGACCACTTCGGTGGTCAACCCGATCGCGAGCCGGGCGGACGCCGCCCGCAGGACGTGAACCTGCCGCCAGGGACGTACGGCCAGCGCCGCACGGCGAGCGGCCAGGTGCTTGGTCACGCCGTCATCGACTACGGCCAGCCGCTGCCGGCAGCGCCGAAGATCCCGGCCAAGCTGCCCATCGGCAAGTTCGTGACCGTCAGCTCGGTGAAGCCTGGTGGACCGCAATATCGCGTCGTCGCCACGCGCGACCCCGAGGACAGCGGCATCACCGTCGTCGCGGTGCCATTGCGCGAGGTGCACGACACGTTGCAGCGGCTGCTCGTCGTGGAGGCGATCGTCATCGCGGTCGTGCTCACGGCCCTCGGGCTGACGTCGTTCGTGCTCGTGCGCCTCGGGCTGCGCCCGCTCGACCGCATGGGCGTGGTAGCCGGGGAGATCGCCGCGGGCCGGCTTTCCAAGCGCGTCGAGCCGGCAACCCAGAAGACCGAGGTCGGCCGCCTCGGGCTGGCGCTGAACGCGATGCTCGAGCGCCTCGAGCGCGCGTTTGCGCAGCGGCAGGCCAGTGAGGACCGCTTACGCCGCTTCCTGGCCGACGCCTCCCACGAGCTGCGCACGCCGCTGGCGTCGATTCGCGGCTACGCCGAGCTGTTCCACATGGGCGCGCGCGACGATCCTGAGGCCCTCGAGTCGTCGATGCGCCGCATCGAGGACGAGGCGCGGCGGATGGGCGTGCTGGTCGACGACATGCTCACGCTGGCGCGCCTCGACGAGATGCGCGAGCCCACCAACGAACCGGTCGACATTGAGCGGCTGGCCAGCGACGCCGTCGCCGACGCGCGCGCCACGGCACCCGATCGCACGATCGAGTTGTCCGCGGACGGCGCCGCGCTGGTGCGCGGCGACCCGCAGCAGCTGCGTCAGGTTGTCGGCAACCTGCTGCGCAACGCGCTCGTCCACACGCCCGCGGGCTCGCCGATCGAAGTGGACGTCGGCGCCGACGACGCCAACGTGACGCTGAACGTGCGCGACCACGGGCGCGGGCTCCCAGCCGGCGACCCGGCGCAGCTGTTCCAGCGCTTCTGGCGCGCCGAGGGCGGCCGCTCGCGCGGCCGCGCCGGCGCCGGCCTCGGCCTCGCGATCGTCAGCGAGATCGTCTCCGCGCACGGCGGCTCGGTGGATGCCGGCAACGCTCCGGACGGCGGTGCGCGCTTCACGGTGCACCTGCCGCGCCCTCTCAGCTGATCCTGAGGTTCAGCACACGATCGTCCGACGCACGCCCCCGATGCTTCCGACATGGCAGCCCGCCTGGACGTCGAGATCGTGGTCCCGGTCTACAACGAGGAGAACAACCTCGGTCGCTCGATCCGCCGGCTGCACGAGTTCCTGTCGAACGACTTCCCGCTGTCGTGGCAGATCGTCATCGCCGACAACGCAAGCACCGACCGGACGCTGGACGTCGCGCGCCTGCTGAGCGCCGATCTCGCTGGGGTAGAGGTTCTGCACCTGCAGAAGAAAGGCCGCGGACGTGCGCTGCGGGCGGCGTGGCTCGGCAGCCCGGCGCGCGTCGTCTGTTACATGGACGTGGACCTGTCGACCGACCTGCGCGCGCTGCTGCCGCTGGTCGCGCCGCTCATCTCCGGCCACAGCGACCTGGCCATCGGAACGCGGCTGGCACGCTCGGCGCGCGTCACGCGCGGCGGCAAGCGCGAGTTCATCTCGCGCGCGTACAACGTACTGCTGCGCACGTTCCTGCGCGCGCACTTCAGCGACGCGCAGTGCGGCTTCAAGGCGGTGCGGGCCGACGTCGCGAAGCGCTTGCTGCCTGCCGTGGTCGACGAGGGCTGGTTCTTCGACACCGAACTGCTCGTACTGGCGCAGCGCGACGGCCTCCGCATCCACGAGGTCCCGGTCGACTGGGTTGACGATCCCGACTCGCGCGTGGCGATCGTGCAGACCGCGCTCGACGACCTGCGCGGCGTCGCGCGCCTGGTCGCGGCCAGCCACATCGTCCGCTTCGCCGCGATCGGCGTGCTGTCGACCCTGGCGTACGCGTTGCTCTACGTGGCGCTGCGAGCGCCACTCGGCCCCGCCGCGGCGAACGCGCTTGCCCTGGCGTTGACCGCGGTGGCGAACACGCAGGCGAACCGGCGGTTCACCTTCGACGTGCGCGGACGCGACGGCCTGATGCGGCAGCACGCGGCGGGCGCGCTCGTGTACCTGGTCACGCTCGCCGTTACGAGCGGCGCGCTGCTCACACTCCACGCCGTCACGCCCCATCCGGCGCGGATCCTGGAGGTCCTCATCCTGGCGACAGCCAGTGTCACCGGGACGGTTACGCGCTATCTCGGGCTCAGATTCTGGGTCTTCGGGCGGGGGTCGGTGAGGGGTCAAGTATCCCCCGGACTCGCCGATAGCAGGGGGAATGTCTACCCACCTTCGGCTCTTTCTCCTGACAGCAGTCGCCCTGTTGATACTCGCTCCGACCGCACTCGCGGACCACTGGCACGACCCGAACTGGACGCCTGATCCCAACTCGAACCCTGGCCAGAACTGGGACGATCCGTACGCGCCCTCCTCAGATCCGGCGCCGGCGACCGGCGGCGATTCGAACCAGAGCACGGACCCGTGGGCGGATCCGTGGTCTCCCAGCCTGCCCGTCTCGAACACGCCGACCGTCGCCGGGAAGACGGCGATGATCCGTCGCAACGGCTTGGCCGCGGTGCCGAAGGGCGCGCCGGCGCAGGTGCGCGCGATCATCAGCGCGGCCAACCAGATCATCGGCAAGCCCTACAAGTGGGGCGGCGGCCATGGTCGCCTGTTCGACTCCGGCTACGACTGCTCCGGCTCTGTCAGCTACGCGCTGATCCGCGCCGGGCTGCTGGGCTACCCCATGGTCAGCGGAACGTTTGCGCGCTGGGGCGCGAAGGGCGTGGGCACGTTCGTCACGATCTACGCGAACAAGTCGCATGCGTACATGGAGGTCGCCGGGCTGCGCCTGGACACGAGCAGCGTTGGCGACCGCGGCGGAAAGAGCGGCGTTCGCTGGCGGACGCCGATCGGCAAGCGCTTCGGCTTCGCGGTCCGGCACATCGCCGGGCTGTAGCGGATTCGCGCACCCGCGTCGGTCCAGCGTCAGGCGTCGGCCTCTTCGGGCGGCGCATGCGCGACGAACACGGCGATGGTCGCGTGGTGCATCACGTACTGGCTGACCGATCCGACCAGCGCCTCGACCCGGCCGACGCCGCGCGCGCCCAGCAGGATCGCGTCGTAGTCCGACTCCTTCGCGTGCGCGACGATCTCGTGCCCGGGGCGGCCGCGCTTGATGATCATCGTCACCGGGATGTCCTCCGGGATACGGGCGACAGCATCGCGGAGGATGCCGTCGGCGAACTTGTCGGCGTCGCCCTGAGCTGCCGGCACCGGCGCGGGCCACGGCCAGCGCATCGCGTCGGCGATGACGTCAGGAGCGACGCAGAGCAACGCGATCGCGGCGTTGTCGCGACGCGCTGCGGTGACGGCCGCGCTCAATGCCAACTCGGCGCTCGCCGACCCGTCGAGCGCGACCAGCAGTCGCCGGAATCGCAGTTGGCCGAGCGGAGCCGCCATCCCGGACGCAGGCTATCGTCGCCCGGATGCGCGTTCCTGGCCCGCGTTTCGTTGCCACCTGCGCGCTGGCGGTCGCCGCGATCGCCGCGCCGTCCGCCTCCGCGGCGACCAGCACTCGCTTCGAGCGAATCGCCGGCTACAAGCCCCCCGGCACACCGGCGAAGTACAACAAGGTCGGCATCCTCGAGATTGGCTCGCCGAAGGCGAAGAACGTGCTCGTGCTGAACCCCGGCACGTCCGCCAGCGCCGCCTACTTCGCCCCGCTCGCGCGCAGCATCGTGTCAGGCGCAAAGGGCTGGCAGGTCTGGGCGGTCGAGCGCCGCGAGAACCTGCTCGAGGACCAGTCGATGGTCGACAGGGCGAAGGCGCACAAGATCACCGCCCAGCAGCTGTCCGACTATTACGTCGGCTGGATCGAGAACGAGTCGATCACCAAGCACATCCGCCTGATCCCGGACGGCGAGGTCCAGTTCGCCAAGCAGTGGGGGATGAACACCGAGATCCAGGACCTGCGCCGCGTGGTCCAGCGGGCGCAGAAGCGCGGTGGCAAGGTGGTTGTCGG
>DATBDN010000069.1:0-60577 GCA_036269895.1 Thermoleophilaceae bacterium
TTCACGGCCCGCCTCAAGGAGGCGGTCCCCAACTCGGCGATCGGCCTGGTGCTCGACCTCTCCGAGACGAGTTACCTCGACAGCTCGGGCGTCCACCTGATCTTCGACCTGGCGAGCGCCCTGCGCCGGCGCCAGCAGATACTGCACCTGGTGGTCCCGCCCGACACGTTCGTGGCCGACGTGCTCGGCGCGGTCAACTTCCGCGGTACGGCGCGCGCATCGGCGACGGTGCTCGAAGCGCTGGAGGCCGTGCGCGGTACGGACTTCTAAACCGCGCACGGCCTTCGTTCCCTTGATCGCCTAAGCCGCTGCGGGCTCCGGCACCGCCGCGGCCTCGCGTTCCCGCCGCCGCTTGGCCGGCACGACGAGCGCGATCAGGGCGCCGGCGGCCAACACCGCCGCCCCAACGGGAAGCGCGGCCGTGACGCCCGCCGAGAACGTCGCCGGCGTCGCGACGGAGCCGTTCGCCGAGAACACCGACGCGAGCACGGCGACGCCGAGGACTCCGCCGAGCTCGCGGATCGCGTTGGTCGCGCCTGAGGCCTTGCCGGCTTCGGCGGTACGCACCGCCCCGAGCACCTCATTCGCGGCCGGCGCGAACACCAGCGCCATGCCGGAGCCCGCGAGCACGAACGGGATCACGAGCGAGCTGTAGGCGACAGTCGGGGAGCTCACGATCGCGAGCCACGCAATCGCCACCGATTGCAGCGCCAGGCCCGTCACCAGCAGCGGCCGCGACCCGATGCGGTCGCTCAGAACACCTGCGACCGGGGCGACGAAGATTGGCATCGCCGTCCACGGCAGCGTCCGGAGGCCGGCCTCGAGCGGCGAGTAGCCCTGCGCGGTCTGAAAGAACTGCGCCAGCAGGAAGATCGAGCCGAAGGCGCCGAAGAACATGGCCAGCGAGACGCCGTTGGTGGCGGCGAAGGCGCGCGACCGGAAGAAGCGCATCGGCAGCATCGGTGCCGGCGCACGCAGCTCCCAGGCGACGAACGCGCCCAGCAGCACGACGCCGGCGGCCAGCGCCGCCACGACCGTGGTCGAGCTCCAGCCAAGGGCCGGTCCCCGGACGATCCCGAACACCACACCCAGCAGGCCGACGCCGGCCAGCGCCAGGCCTGGCAGGTCGAGCGCCCGGTCGGGCCCGAACGACTCGTCGAGCCGGCGGGCGGCCAGCGGGAGCAGCACGATCCCGATAGGCACGTTCAGCCAGAAGATGTACTCCCATGAGATGCCGGAGACCACCGCACCGCCGACCAGCGGCCCGAGGGCGACGCCGAGCCCGGAGACACCTGACCAGATGCCCAGCGCGAGGCCGCGCTTGCTCTCGTCGACGGCCTCGGACAGCAGTGTCAGGGTCAGCGGCAGCACCAGTGCCGCTCCGGCACCTTGCAGAGCGCGCGCGGCGATGAGCGCGTGCGTGCTCGGCGCAAGTGCCGCTGCGGCGCTCGACGCGGTGAAGGCGGCGATGCCGACCACGAACATGCGCCGGCGGCCGAAGCGGTCCCCCAGCGCGGCCCCGGTCAGCAGCAGCACGGCGAACGACAGCGTGTAGGCGTTGACGGTCCACTCGAGCGACTCGATCGAGGCGCCGAGACTCCTGCGAATCGACGGCAGCGCCGTCGAGACCACGAGGTTGTCGAGGGTTGTCATGAACAGCGCGATCGAGACGATCGCGAGGGTCCAGCGGGCGCGGCGGCTCATTCCGCTCTCCTTGGCTGTGTGTGAGTGCTTACTCATTAGTCGGGCAAATAAAAAGGCGGGTCAGGGCAGGTCTTTGGCCTGGCAGTAGTTCGCGAGGACGTCCGCCCAGTGCTCGTCGACCGAGCCGGCGTCTAGCGCGGCCATCACGTTCATCAGCATTCCGGTCGCGAAGAAGCGACCCACCATGACGGGGTCCATTCCCGTCTCCCGCTCGACAAGCGCGACGAGCCGCTCGAAGGCCTTGCGGGCGGCCTCGCGGATCGCGTCGTCATTGGCTGCGGCTGCGTGCGAATGCATCTGGAGCAGCAGCAGCTCGCGATCCTCGAGCAGCTCGCTGTAGGCCAGGCCCATCGCCTGAAGCTTGTCCTCCCCACTCCCGTGGACGCCGGCCGCAGCGGCGGCAAGGGCGTCGTAGATGCGCTGGTTGGTCCGCTCCACGATGGCGATCGCGAGGTCGCTCTTCGTCGGGAACAGCCGGAACAGGTACGCATGCGAAATCCCCGCCCGCTTGGCGATCTCAGCCGTGGGCGTGGCGGCAATGCCACGAGCAGCCACAACCGGCAGGGCGGCCTGGAGAACGGCCTCACGACGGTCCTCCGCGGTCGACAGCGTCCGAGTGGTCGCGGGTTCCATGGGGAGTGAGTATGCACTCACTCACACCACCTGTCAACCCAAGATCTAAGTCGCTTACTGATAGGGGTCAGACCCTTAAGCGTTAGTGACTTAGATTTCGCGGACGACTCGGCAGGGATTGCCGACTGCGACCACTCGTGGTGGGACGTTGCGCGTCACGACGCTGCCCGCTCCGATCACGGTCCCTGCTCCCACCCTCACGCCCGGACACAGGATCGCGCCGCCGCCGATCCAGGCGTCGTCCTCGATCGTGATCGGCTGCCCGTTCTCGAGCCCGGTCGCGCGCGTCTCCACGTCCAGCGGGTGATCGGCGGCCAGGACCTGCACCGCTGATGCGATCTGCACGCGGTCACCGATCGTGACCGGCACGACGTCGAGGATCACGCAGTTGAAGTTCAGGAAGACGCCCGCGCCGAGCGTGATGTTGAAGCCGTAGTCGCAGAAGAACGGCGGCCGGACCCAGGAGTCCTCACCGACGCTGCCGAGCAGCTCCCGCAGCGCCGCCACGTCGCCGTCCGCGTTGTATTTCCGCATCAGCTGCTCGCAGCGCGCACGATCTGCGACCAGCTCCGGATCGCCGGCGTGGTACAGCTCGCCGGCGAGCATCTTGTCCTTCTCGGACCTGGTCAGCTGTCGCCGACCGGCTGCCGCCGCTGCTCGATCGCAGCCTCGAGCTTCTCCATCACCGGACCGAGCTGACTGCGCATGCGGCGCAGGTCCCAGCCGGTCAGCGTGACCAGCCGCATGCGTGTCTTCGCGACGACGGTCGCGTTGCGTTGCTGCTTCTCGAGCACGCCGGCCTCGCCGAAGAAGTCGCCCGGCCCGAGCTCCGCGACCACGTCACCGCCAACGATCACCTGCGCGGTTCCGTCGACGATCGCAAAGAGGTCGTAGGCGTAGCCGCCCTGGTCGACAAGGTGCTTGCCTTCCGAGACCGTGACCTCATCGGCGTAGGTCGCCAATGCGTTGAGGTCGTCCTCCGAGAGATCGCTGAAGAGCGGGATCTGTCTGAGCTCCTGTGCGTCCATTGGCGCGCATCCTAAGCGGCTTCAGGCTTCGAGGTAATAGTCAAGCCACTGCTCGCGGACGCCCCCGACGGCGTCGTACAGCGCCTGTGCGGTGTCGTTGTCAAGAGCCGTCTGCCATTGGAGGATCGCCGCGCCGCGTTCGCGCACGGCCTCGAGGCAGGCGCGAATGAGCGCCTCCCCCACTCCGCGCCGCCGCGCCTCGGGCGCGGTGAACAAGTCGTTCATCAGGCCGATCCGCTCCGCGCGGCTCGTCGACCACAGCCAGTAGACGGTGGCGAAGCCGAGCGGCGTGCCGTCGTCGCTGTCGCGCGCGATCAGCTGCAGACCCTCGTGCTCCGGGTTCGCGATCAGCGCGCCCGAGAGCGCCAGTAGCGCTTCGTCGCTCGGGTTCACCTCGTAGAAGTCGGAGTAACCGCGCATGAGCGGCAGCAGGTCAGGCAGGTCGGCGGTGCCGACGCGTGTGATCTCGACGCTCACTACGTCTGCGAGTCGGGCATGGCGCCGATCATTGCATGTCGCGGAACATGAACCAGAGCGTCGCGCCACGGGGCAGCGGCGCCTCACTGGTGGGTTGGAACCCGAACGAGCCGTAGTAGGGCAGGTTGGCCGGCTTCGCCGTGTCCAGGTACGTCGGGACATCCAGCTCCTCGGCGCGCGCGATCGCGGTCGACAGCAGCGCCCTCCCCACTCCGCTCCGCTGGGCCGCCGGCGCGACCGTGAGCATCCAGACGAACAGGTGCGGGTCGGCCGGGTGTCCCTTGTGCATCGTCTGATCGGCTCCCAGCGAACGCAACAGCACCGCGGGCCCCGCGAGCACCGGCCCCAGTGCCTGGGCCACCAGCGCCGACACCGGCGGCGGTGGCCACTGTCCCGGGTCGAGGCTGCTGAGCACGCCGACCGTGCGGCCGTCGCGCTCGACCTGCCAGATACGCCCTCCGCGCCGCGCACACACGTTCAGGACCCCCCGGCAGACACGCCGGATGTAGCGATGCCGCCGCGCCGGATCGTCCGGTCCCACGGCAGACCAGCCGGGATCGTCCATGAACGCGTCCGCCATGACGATGCTCGCCTCGTCGAAACGGTCCGCCCGAAGATCGGTCACATCCACGGGCGCGAGTTTGCAAGACTCGCCGCATGGACACGCTGCGCCTGCCCGGCGACCCCCACGGCATCGAAGAGCCCTACGACGTGTTGGCGGCCGATGAGTTCGCGATACCCGCGCACGGCGACATGGGGCCACCAATGCTCAAGGGCGGCGGCTCGAAGACTTCGATCGTCGTCCTCGTGGCCGCCGCCCTCGCGGTGCTTGTGCTCGTCGCGCTCAGGCGACGCTGACGCGCTCGATCAATAAGCCGCGCGCCGGTGCATCAGGAACATGGCGATCGCCACGATCCCGAGCACGAACAGGATCGGGTGGACGATTGCGCCACCGGCGATCGCGATCACCAACAGGATGATTCCCAGTATCAGCCACAGCATCTCAGACGACTCCTTTCGCTTGCCGTGCTGACTCAATACCCGATTCGCGTCAGTTGCTCACCCGTCCGGGAAAGGTTGAACCTCGATCCCGTGGTCGGTTTCGCGCATACCGAGCTCGTAAGCGGCCCCGTTCGGCGTCGCGAGCCGGACCGGCGGCGCGCCCTCCTGCAGCACGTCGAGCGTAAGTTCCGCGACCGAGCAGTTGACCACGTTGTGCTCTGAGCCGTCGGGATCGGCGTAGACCCAGCCGACGAAGCGCTCGCGCGGAGCGCGCACGATCCCGCGCAGAGTCAGATCGTGCCCCGGCAGCGTGAACGAGCAGTGGTCGGGGTGCTCGTCGATCTCGGTGGAGCGGGCCTTCCCGAGTCCGCCGATGCGATGACGGTCACCGGCAAGCGACAGCGCGCCGTTCGCGACCCACGGTGTCGTCCACGGGCCGATCTTGATGCGGCCGATGGCGAGGTCCAGCCAGGTGTTCGACCCGCGATCGTCGAAGCCCGACCCGTGCAGCCAGATCCAGCGCTCGGCGTGCTGGGAGCCCCAGTTGTGGCCGACCATCCCGTACCACCCGTCCAGCTCGACGGGGCGATCCCCGAATGCCACGCGTCCGCTGAATCGCGCGGAGGGAAATGGGCTTGTCAACTTGGTGCGCGGAATCGGGCCCTTGTACATCCACTCCTTCGGCAGATGGCGGAGCTCGGGCTCCGAGTGCTCGAACATCAGGTTCCAGTTCGCGTCCAGCGCGGAGCCGCGCACGTGACGGTCCGCGAACTCGGCGTCGCCGATGCGGATGAACGCGCCGCCTCCACGCGTTACGGCGCCGGGTCCGAGGGTGACCTTCGCCGCCGACGTCGAGCTGTCGGCGAAGAGGGTGAACCAGAGCGAGCCCGTCTCAGGCTCGCCGGGCTTCTGGTGAGTCGTATATCGGATCCAGATTCCGAGGGGCTCGGCCGGGTGCGACGCCTTGAGGTACCAGCTCTCGTAGCCCATGTAGAACACAGAGCATGACCGACCAGAGAACTCTTCTCATCACCGGCGCGTCCACCGGCATCGGCGCGGCAACAGCGAGGGCCGCCGTCGCGAGTGGCTGGCAGGTCGTTCTGAGCGCGCGTTCGGAGGACAAACTGCGCGCGCTCGCTGACGAACTCGGGTCTGACAAGACGCTTGTCGTCCGTTGCGATGTGACTGAGTGGGACGACCAGCAGCGGCTCGTCGCGGAGGCGCTCGACCGTTTCGGCGGGATCGACGCGGCGTTCGCGAACGCCGGCTTCGGCGCCAAGCGCGGCTTCCTCGAGGAGGACCCGGAGTTCTGGCGCTCGATGGTGCTCACGAACGTGCTCGGCCCGGCTCTGACGATCCGGGCGGTGCTGCCGCACTTCCTGGAGCGCGACAGCGGGCACGTCCTGATCACGAGCTCGGTCGCCGGCCGGCGCATGCTGCCGGGATCGCTCTACTCGGCGACCAAGCACGCCGCAACGGCGATGGGCGAAGCGCTGCGCTCCGAGCTGCGTCAAATGCGGCAGAACAGCACCATACGGGTGACCCTGATCGAGCCGGGCTCGGTAGATACGCCCTTCTTCGACACGCCGCCGGAGGGCGCTCTCGAGGACTCCGACATCGCCGGCGCGGTGATGTATGCGCTTGACCAGCCGCCGCGTGTGGACGTGAGCGAGATCCTGATCCGCCCGGTCGTGCAGCCGGGCTGACAGCGAACACTCGTTCCGTCTGGGCGGGGGCGTACAACCGCCCACCCTGCACCTCTTAGCAACACCAACGGCGGAAGCGGAGTATCTGGCGGTCGACGTCGAGACGAACGGCCGGGCCGGTGGCGCCTGTGAGCTGACGGAGGTCGGGGCCGTGCTGATCGGCGGCGGGGAGTTGCACGAGAGCTGGTCGTCACTCGTGCGCCCGCGGATGCCGCTGCAGCGCGGCATTCAGCGCTTCACCGGCATCACACAGGCGATGGCGTCGTCGGCTCCGGAGCCGGAGGAGGTGTTGCCGCGGGTCGCGCAGATGCTCGAAGGGCGCGTGCTCGTTGCGCACAACGCGCAGTTCGACCGCCGCGCGCTGCGCCAGGCGTTCGAGCGCATCGGACTGAAGTGGCCGCGCCCGCCGGTCATCTGCACGGTGGCGATGGCGCGGCGCTTCGCGCCACTGGTGCGCGAGCGCAAGCTGGCGGCGCTCGCGGAGTCGCTTGGCATCGAGGTGCACGAGGTCCATCGCGCCCTGCCGGACGCGACCACGTGCGCGCGCATCCTGTGTGCGCTCCTGCCGCGCATGTGCGCTGCGGCGCCGACCATCGAGGACGCGGTCGAATACCTGCAGCCGCGCCGGCGCGGCACCGGGGACGCGCTGAAGCGCGCCGTTGCGAAGGCGGAGCGGCCGGACCTGAGCGCCCTGCCCTCCGACCCCGGCGTCTACATCTTCCGCAACGAGGCGGGCCAGCCGCTCTACGTTGGCAAGTCCGTTTCGCTGCGCTCGCGCGCGCGGGCGCACTTCTGCGCGCCGTCGGGTTGGACCGACCGCGCAGCGATCGTCGACTACCGGCCGACGAACTCGGAGCTCGGTGCGCTTGTGCTGGAGAACCGGCTGATCAAGGAGTGGCGGCCCACCGGCAACAAGGCCTTGAAACGGACGGACCAGTGGGCGTTCGTGCGCTGCCGCCTGGACATCGAGTACCCGCTGCTGGACGCGGCGGCCGATCCAGCGCCGGGGCATGCGATCAACGTCGGACCGATCAAGGGACTGCGGACGGCGCAGGACCTGGCCGACCAGCTGACCTCGATGTTCCGCCTGCGGCATTGCGGCCGCCGACTGCACATCCGCGAGCATCCCTCGGCCTATGGGCAGATGGGCCGCTGCTGCTCGCCGTGCCTGGGTGATCTCGATCCAAACGCGTACCGCCGGCAGATCGAGAAGGCGCTGTCGGTGTTCTGGTCCTCCGACGCGCGCGAGGCTCTGCTGGCGGAGCTCGACGAGCAGATGCGCGCCGCGGCGCGCTCACAGCTGTACGAGCGAGCGGGCGCCTTGGTGCGCCGGAAGGAGCGGCTCGACCGCTTGCTGTGGCGCACGGAGGGAATGCTCGAGGCGATGCACGCGCGACCGCGGCTGGTGCTGGCGTCGCACCCGACGAAGGACCTGTGGGACGCGTTCTGGGTGGTCGGCGGTCGAGTCGTGGATTGGGGCGCGCTGCCGTCCGAGCGCGACGAGGTCGCGGAGCGAACTGCTTCGGCCATGAGGTCGGCGATTCAGTCGTCGCGGCCAGGCTCAGCCGCCTCGGTTCCCGCGGCGGAGGTCGACGAGGTCCGGATCGTCGCCTCGTGGATGGCCCGGAACGAGCCGCCAACGCTGGAGTTGGACGATCCGGGCGACGCCGCCGATTGGGCGATCGCATCACCGAGTGGTCACTTAAGCGTGCTATAGGCCCCTTAAGTGACCACTCGGCGTGTTCAGAGCGCGTCGCAAGAATCACGACCGCGGCAGTCCGTCTACCCCGGCGAGCGCCAAGGCCTTGTTCGAGCGCGCCTCGGCACGGATGTCGCTTGCGCCCGCGTCCGGACGCCCGAGCAAAATCAGACCATGCCTATCACGAGCGAACGGCCTAGCTGCATCGCTCATGTCGACATGGATGCTTTCTACGTCGCCGTTGAGCTGCAGCGGCGACCTGAGCTTCGGGGTCTTCCGGTCGTCGTCGCCGGCACTGGCCCTCGTGCTGTTGTCACGACGGCCTCGTACGAGGCGCGCAAGTTCGGCGTCTTCTCGGCAACCCCCGCCGAGCGGGCGCGGCGGCTGTGCCCGGATGCCGTCTTCCTTCCGCCGGACTTCGAGCTCTACCGCGCGCGCTCCCGCGATGTCTTCGCGGTCCTCAACGAGCACGTGGAGCGCGTCGAGGGTGCCAGCCTCGACGAGGCTTACCTCGACCTCACCGGCATCGAGCGGCCGAAGGCCGCGGCGCGCCGCATCAAGGACGCCGTCAAGCAGCGCACCGGCCTGACCTGCTCGATTGGCATCGGGCCGAGCAAGCTCGTCGCCAAGGTCGCGTCGGACGCGGAGAAGCCCGACGGCTTCGTCGTCTTGACGCAAGCCGCAGCGCGCGAGCGCTTCAAGGACGCGTCGCCCGGCCTGATCCCCGGCATCGGCCCCCGCACCACCGAGAAGCTGCGCCGCGGCGGCGTGACCACGCTCGACCAGCTCCGGCGCGTCCCGGTTCAGCAGCTGATCGACGCCTTCGGGCCCGGCACCGGCCCGTACCTGCTCCGGCTCGCGAACTTCGACGACGACCGCGATGTGACCCCAACTCGCCTGGCCAAGTCAGAGTCCCGTGAGACCACCTTCGACACCGACATCCGCGACCAGGCTGAGCTCGAGCGCATCCTCACCGACCTCTCAGTGCAGCTCTGCGAGCGGCTCGTCAAGCAGGACCAGTGCGGCCGCAACATCGGCATCAAGGTCCGGCTGGACGACTTCTCCACCTACACGCGCGCCACGACGATCGCGGAGCCGACCAACGACGTCGAGATCGTCACGCCGATCGCCGTCGAACTGCTGCGGGCGTTTGCGGCGCCGCGCCCTGTCCGCCTGCTCGGCGTTCGCGTTGCCGGACTGGACGAAGCGGCCGCCAAGGCGGCGCCCGCTGACAACTCACCGCAGCTCGCCTTGCCTCTCTGACGCGAACCGGGTACGAATCCGGCATGGCGAACGACCGGCTCAGCGCACTCGATTCTTCGTTCCTTCACCTCGAGGACAACCAGCCCTCGCACATGCATGTGGCCTCGGTCACGATCTTCGACGGCGAAGCGCCTGACTACAACGAGTTCGTGGACGGCATCGCCGGCCGCCTCAACCAGGTGCCGCGCTACCGCCAGAAGCTCGGCTTCGTCCCCCTCAGCCAGGGCCGTCCCGTCTGGGTCGACGACCCGACCTTCAACATCTGTTACCACGTGCGCGCCACCGCTCTGCCGCCGCCGGGCGGTGAGGAGCAGCTACGCGTCCTGGCCGGCCGCGTCTTCTCACAGCGACTCGATCGCGACAAGCCGCTCTGGGAGGTCTGGCTGGTCGAGGGCCTCGAAGGCAACCGCTTCGCGCTGCTCTCCAAGACGCACCACTCGCTGGTCGACGGCGTCTCCGGCGCCGACCTGATGACCGTCCTGTTCGACCTGACGCCGGAGCCCACGGTGCCCCCCGAGTCTCCCGAGAAGTGGCAGCCGCGCCCGGTCCCGTCGGGGCCCCAGTTGCTCGCCGAGGCGCTGCTCGAGCGCGGAACGGAACCGCGCGAGATCGTCCGCACCGTCCGCCACGCCTTCCGCGGTCCGCGCGAGTTCGCCCGCAACACCCTGGAAGCGGCGGGCGGCCTGAGCGCGCTTGCACGCGGCACGCTGCGCCCCGCGCCCGCGTCCCCCTACAACGGTCCCATCGGCCCGCACCGCCGCTTCACCTGGGTGCGCGTGCGCCTGGGCGACGTCAAGGCGATCAAGAACTCGCTCGGCGGGACCGTGAACGACGTCGTGCTCGCCACCGTCACCGGCGCCCTGCGGCGCCATCTGCACTCCCGCGGTGTGAGTACCGAGGACCTGACCTTGCGGGCCATGGTGCCGGTTTCGGTGCGCTCGGACCCCGAGAAGGGCGCACTCGGCAACCGCGTCGCGGCGATGATGGCCCCGCTGCCCGTCTGGTGCGAGAACCCGAACGTGCGCCTCGACGTGGTGCGCGACTCGATGCGCAACCTGAAGTCCTCGGGCCAGGCGGTCGGCGCCGAGGTGCTGACCCGGATCGGCGGATTCGCGCCGCCCACGATCATGGCCCAGGCCACGCGCATCGGCGCCCGCCAGCGCGCCTTCAACCTCGTCGTCACCAACGTGCCGGGCCCGCAGTTCCCGCTGTACGTTCAGGGGAGCGAGATGCTGGACGTCTTCCCGATGGTGCCGCTGGCGATGAATCAGCGCCTCGGGATCGCACTGATGAGCTACAACGGCGCGATCAACTTCGGCCTGATCGGCGACTACGACACCATGCCCGACCTGGAAGACGTCGCGGGGCATTTGGGGGAATCGCTACAGGAACTGGCCGACGCTGCCGACGTTACCCTCTCGGACGTAGGAATCGGCCCAGCAGCGACAACGCCACGGAAGACGCATGCGCTCGAAGGTCAAGGAAGCAGCCCGTGAGCTTGGGCTGGACATAGAGCTGAGGACGCTGGGCGACTCGACCGCCACGGTCGCGGACGCTGCAGCCGCGATCGACTGCGAGCCGGGTCAGATCGCGAAGTCGATCGTCTTCGTGATGGACGGCGAGCCAGTTGTAGTCGTCGCCTCCGGCCGGCACCGGATCGACCCCGACAAGGTCTGCCTGGCTCTTGACTGCGCCGAGGGTCGCCAGGCCACGCCCGAAGAGGTCCGCGCCGCGACCGGCTTCCCGATCGGGGGCGTGCCGCCGATCGGGCACGGTCTGCCCGTGGTCTTCGACACCGCCTTGCTCGATTACGAGCTGATCTACGCGGCAGGCGGCGACCCGAACACACTGTTCGAGGTCGCGCCGCGCGACCTGGCGGGCTCCGTGCACGCGCTGGTCGCCCCTGTCGGCGAATGAGGTCCGTTGCAACCTGGCTCGTCGCGATCCTGATAGCGCTCGCGGCGGTGGTCGGGCTGATCGCGTTCCTGAACTCGCGTGACCAGGGCGGCGTGAACCAGAGCACAGCGGCCGCGGCCGGGCCCGGCGAGATCTATCGCGGCCAGCCGGTTCTCCCGCCCGCTCTTCAGGCGGCGGTGAACCGCGGCAACGTGGTCATCCTCTACCGTGACGCGCAGCCGCCGTCAGGCACGGCCAGGCTCCTGCCGCCGGGGGGCAGGGCGCTCCTCACGGCCGGTCAGGCAGTGGTCCTCCACCGCGACCCGACTCTCAAGGCTCCGCTCGTGGCGCTGTCCGCCAGGAAGTTCGAGCAAACCGACACGCCGCAGCAGCTACAGCCGTTCGTCGACTACTGGCTCGGCGGACGCTGACGCCGTCGCGGCCGTATCGACGACGTGGAACCACATGATCACCATCGGCTCCTCGTCGGTGAGCCGCCAGCCGGGCTCGCCCAGCAGCACCGCCAGCTCGTGGCGCGAGCCGTCGTAGAAGGCGCGATGGCTGGCGCGCCACTCCTCGACGTTCGCCGCTCCTGACGCCTCGGCGGCGACGATGTCCGTGCCGACGCCGCCGAATGGCAGCAGCGCAACACGCTCCACCTCGACGCAGCACCACTGGCGGCCGGTGTAGTCGCGCACCGGCAGCAGCTGACCGATCCGCGGCACGCCGCCCTCGAGCGCCCACTCGCGCTCCAGCGACACGCTGGCCGTCTTGGCGCCCATCAGGATCTGGCGGATCGCGCGCTCGCCGTCGCCCTCGTCGCCCTGGAAGCCGAATTCAAGGAACGGCTCACGCTCGGTGCGCCAGCGGTTCATCGGCACCGTGACCGTCAAACGGGTCCCGCCGCCCCGCGGGCTCTCGACTTCCAGCGTGCCGCCGACGGCAGCCACGCGGTCGGCCAGCCCTTGCAGGCCGCCCTCGGCGTCGAGGTGCGCGCCGCCGCCACCGTCGTCGGCGATCTCGCCCACCAGGGCGCCGCCGCGAAAGCCGATGTCGACCGTCATGCGCGACGCGTCAGCGTGCTTGATCGCGTTCGTGATCGCCTCCGAGACGAGGAAGTAGAGCGTGGCCTCGATCGGGTCGGGCAGGCGCCGGTCGGGCAGGCCGCCGACCTCCACCGGGATCGGCGAGCGCGACGCCAGCGCGTTCAGCGCGCCCGCGAGCCCGTGCTGGTGGAGCCCCGCCGGCGCCAGGCCACGGGCCATGTCGCGTAGTTCCTGTCCGATCGCGCGCATCTCGCTGCGCGCAGCGTCGAGCATCGTGCACGCCTTGTCGGGGTCGTCGCGCAGCACTCGGCGCGCGATGTCCAGCCGCTGGCCCAGCACCACCAGCCGCTGCTGGGCACCGTCGTGCAGCTCGCGCCCCAGCCGTCGTCGCTCCGAGTCGGCGCGCTCGACCATCCGCGCGCCGGACGTCGCGACCTCCGCCTCGCGCGCCCGCAGCGCCTGCTCGGCGTGCAGCCGCTCCAGCTCGGCGGCCGCGCGCGCCGCGAAGATCCTGATCGTCTCGCGGTCCTCGTCGCTCGGGTCGATCGGCACGTCGCCCTCGAGGGCAATCAGGCCGATGATCTCGCCAACGGCTCCGCCAAGCGGCACCACGAAGCCGCTCGCGTCCCCCGGCGACGTCTGCGAACCCTCGGGCGGAGCCTTGCCCCAGGCGACGACAACCGTGAACTTGCCGCTGTCGGCCTCGGCCAGATATGCCGAGTGCGCATCGTACGCATCCGCCAGATGACGCAGCAGCGCACGCAGGAATGCCGTGCCCACCACGCCAGACGTGGCCGAGGCCAGCTTCTCGAGCAGCGGTGACGGCATTTCTCCCACCGTACAAAGCGGCGCGACCGAATCCTGTACGGCGGGCGAATGACTTCGCGGAGATCCGCTCACAGACTCGCGCCATGCTCGCTGTAACCACGCTCAACGACGTCATCTCCGCGGTCGACACGACCTGGGTCATCGTCGCCGGAGTGCTCGTCCTGTTCATGCAGGCGGGCTTCATGCTCCTCGAGATCGGCTTCTCCCGGCAGAAGAACGTCGGCACCGTGGTGCCGAAGATCCTGGCCAACCTCTCGATCTGCGCGATCTGTTACTGGGCGGTCGGATTTGCGCTTGCCTTCGGGGGCGCCGGCTGGTTCGCGGGCACCCACGGCACGTTCCTCAACACGACCAACGGGGACCTCTTCCCGGCGATGTCGTTCTCCACGGCAACCGTCTCGTCGAAGTGGTTCTTCCAGTTCGTCTTCTGCGCCACGTCGCTCGCAATCGTGTGGGGCACCACCCTCGAGCGGATCAAGTTCGGCGTCTATCTGATCTACGCCGTCGTCTTCTCGACGGTGATCTACCCGATCGTGTCGCACTGGATCTTCGGCGGTGGCTGGCTCGCGGCGAACTTCGGAATGCAGGACTTCGCCGGCTCGACCGTGGTCCACCTGATCGGCGCGACCGGCGCCCTTGCGGTGCTGCTGCTGCTCGGTCCACGCCAGGGCAAGTACGGCCGCGACGGGAAGCCGAACGTCATCCCGGGCCACTCGATGCCGTTCGTGGGCCTGTCGGTGGCGATCCTCTGGCTCGGCTGGCAGGGCTTCAATGCGGGCTCGACGCTGGGAGCGATCGGCGGCCGCTTCGCCGACGTCCTCGTGGTCACCAACCTCGCCGCGGCCGCCGGCGTGCTCGGCGCGGTCGGGACGATCTACCTGGTCACGCGGACATTCGACATCGGCATGTCGGCGAACGGCGCAATCGCCGGCCTCGTCGCCATCACCGCCCCGTCCGGCTACGTCAATTTCTGGGCGGCGCCGATCATCGGGCTGGTGGCGGGGATCATCGTGGTCTTCTCGGTCATCCTGATCGACCGCAAGCTCGACGATCCGGTGGGGGCGCTGTCGGCGCACGGTGTGGCAGGCATCTGGGGCACGCTGTCGTGCGGCATCTTCACCGCGCCGGCGCTGGCGAAGCTGAATGGCATCGGCGACGGTGGCCTCTGGTACACGGGCTCGTTCCACCAGCTGCTCGTCCAGGGGCTCGGCGTCGCCGCGGCGTTCACCTCGGTGTTCGTGGTGTCGTTCGTCGTCTTCTTCGTGATCAAGGCGACCTACGGCCTGCGTGTGAAGCCGGACGAGGAGCGCTACGGCCTGGACATCGTCGAGCACGGCATGTGGGGCTACCCCGAGCAGTTCATGCCGGTGCCGGGCTCCGAGTACCACCCACCGGCCGCACCGGCCCAGCGACCGCGACCGCGCCCTGTTCCCGTCGGCGTCGGATCGGAGGCATAGATGAAGAAGGTCGAGGCGATCATCAGACCCGAGCGCCTGCAGCCGGTGCAGGACGCGCTCGACGAGCTCGGGGTGTCCGGGTTGACGGTCACCGAGGTCATGGGCTGTGGGCGGCAGAAGGGCTACACCGAGCAGTACCGCGGCTCCCGGGCGAACATCTCGCTGCTGCCGAAGCTCAAGGTCGAGGCGGTCGTTCCGACTGACGTCGTCGACCGCGCGGTCGACGCGATCGTGGGCGGCGCCTACACAGGCGAGACCGGCGACGGGCGCGTGTTCGTGATCCCGATCGAGGAGTCGATCCGGATCCGCACCGGTGAGCGCGGCGAGGAGACGGTCCGCCACGAGACACCGGTGGGCTGGGGTTACTAGTTGGGCCTCTGGTCGTGGGCGAAAAAGGTCGTCACCGAGCACGGTGAGCTCGACCCTGTCCCGATCGACCTGGAGCGCACGCCGGACGGCTACCAGTACCGCCTCGGCGTGAAGGCGGGTTTCAGCGGCCAGGAGACGGCCCGCATCCCCATCCACGTGCGTCCCAACCTCTCACCGCACCCGATCCTCAAGGAGATCCACTGGTGCGAGGTGGCGGGCCAGACGCTCGAGGCGGCCAACCCGTTCGCACTGAAGGAGAAGGTGCGCCGCGCGCTCGAGATGATCGCCCCGGCGCACGCC
Source organism: Thermoleophilaceae bacterium (assembly GCA_036269895.1). GTDB lineage: Bacteria > Actinomycetota > Thermoleophilia > Solirubrobacterales > Thermoleophilaceae > DATBDN01. The sequence continues at coordinate 15,409 of DATBDN010000069.1, forward strand.
CTTCCCCTCGCCTACTTCCGCGTGCCGGACATGGACTACGAGCTCCCGGCGTACGAGGAGGACGGGCAGATCGTCGCTCCGATCCTGATGGGCCCCACGCTCAAGGCGCGCGACATGGCCGGAATCCGGCGCGAGGTCTGCCGCTATCTGATGCAGGCGGGTTACGTGCACGAGCCGGACGAGGTGATCGTCGGCGTCGTGCGCCCGCGCGACCTGCGGCGCGTCCCGCCGGCGGCGGTGCTGCGATCGCTGGCCGACCGCGACGTCTGGATGCCGACGGTCGAGGGCACGTCGTCCGAAGGTCCGGTCGTCGGCCTGCTCGCGCATCCCGCGGAGCTGCGCGGTCGGGGGCGCATCCGCGCGCAGATCGGCCCGGCGCCGAGCGATCAGGCACCCGCCGCTCCCGATGTAGTCGGCCTGCTGCGCTTCGTACGCGCCGAGCTGTCGCGGCGCAGCCCGTCGTTCGATCCGGATGCGCTGTACGCGGCGGGCGTCCGGCCAGAGATCTGGCGCGCGGCCGAGGACCGGCTCGAGGCGACTGGTGTCAGGCTGGCTGCGTTCCTCGTCGACGACGAGGCCAGCCGCATCGAGCTGCCGGTGCTGCGGATGGGGTCGGGCGACCTGGTCGCCGCGATCGACGCGGCCGGCATCAACGTCTTGCTCGCCCCCGACGAGAACGCCCTGGCGCTGTCGGTGGGCCGCTACCTCGCATTGAGCGGCTTCCTGCGCTTCGCGGAGGAAGTCGAGATCCATCGGGCTGCTCCACCGCGAGCGGAGCGTCTGGAGCCCGAAACCATCTGGACCCAGGAGGCCACAACATGGTCGTAGCAATCGTCGCGGCGTCGGTGCTCGTCGCACTCGCCCTCATCGCTTTCGCGGTCTGGGCCAATCAATACACGAAGGTCGGCCCGAACGAGGTGTTGATCATCTCGGGCCGCAAGGGCTACCGGATCGTCCGGGGCGGTGGCACCTACGTGCGGCCGTTCCGCGAGAAGGTGCAGCGGCTGTCGCTCGAGCTCATGCAGTTCGACGTCCGCAGCGCCGAGACGTACTCGATGCACGGCGTGCCGGTGCAGGTCGACGGCGTCTGCATGGTGAAGATCGACGCCAGCGACGAGGGCATCGAGCACGCCGCCCAGTCGTTCCTGTCGCGCGGGCGCGACGACATCGTGCGCAGTGCCATGCAGGCGGTCGAGGGTCACCTGCGCGCGGCCGTCGGTTCGCTGTCGATCGAGGACATCTACCGCGAGCGCCAGAAGCTCGTGGCGGCCACGCGCGAGCTGGCCGAGCCGGACCTGCAGAGCATGGGCCTTCAGGTCGTCTCGCTCACGATCAGGAACGTCGCCGACAAGCAGGGATACCTCGAGGCGCTCGGCCGTCCGCGCACCGCGCAGGTCAAGCGGGACGCCATCCGCGGCGAGGCAGAGGCCGAGCAGGAGGCCAAGGAGGCCCGCTACCGCGCCGACACCGCCATCCAGGAGGCGCGGCGCGACTACGAGGTGCAGAAGTCCTCGTTCGCCGCCGAGGGCCGGCGTGCCGCGGCCGAGTCGGAGCTCTCCTACGACCTGCAGCGGGCGGTGTCGCGCCAGCAGGTGCGGGCGCAGGAGCTGCAGGTGGAGATCATCGAGCGCCAGAAGGCGATCGAGCTGATGCAGGCCGAGGTCGACCGCCGCAAGCGCGAGCTCGAGGCGGAGATCATCGAGCCGGCGCTCGCGCAGGCGCGCGCGATCCAGGCGGAAGCGGAGGCGCGCCGCGAGGAGACCGCCGCACTCGGCGCCGGCGAGGCCGACGCCATACGCCTGAAGGGGCTGGCCGAGGCCGAGGCGATGAAGGCGAAGGCAGGCAGCTGGGCCGACTACAACGAGGCTGCGATCACCGATCGCGTGCTGGGCGTCTTGCCCGAGATCGCGGCGGCAGTCTCGGCGCCGCTGGCGAAGACGGACAAGATCGTGATGATCGGCGGCAACGGCTCCGGCCCGGGCGCCGCAAAGATCACGAAGGACGTCACGCAGGTCGTCGCCGAGCTGCCCGAGGTGATCGAGGCACTGACCGGGCTCAAGCTCGGTGACGTGGCCAAGCGCATTCCTGGCGTGACCGACGCGACCATCGAGGAGCGGGAGATCGGCAAGTGACGCCGCTGACGGTCGAGCAGTTCATCCCGGGGCGAGCGGTCACGCCGAAGGACGTGATCGCGCTCGCCCAGGAGCACGGCGTGCGGATGGTGGACTTCAAGTTCACCGACCTGCCGGGTACGTGGCAGCACCTCGGACTCTCGGTGCAGGCGCTCGACGAAGACCTGTTCGCGGAGGGGCTCGGGTTCGACGGCTCGTCGATCCGTGGCTTCCAGCAGATCGAGAACTCCGACATGGTGCTGCTGCCGGACCCGGCGACGGCGCTGATCGATCCCTTCCACGAGCACAAGACGCTGTCGGTCACGTGCCATGTGATCGACCCGATCACGCGCGAGCCGTACACGCGCGACCCGCGCTACATCGCCCAGAAGGCCGAGCGCTACCTGGTCGAGACGGGCATCGCCGACACCGTCTACATGGGGCCGGAGGCCGAGTTCTACATCTTCGACCACGTGGCATTCGACCAGCGGCCGAACACGGCGTTCTACGAGGTGGAGTCGGACCAGGCACCGTGGCGCTCCGGCGAAGGTTTCGGGACCCAAAATGGCTTCCGCAACCTCGGCTACAAGATCCGCAGCCAGGAGGGCTACTTCCCCTCCTCCCCCGCCGACACGCACTCCGACCTGCGCGCGCGCATGGTCGTGGCGATGGAGTCGATGGGCATTCGGTGTGAGTTCCAGCACCACGAGGTTGGCGCCGCCGGTCAGGCGGAGATCAACATCCGCTTCAACCCGCTGCTGAAGGTGGCCGACCAGATCCAGCTGCAGAAGTACGTCTGCAAGAACGTCGCGCGCCAGGCCGGCAAGACGGTGACGTTCATGCCAAAGCCGGTGTTCGAGGCGAACGGGTCGGGCATGCACGTGCACCAGTCGCTTTCGAAGGACGGCGAGAACGTGATGTACGACTTCAACGGTTTCGCCCAGCTCAGCCGCGAGGCGCTCAACTACATCGGCGGCCTGATCAAGCACGGCAAGGCGCTGATGGCCTTTTGCGCGCCGACCACGAACTCGTACCGGCGCTTGGTCCCCGGCTATGAAGCGCCCGTCAACCTCGTTTACTCGCAGCGGAACCGGTCGGCGGCCTGCCGCATCCCGGTCTACTCGGCGTCGCCGAAGGCGAAGCGCGTCGAGTTCCGACCCCCGGACCCGTCCGCCAATCCGTACCTGGCGTTCTCCGCGCTGCTCATGGCCGGGCTCGACGGGATCCAGAACCGCATCGACCCGGGCTCGCCCGTGGATGTCGACCTGTTCGAGCTGTCCGAGGGTGAGCTGGCGCTGATCGACCACGTGCCGGGGTCGCTCGACGAGGCGCTCGACGCGCTCGAGGCCGACCACGAGTTCCTGCTGAAGGGCGGCGTATTCACCGAAGACGTGATCGAGACCTGGATCCGCTACAAGCGGCGCGAGGAGGTAGACGCCATCCGCCTGCGCCCCCACCCCTGGGAATTCGCGCTGTACTACGACGTGTAACAAACGGGGTCAGAGCCGTTTTGTTACGCGCTGAACCAGCGCGCGGCGATCTGGTCGACCGTGTCCTTCGTGCGTGTCGTCGTCGGCCCGATCAGCTTCTCGATCGCCTTGAGGTCGATCTGGCTATCGGTCATGCGGCCGTCGGGGCCCCAGTAGAGCTCCTTCTTGCCGATCACCAGCGGGTCGGTTGGTGTCGCGTGCTCGAGCACGCTCGCCGACGGCGTCTTCAGGCAGAACATGACGTGGAGCTTCTGGCCAGGCTCGCGGGGGATCGGGTTGTCCTCGGCCAGCGCGCGCATTTCAGCGGCCGTGCGGATGAAGGTGACCGCGCGGGTGAAGCCGAGGTCCTTCGCCAGGCGCTCCTCGATGCGCTTCGCGAGCTTCGTCGCCGACTCGCGGGGACCGTCGAAGATCACATTGCCGCTGGCGCGGAAGGTCGTTACCTGCTCCAGCCCGAGCGCGCCAAACGGCGCGCACAGGTCGTCCTTCGCGATCCGCGTGCCGCCGACATTGATGCCGCGCAAGAAGGCTGCGTAGCGCGGCATCGTCAGCTGGCGGGGTCGCTCGCGAGAAAGCTGCGCAGGGCCTGTTTGCCGCCGCCAACGATCGGCTCGCCGTGCGCGAACAGGAGCGTGTCGAAGTCCACGTCGAGCAGCCGCCCGAGCGACTGCACGAGCGCGCGCTTCGTCTCCGCAGGATTGTCCATCAGCGAATCGTTCACGAAACGCACGCGCTCGACGTGGACCAGGCTGTCGGCCATCGCCAGCGCGCCGGCGGAACGGATCTCGAGGGCCATCTCGTCGGGAGAAAGCGCGTCGACCTCGTGCGCGAGGATGCCAGGGACGATCTCCTCTCCAGCGGCGTAGCCACTTACGTCAAACTCCTTGCCGTCGAACTCGTGCAGGCCGCTCTCGGGGACGAGCACCGGGCTCAGCCCGAGCGTGTCGCAGTAGACGCCGGCGTCGCGATCGTGATGGCGGTTGGTCAGCGCGATCGCCTGAGCGCTGTTCTCCGATTGGAACCAGTCGAGCCCCACGTCAGGTGGAATCATCGGGTCGAGCACGGTGCCGGACTCGGCGATGAAGTAGGAGCTAACCGTGGAGCCGATCCTCGGGTGCTTGGCGGTCCAGTGGAATACGCCAGGCATGATCTCCTTCACCGGCGCCTGCCCCCCGCCGACGAGCGCGCGCTGCGCTGCATCGCCTCGAACTCGTCGAGCGACCGTCCCGCGCCGATCGCGACGCACTCCAGCGGGTTCTCTGCGATGTAGACCGGCATGTGGGTTTCGCGGCGCAAGCACTCGTCCAGCCCGCGCAGCAGCGCCCCGCCTCCCGCGAGCATGATGCCGCGCTCGACGATGTCCGCAGCCAGCTCGGGCGGCGTCCTCTCGAGCGTGGTCCGCACGGCGCTGATGATCGACGCGATCGGCTCGGCCAGGGCCTCACGGACCTCCTCGGTGGTCAGCACCACCTGGCGCGGCAGCCCTGAGACGAGGTCGCGCCCCCGGATCTCGGTCTGCAGCTCCTCCTGAAGCGGCCACGCCGACCCGAGCTCGATCTTCAAGGCCTCCGCCGTCTGGGCGCCAAGCGCGAGGTTGTGGCGGCGACGGACGTCGGCCGCGATCGCCTCGTCAAGGTCATAGCCGCCCACGCGGACCGACTCGGACACCACGATGCCGCCGAGCGACAGCACCGCGACCTCGGTGGTGCCGCCGCCGACGTCCACGACCATCGAGCCGCTCGGCTCTGCGATCGGCAGGCCGCCGCCGATCGCGGCCGCAAGCGGCTCCTCGATCAGCGTCATGTGGCGCGCCCCCGCCGCCATGCAGGCTTCGTTGATCGCGCGCTTCTCGACGTCGGTGGCGCCGGATGGGGCGCACATCACCACGCGCGGATGCGCGAACCGCCCCTGTCCGGCCTTGCGGATGAAGTACCGCAGCATCTGCTCGGTCACTTCGAAGTCGGCGATCACCCCGTGCCGCAGCGGCCGGATGGCTGAGATCGTGGCCGGCGTGCGGCCGATCATCCGCTTCGCCTCGGCCCCGACGGCGTGGATTTCGCCTGAGAGCGAGTCCAGGGCGATCACCGAGGGCTCAGACAGCACGATCCCACGCCCACGCACGTAGACGAGCGTGTTCGCGGTCCCGAGGTCGACCGCGACGTCGCGGCCGGTGGCGGGCAGCCATGTTGAGAACGAACGCACGAAGGGGGCGACGCTACAGGACACCGGGGTTTCGCCTTTTACCTGCGCAGGATCTTTTCCGGTAAGACTTGGCTCGTGGCAACGCGCGAAGAGCTGGAACCTCTACCCACTCCGGAGCTTTACGACCGGGCAACCAGATGGGCCCGGCGGCATGCCGACGTCAAGTTCTTCTGGAATGTCCTGCAGGCGCTTCCCGTTGCGGAATCGTCGGTGAGCCTCGAAGAGGGCGAAAGCGACGTCCAGTCGATCTGGAGCCACATCAACGACCGCAAGACTGCCCGCGAAGGCCCGGTCGCGGACGCGCTGCGGGAGATGTACATCGAGTACTTGCTGAAGCACCCGAAGGCGTAACCGGCCTTCGGCCTTCATGATCGGGCTCCGCCCTAGCGCCTAGAGATCCTTCCGAGCGAACGCCGCCGTCGCCGCGCCGATCACCGCAGCCACGTACAGGACGGTGTAAGGCCAGAGGAGCCCTCCCGCGTGGTGGGCGCCGCCGAATGGCCCCAGGTGGAGGATCGCTCCGGTGATCCCGCCCGTCGAGGAGACAGTCGCGTCGAGGCCGTCCTGGAAGAGCGCCTCGAATGGCAGCACCCACGACGAGACGTTGGCGATCTGCTCGAGGTGGTGCGAGTTGAGTGCGTCGCCGATCTGGCCGAGCAGGCCGGCGATCAGGCCCGCGCCGTAGACCATGAAGACCGCGATGCCGTTCGCCGTAGCGGTCAGGAAGACGCTGCCGGCCGACGAAATCGCGCTGATCACGACGACGCCGCCGATCAAGCCAAGTGCGGGCCGGATGATGTGGTCCGGCCACCAGCCGCCGACCGCGTTCGTCGCCAGCAGCGCCCCGGCGTAGACCACGAGGACATACAAGGCTGACACGAGCGCTGCGGCGCCGAAGCGGGAGGCGAGCACAGTTGCGCGGCCGACCGGCCGCACCACGAGCGGCTGCAGCAGGCCGCTCTCGCTGTCACCGCGGATCACGCCCAGCGTCAGGAACGCCGCCAGCACGGCGCCCAGGAACAGCGTGCCGAACATCGCCATGCCGAAGACCGTGGCGCCGGTGAAGTCCTTCGTGTCCGCGATCCCCGAGCCGCTGAACGAGGCCGTGTCGTGGAAGGCGATGCGCGCGCCGAGGACGTAGAGGACGCCCGAGGCGAGCGTGAGGATCGCCACGACGACGAAGACGCGGCGGCGGATGCTCTCGCGGATGCCGTAGCCGGCGATCGTCAGGACGTCGCTCACGATGCGTGCTCCTCGCCCACCGCCTGCACGTACGCGTCCTCGAGCGTGCTCGCCAGCGGTCGCACCGCGTGAATCTGCGCTCCGCCCTCCACCAGGTCGCGGACGATCAGGGCGATGTCGTCGTGCGAGGTTGCGTCGCGGCGCACCGTCCCGTTCGCCGTGTCGATCTCGACCCCCCGGGGTCGGGCCAGCTCGTGCGGAGGCCCGGCGGCGACCACTTCACCGCGCCTCAGGATGTAAACGCGATCGCTGACCAGCTCGACCTCGGAAAGCAGATGCGAGTTGAGCAGCACCGACACACCGCGCCCGCGCAGCTGCTCCAGCAGGCGCCGCACGATGCGGCGGCCGATCGGGTCGAGCGCGCTCGTTGGCTCGTCCAGCAGCAGCAAGCGTGGATCTCCCACCAGCGCCTGCGCGATGCCGAGCCGCTGTTGCATGCCCTTCGACATCGCGTCCACGCGGACGTCCTGTGCGTCGGCCAAGCCGACGAGCTCAAGCAGTCGCATGCGTTCAGCAGCGCCGCCGTCCGAGCGCGCCAGCCGCTGATGCAGTCGAAGCACCTCGTCGGCCGACGACCACCCTGGGAAGCGGAAGAGCTCAGCGAGATAGCCGACGACGGCGCGGGCGTCGCGTGAGCCCGCGCGATGCCCGCTGACGAGCGCCTCCCCCTCGCTCTGGCGCACGAGCCCGCAGGCGATCTTCGTCAGCGTGGACTTGCCGGCCCCGTTCGGCCCGAGCAGCCCGACGATTTCGCCGTGGCGAACCTCCAGATCGACGCCGGCCAACGCGCGTTTCGATCCGTACCGCTTCTCGAGCGCTCGCGCTTCGAAGGCGCTTGGGGTCCGTTCGAACGCGGCTGCGATGGCGCCAGTCTAGGTTTCCGCCGCGATGCTCCCTCATCCTCCGCCCGGTCCCGCGCGCCGGCGCTTGGTCGCGCTCTGCGTGACCGCGTTCGCAGCGCTCGTCGTCGGCATCGTCGTCGGTGCGGGCGGCGGGTCGAGCAAGCCGAAGCCGAGCGTTGCCGCGGCCAAGCCGCCGGCGCAGGCGGTGAAGAAGGCCAAGGGGTTGTCGCTCGAGCGCCAGATCGGCGAGATCCTGATGATCGCCTTCCACGGCACGACGCCGCCCGGCTACGTGCAACGCGCGCTTCGCCAGGGCCGTGCGTCGGGCGTGATCCTCTTCCGGGCCAACGCTGCGACGCCAGCCAGCACACGCGCGCTCACTCGGAGGCTGCAGCGCGCCGGACGTCACCGCGTGCTGATCGCCACCGACCAGGAAGGCGGGCCGATCCGGATCCTCCCCTGGGTGCCGCCGACAGCGTCTCAGGGCGCGACGCCGACCGAGCTCGCCGCCAAGACGCAGGCGCATGCCGCCGCCAGGGGCCTCACCGACGCCGGCGTGAACGTGACACTTGCGCCGGTGGCCGACGTCGGGGGGCAGGGGTCCGTGATGACGGGCCGCGCCTTCCCTGGTGGCGCCGCGGACGTGTCGGCGCTGACACGCGCAGCGGTGTCCGGCTACCGCGGGACGGAGGTCGCCCCCACGCTCAAGCACTTCCCCGGCCTGGGCGAAGCCGGTAGCAACACCGACGACAAGCCCGTGACCATCTCGTCACCGCGCGCGGCGCTCGCCACGCGCGACCTGCCGCCTTTCGCCGCCGGCATCAAGGCGGGTGCGCCGCTCGTCATGGCGTCGCACGCCCTCTTCACCGGTCTCGACCCGAAGAACATCGCGTCGCAATCGAAGCCGATCCTGACCACGCTGCTGCGCGGCAAGCTCGGCTTCAAGGGCGTCGTGGTCACCGACAGCATGGAGGCCGCGGCGGTCCTGGCGCGCAGCTCGATCGAGCTGGCCGCGCTGCGCTCGGTCGCCGCGGGAGCCGACCTGCTGCTGCTGACGGGGCCCGGCAGCTTTCCAGTCGTCTACAAGCAGCTGCTGACGGGAGCCAAGCAGTCGAAGCGCTTCCGTGCCCGCGTCGCCGAGGCAGCCGCGCGGGTGATCGCGTTGAAGCGCTCGCTCGGATTGAAGGCGCCCTGACCCGACGTAGTCCCGCGGACCTTCACCAGGCCGCGGGTCCCGAAGAACTCGGCCGACCCGTCCATCACCACATAGGTCCAGGCCCCCTTGTTCGCTCCCTTCTGCAAGTGCGCGGTGAATGAGGTGAGCATGGGTAGCGATACTTACAACATGAGCAGGCTGACCGTTGCGCTCGCCCAGATCGACTCGACCGTCGGTGATCTCGATGGCAACGCGGAGAAGATCCGTGCAGGCATCGACCGCGCTCGCTCCGAGGGCGCTCAGCTCGTGTTGTTCCCCGAGCTGGCGCTGACCGGCTACCCGCCCGAGGACCTGCTCATCAAGACGCACTTCCTGCGCCGCGCAGCCGAGCGGCTCGAGGAGCTCGCCGAGGCCGCCGAGGACGTGGTCGCGATCGTCGGGTATCCGCAGCTTCGCGACGACGTCTACAACGCCGCCGCCGTGCTCGCGGACGGCCAGGTTCAGGCCGTCTACCGCAAGACCTATCTCCCCAACTACGGCGTGTTCGACGAGCAGCGCTACTTCCAACAGGGGACCGAGCCCGCGCTCATCGAGATCGACGGCATCCCGGTCGGACTCACGGTCTGCGAGGACATCTGGCAGCCCGGCCCGCCCGCCACGTCCGAGGCCCTCGCCGGCGCACAGGTGATCGCGAACATCTCCGCCTCGCCCTACCACGCCGGCAAGGGGCACGAACGCGAGCAGATGCTCGCCCAGCGCGCACGCGACAACGTCGCCGCGGTCGTTTTCTGCAACCTGGTCGGGGGCCAGGACGAGCTCGTCTTCGACGGCCACTCGGTCGCGATCGACCAGGACGGCGAGGTCATAGCGCGCGCTCCGCAGTTCGAGGAAGCGTTCACGGTCTGCACGCTCGACCTCGGGGCCGTGACCACGCGGCGCCTCCAGGACGCACGCCACCGCGATGCGGTTTACGCCGAGCGCGTGCGCGGTGCCAACCCGGTTGCCACCATCGCGCGGCTGGCCGCGCGGCCGGTTCGCGAGCCGGTGGCAGTCGGCGGCGACGGCCCGGATGGCTCGCCCCGCGGCGGCAACATGGGCGGCTCGAAGACGCCGCTGAAGGACGAGCTCGACGAGGTCTACTCCGCACTCGTGCTGGGCGTGCGCGACTACGTCGAGAAGAACGGCTTCAAGCGCGTCGTGTTCGGCCTGTCAGGAGGAATCGACTCGGCGCTCGTCGCGCTGATCGCGGTCGACGCCCTCGGCCCGGAGCGCGTCACCTGCGTGGTCATGCCCTCGCCGTACTCGTCAGGCGAGACCCAGGAGGACGCCCGGGCGATCGCGCGCAACCTGGGGACAGACCTGGCCGACCTGCGCATCGAGGAGCCGATGGAGGCCTTCGAGCGCGTGCTCGCGGACACGTTCGAGAGCACCGAGCCCGACATCACCGAGGAGAACCTGCAGGCGCGCATTCGCGGCAACCTGATCATGGCGCTGTCGAACAAGTTCGGCTGGCTGGTGCTGACGACCGGCAACAAGTCGGAGATGTCGGTCGGCTACGCGACGCTTTACGGCGACATGGCGGGCGGCTTCGCCGTGCTCAAGGACGTCTTCAAGGGCACCGTCTACCGGCTCGTCGAGTGGCGCAACCAGCGGGCCGGCCGCGAGCTCGTCCCGCATTCGGTGATCGAGCGCCCGCCGTCCGCGGAGCTGCGCTACGAGCAGCGCGACGATCAGTCGCTGCCGACGTACGACGTGCTGGACGCGATCCTCGAGGGCTATGTCGAGCAGGACCTCGACGCCGAGGAGCTGAGCGCGCGGGGGCTTCCGGGCGACGAGGTGCGGCGCGTCATCCGCTTGGTCGACCTGGCCGAGTACAAGCGCCGCCAGGCGCCGCCGGGCATTCGCATCTCGATGAAGGCGTTCGGCCGCGACCGCCGCATGCCGATAACAAACCGCTACCGCGGCTGAGGATCGATCACCGCGAGCGTCACGCGCGTCACTGCGCAGCGCTTGCCCTGCTCGGTAGTGAACTCGCACTCCCACACCCAGCTCGTGCGGCCGCTGTGGAGCGCGCGCGCCGTCGCGGTCACGACGCCTTCCGACACCGGACGTAGGAAGCTCGTGAAGTTCGACGAGCCGACCGCGATCTTCCCGCCCTCCTTGACCTGCACGTAGGTCGCCCCCGAGCACAAGCCCTCGGCGAACGCCGCGTATACGCCGCCATGGACGATCCCGAACGGCTGACGGTGCCGATTGGCGACCTCGAACCGCCCACTCGCATGGTCCCGGCCCATGTCCAGGACCTCGAAGCCGAGCACCCCGTCGAGCGTCTCCTGCATCGGAATTGCGTAAGTCGGCGCGTCTGACACGGATATGAAAGTACCCTTCATCTCCCGATGGCCACGTTCGACCAGCTGGCTGAGGACCAGCGGGCGATCATCGAGATCGTCCTGCGCCAGGACCGCAGCTATGAAGAGATCGGCGAGATGCTCGATCTTCCCCCTGCCCGTGTGCGCGAGCTCGCGCGCGAGGCGCTGGCCAATCTCGCGCCGTCGACCGCGGAATTCGTCGACCCTCAGTGGCGCGGACAGGTGGCCGATTACATCCTCGGTCAGCAGGCTGGGCCCGAGGCGCAGGCCACCCGCGGCCACCTGAAGCGCTCCGAGCCGGCCCGGATCTGGGCGTACTCGCTGCTCGACGCGCTCGACGGCTTCTATCCCGACGGCAAGCGACCTGCCATTCCGGTCGGTGAGGCCGGTGGCCGCCCGCGCAGCCGCGAGCGCGCCGCTGCGAGCAACGGTGACGCCGACGCGGCTCCCGCGACCACCCCCGCCGCGGCGTCGCGCCGTGGACTTGGCGGTTCCAGCGGCGCACTCTCCTCCGCCGCCCAATCGGCGCTGCTGCGGCGGCGCATCCTCGCCGGGCTAGGGATCGTCGTGGTGCTCGCGCTGCTCATCTTCGGCGGCATCAAGCTGTTCGGCGGCAGCGACAACAGCAAGAAGACCTCCGCTTCCTCCGGCACCAACACAACTCCGACGTCTACCCAGGGCCAGCAGGGCCAGGTCGTCGCCCAGGCCGTGCTTGCGCCGATCGGCAAGAGCTTCAAGGGCACGGGCGCCGCGCTCATCTACCAGACCGGGAACCAGACTCTGGCGGTGGTGCGCGCCAAGCTGCCGCCAAGCACGGGCAACAACAAGTACGTGCTCTGGCTGTACAACAGTGACAAGCAGCTCGTGCCGCTGGCCGCGGACGTCACCGACAAGCAGGGCAACTTCCAGGGTGCCGCGCGCTTGCCCAACGGCTGGCAGAACTACAAGTTCCTCGACGTGACTTACCAGCCGACGGCCGGCAAGAACGTCGCCCACGGCACGTCGGTGATGCGCGGACCGCTGACGGCGCCGCAGCAGTCGAACGGCTCAGGCACCAGCACAGGAACGCAGACGACGCCTTAGGGCAGCAGCTTCCCCGGGTTCATGATGCCCCGGGGGTCGAGGCGCGCCTTCGCCGCGCGCAGCAGGTCCACGCCGACCTGGCCAATCTCGTCGCCGAGCCACGCTGCATGGTCGCGGCCGATCGCGTGGTGGTGGCTGATCGTGCCGCCGGCGCCGATGATCGCGTCGCAAGCGGCGTTCTTGGCGGCGTGCCACTGCTCGATTTCCTCGCCGCGCTGCTGTGCGGCCATGAACGTGTAGTAGAGCGACGCTCCCGACGGATACAGGTGCGAGACGTGGCACATGACAAGTGGCGGCGTGCCGCGCGCGGCGAGCGAGGCCCGCAGCGCATCCGCGACCGCGGCGTACAGGTACGGCAGGTTGCGCCACGTAGTCGCCGTCTCGAGCGTCTCGACCATCACCCCACGATCGAGCAGTTCGTCGCGCAGGTATGGCGCGCGGAAGCGCTGGGCCTGCCAGGCGGCGCCAGGGCGCGACCCGAGCCGCAGGCCTCCGGCCGAGCGAAGCAGCATGCGGGCACGATTCGCTCGATCGAGCGCCTCGTCGGCCTCGCCCTCGAACCCCAGGATCGCGACGCAGCCACCTTCGTGGCCGCGCAGCTTGAGGTACCGGCGCCAGAGCTTGGCCAGTGGTCCGCCCGACTCCCCGGCGCTCGCCAGCGACGTCCTCGTCTCGGCCTCGTCCGACAGGCGCGAGACGTCGCCTGCAGCGCGCGCCTGCTCGAGCTCTCGGAGCGCTTCCACGCCTGCGCCGAACGACTTGAACGACCAGCCTTCGTACTGGCGGACCTCGGGCAGCGGCCGCACCGCCAGCGTTGCCTCGGTGATCACCCCGAGCGTGCCCTCCGAGCCCACGAGCAGCTCGCGCAGAGCCGGCGTCGGCCCCGCCGTGCCGGGATAGGGCTTCACGTCGATCTCCCCCGCAGGCGCCGCCATTCGCAGCCCGAGCACGAGCTTGTCGATTCGCCCGTAGCCGGTCGAGGCCTGACCCGCTGAGCGCGTGGCCACCGCGCCGCCGATCGTCACGTACTCCCAGGACTGCGGCAGGTGGCCGAGCGTGAGCTCGTAGCTCGCGAGCTGCGCCTCCAGCTGCGGGCCGCTGATGCCGGGGCCGACGCGCGCGGTCAGCGACACCTCGTCGAGCTCGATCAACGAGGCCATCCGGGCCAGGTCGAGCGTGATGACGGCAGCGAACGACCCCGCGTCGGGCTCCACGCCGCCGACCACGCTCGTCCCGCCGCCGAACGGGACCACCGCCACGGCCGCGTCCGCACACAGCTCGAGCACGGCGCGCACCTCGTCGTGGCTGGCCGGGTAGACCACCGCATCAGGGCCGCTGACAGCGCCGCTTCGCAGCCGGATCAGGTCTGGGTAGCTGCGGCCGGCCGCGTGTCCCACGCGCGCCAGTTGATCGTCGCGGACGGCGGCGTCGCCGACGATCGACTCGATTCGCGAGCGTACCGCCGGCTCCAGCCGCGAGGGCGGCAATTCGATCGCGCCGAGGTCCACACGCGGCGGCGCCGGCTGCTTGACGCCGAGCCCGCTCTCGATCAGTGCCTGGGCCGACGCCGGCAGCTCCATTGCATCGCGATCGACGCCCCAGCCCCACCAGCGCATCCGCGGATCAGGCGCGGGTCTGTCGCCCACGTGGAGGGGGGTCAGCCCTCTCACGCGATTACCGCCTCGAGCTGGTCGAGCGCCCGGTCGAGCTCCTTGCGAGCGGCTCGCCGCATCTGGATCCCGCCGAAGCGGGCCAGGCCGCGCAGCTTGCGCACGATCCGCAGCTCCACCTTCGTCGTCTCGCCGGCGCCCTCCAGGATCACGCCGGTGACCGACTCGCGCAGGAAGCGCTCGAAGGGCGTCTGTGCCAGTTCCTGGCGCCAGACGATGCGCTCCGGCGGCTCGATGTAGACGCGTGACCAGTCGAAGCGCACGGCGCGGCCACGCGGGGAGGTGGCGACAGTCGTCCAGGCGACCTCCGATACGTCCTCGACGCGCTGGACGGTTGGCCACCAGCGCGGCAGGTGGTAGGGATCGGACACGAGCTCCCATACCTGCTGCTGCGGCGCAGGGATAGTCCGTGATCGCACGACCGTCGGCACGGCTACTCGGAGTCGTAGACGACGAGGCTCTGCACTTCGCAGCCCGGGAGCTTCTCGCGGCCGCGCAGGAACGCAAGCTCGGCCAAGAACGAGCAGCCCACGACCTCGCCGCCTGCCTGCCGGATGAGGTCACACACCGCCGCGGCGGTCCCGCCAGTCGCCAGCAGGTCGTCGTGCACCAGCACGCGCGCCCCGTCCGCGACGGCGTCGCGGTGGATCTCGAGTGCGTCGACGCCGTACTCCAGGACGTACTCGGCCGAGTGCGTGTTCCACGGCAGCTTGCCGGGCTTGCGCACTGGGATGAAGCCGGCCTCGATCGTGCGGGCGACGGCGCCGCCGAGGATGAAGCCACGCGCCTCGGCGGCCGCGACGACGTCGACGGCGCGCTCCGACGCGAACGCCGCGATCAGGTCGATGGCATACGAGAACGCGTCCGGGTGCAATAGCAGCGGCGTGATGTCTCGGAAGACGATGCCGGGCTTCGGGAAGTCCGGAATGTCGCGGATGTGCGCGCGGAGGTCTATTGGCCCGATAGGCGGCGGAGGTCCCTGATGAGAAGCAGGTGCTTCAGGTGGGACGCTATCGCTGCAAGGTTCTCCAGCGCCTCCACCGCCTCGCGGCGGCGTTCGGGATTGCGCGAGCGCAGCGCGGGAGCCAGGATCTGCTCGAGCAGCGCGGCTTCGCGATCGGCCGACGTACGGAAGACGCGCAGGTTGCGGCCGCCGACGCCGAAGCGAGCGAGTTCGGCTACCGCCCGGATGATCTCGATCTCGGTGTCGTCGTACCAGGTCTCGCCCTCGCGCTTCTCGCCCTTGATGACCCCGTACTCCTCGAGCTCGCGCACGAGCGCGCGCTCCGCGCCGGTCTCCTCGAGGATCTCGTCGAGGCTGTAGTGCGAGCCGGTGCCGCGCATGGCCACAGTCGCGCGGCGCGGCCGCGCCTGCGCCTCTCCCACGCCGACGGACTCGTCGGTGCGGCCTGCAGCCAGCTCCTGGCGGATCACGCGCAGCGGCAGGAACTCGTCGCGCTGCAGCCGCAGGATCGTCCGCAGTCGCTGCACGTCGGCCTGGGTGTAAAGGCGGTAACCACCCTGCGTGCGGCGCGGCTGGAGCAGCTTCTGACCCTCGAGGTAGCGGATCTTCGAGATCGAGATGTCCGGGAACTCGCGCTCGAGTTGCTTGCAGACGGCGCCGATCGTCAGCGACTTGCCGCTGCGCTGGGGCGTCGGGGCCGTGACTTCACGGCGGTCGTTGGTGCGGAGCTCGGGGTTCACCGCTCGAGGTACGTCAGCTTGTACTTGCCGACCTGAAGCTCGTCGCCATCGACCAGCCGGTGCGATTCGATCCGGCGCTTGTTCACGTAGGTTCCGTTCAGCGAGCCGAGGTCGTCGATGTAGGTCCCGTCGGGGCGCCGCACGAGCATCGCGTGGTTGCGGGACACGGTCACGTCGTCGAGGAAGATCTCGGCGTCAGGATTGCGGCCGATCGTCATGCGGTCGTGGTCGATCGGGAACGTCTCGCCGCCGCGGCCCCCGCCGGTGCGGATGACGAGCGTGGCGCCCTCAGAGGTGACGCGGTCCAGGTCAACGGGCTTGAGCGCGCCGGTGCCTTCGTCGACCGTGTACGCCTCCGTGGTGTCGCGCTTGCGGAACTCGCCGGTCGCGGCCAGGTACGCGCCGCACTTCTGGCAGTAGTTCGCGCCTTCCGCGTTGTCGAATCCGCACTCGGGGCACTGCATGGCCGGGTCCCGCGGGCTACTCGAGGCTGGAGTCGGGGACGGTCTTGCCGGCCAGGATGTCCGTGAGCTGCTGGACGTCGGCGCCGGTGATGACCGACTCGCCCTCCTGATGCTTCTTGCGCAGGCGGTTCACGAGCTCCGCCCGGAGGATGTCGATCTTCCCGTGCAGGATGCGGCGGCGGTACGAGACCTCCTGCTCCTCCTCGGTATGACGTTGAATCAGCTGCTTCAGCTCTTCATCGCTGAGCGCGCCGAGGTCAGGGAAACTGTCGTAAGCGAGATCGTCTTCGGCCATGAGGAGCGGCGAGTATAGCCTCGACCAGAGGTTGAGGGTGGGTGTTTTCGACCAAATTCCGGGAACCTGGATGCGCCGGGCGGTGTACACGGGCATGCGCAGAGCAACCCTCATCATCACGAGCATGCTGTTGGCGGTCCCTGCCGTCGCACACGCGAAGGCGGGTGTCGAGTTCGACACCTATCCCGAGAAGAGCCAGGTGGGGACCCCGATCAGCTTCTCGGTCATTGCATTTCGCGACCCCCCGCCGTCCGGCGGTTCCGCCCATCCTGTCGTGGGCGCGCATCCCTTGATCACGTTCCGCAGCGCGTCCGGGCGAGTGATCCGCGTGCGTGCGAGCAAGACCGACCTGAACGGGATCGGGTACGGCAAAGTCGCGTTCACCGACAAGGGTCCATGGACGACCGAGATGCACGTGCGCGGGGTACACATCGGCTCCGAGCAGTCGTCGCCGATAAGTGTCGGGACGGGGCTCACGCAGCTGATCCCCTCCGCTGACTCACACCATCCGAAGGCGGTGTCGACGCCCGACGAGACGAGCGGCTTCCCGTGGGTCTGGGTGCTGTCGCTGGCCACGGTCGGATCCGCGCTGCTCGTGCTGCTGATGCGCCGGCGCGGGCGTTGGGGTGCCGCATAGACGCAGCCGCCTACGCAGAGCTAGTGCGGGAACACCAGCAGGTCGCGTTCCGGGCGGCATATCTCGTCACGGGATCAGCCGCCGAGGCGGAGGATGCGGCCCAGGAGGGCTTCGTGAAGGCGTGGCAGGCGCTGCCACGCTTTCGCGAGGGCGCGCCGTTCAGGCCGTGGCTGCTGAAGATCGTGGTGAACGAGGCGCGCAACCGGCGCCGACATGCCGGGCGTCAGGCGGCGCTGGCGCTGCGGGCGCTCGACCCGGCCCCCGCCGGCACCGACGAGGAGGCGACCGCCCGTGCCGACCACGAACGGCTGCTGCGGGTCGTAGGCGCGATGAGCGAGGACGATCGCCTGGTGATTGGCTACCGCTACTTCCTGGACCTGTCCGAGGAAGAGACGGCCGAAGCGCTGGGCATCCCACGCGGAACGGTGAAGTCGCGGCTGGCGCGAGCGCTGGCACGGCTGCGCGAGCAGATCGAGGTGCAGGCATGACGGTCGAGCAGATGCTTCGAGCGGCTGCGGCGGATGCCGAATGGCCGCCGACCCCAGACCTCGCTGCCGCGGTGGTACCCCGAATCGGAGGAGTGACACGCGGTCATGCCGGGGACATCGCGGCCCGACGTCATCCAATCCGGCTGCGGCGGCCGCTCGTCATCGCCGTGGCCGCGCTTCTCCTCCTGGCGGCGACCGCTGCCGCGATTCCGGCCATTCGCGATCCCGTGCTCGATTGGCTCGGGCTTCGCAGCGTCCGCGTCGAGCGGGTTCCTGCTCCGCTCCCGCAGGCCCGCGGGCAGCGCCTGGGGCTTGGGCGGCGGATGGCGCTTGCCGATGCGCGCTCGAAGCTGGCCTTCACGCCCGTCCTCCCCACTGGGCTCGGCCAGCCGACCGTCTACTACGAGGCGTTCCCGCCCGGCGGCCAGCTCGGCCTCGTGTACCCGCACACGATCGTCGTCTCCGAGGTTCAGGGGCGCCTGGAGATGCGCTATCTCGCCAAGTTCCTGCCTCCCGGCACGAAGGCCGACCGCGTGAGGATCGACGGCGAGCGCGCGCTCTGGATCCACGGCGCCCCCCATCAGTACGCGTATCTCGACAGGACCGGCCAGATCCGCACCGACAGCGTGCGCACCGCCGGCAACGTGTTGCTCTGGCGCCACGGCGATCTGCTGATCCGGATCGAGGGTGCGAGCTCTAGGCCTCGGGCGCTCGCGATTGCGCGCTCCGCTCGCGCAGCGCCTTGAGCCCCGCGCGCACGTAGAGCACCGTCGCGCCGAGCGTCATCGCGAGCCCCAGGTACAGCAGCGCTTCCGCCACCCAGGTCGTCGACACCATCGCCAGGAAGATCGAGAACATCGTCGGCCAGACGGCCCAGCGGCCGAGCATGTTCACCTTGATGTCGCCGACGTGCTTGGCGAGCGCGATCTGCGAGATGACGAGCATGAACAGCTCGCGCGCCACCAGCAGCGCGAGCGCCCAGCGCGGCAGCAGCTCGAACTTCCAGCAGACGATCACGCCCGAGATGACGAGCAGCCGGTCGACCACCGGGTCGAGCAGCACCCCAAGCCGGCTGAACTGACCGGTGATGCGAGCCGCCATCCCGTCGAGATAGTCGGTGCCGCCGATGACCGCGTAGATGATCGACGCGGGCGCGTACCGGCCGTCGCCGGAGCCGAGCGCGAGCACGAGAAAAACCGGGATCAGCGCAAGCCGGATGAAGCCGATCGCATTCGGGATCGTCCAGGGGTTCAGAGGCGCGCCCGGGAGCGTCTCCGGGGGAGGCGCGTAGTCGCGGTCGTAGCCGAGGAGGCGTCCGCGCGTCAGCTCGAATCGGCGGCGCCGCCCCTCCATTTCGTCAGGGCAGCTCGCGCCAGAGCGCCTCGACCGCGTCGGCCGCGCCCTCCAGCGGCAGCGAGCGCTTTTCGCGTCCGCGGCGCACCTGCGCCTCCAGCTCGCCGGCCTCCAGCGTCTTCCGGCCGACGGTCACGCGCAGCGGGCAGCCCAAGAGCTCGGCGTCGGCGAACTTCTCGCCAGGGCTTGCGCCGCGGTCGTCGTAGAGGACACTGAGGCCGGTCCCGCGGAGATCCGCGTACAGCCGCTCAGCCACGTCGTACGCCTCCTCTCCCTCCTTGCCGAGACCCACGAGCTCGACGTCGAACGGCGCGATCGAGCGCGGCCAGGAGATTCCCGCCTCGTCGCCGAACTGCTCGACCGCGGCCGCCATGATCCGCGCTGGGCCGACGCCGTATGAGCCCATCACGAGCGGCTGCTCCTTGCCGTTCTCGTCCAGGTACATCGCGTCCAGCGGGACCGAATATCGCGTCCCGAGCTTGAAGATGTTGCCGATCTCGATCGCCGGCTCGATGCGGATCGTCCCGCCGGTCGGCGCCTTGTCCCCCGCCACCACCGACCGGACGTCGACCCAGTCGGGCTCGAAGTCGCGGCCGGGCTCGACGCCGCGCACGTGCCTGTCCGGCTCGTTCGCGCCTGCGACATAGCCGCCGCCGTCTCGCAGCGCCAGATCGGCCGCCACGGGCACCTTCACCCCGATCGGCCCTATGAACCCCGGGTGCGTCCCGAACAGCTCGCGGACCTCGTCCTCCTGGGCCGGCCGCGCCGCTGCCTTGAACGCATTCTGCAGCTTGATCTCGTTCAGCTGATGGTCGCCCCGCACCAGTACCAGCACCGGCCCGCGGCCCTCCACGATCACCGGCATCGCCTTGATCAGCGCGCCCGCAGGGACGCCGAGCGCTCCCGACACTGCCTCGATCGTGGTCGCCCCCGGGGTGTCGACGACCTCCGGCGACGACAGTGACTCGAGCCCGCCCACGCGCTGAGGCTCTGCAGCCGCGATCTCCACGTTCGCGGCGTAGCCGTCCGCCAACGCCACCTCGTTCTCGCCGGCCGCGGCCGGCGCCATGTACTCGTGGGCGCCGGTGCCACCCATCATCCCGACGTCCGACTCGACGCGATACCACTCCAGCCCGGCGCGGTCGAAGATCCGGTCGTAGGCGACGATGTGCTTCGCGTACGAAGCGTCGAGTCCCTCGAAGTCGCGGTCGAACGAGTACGAGTCCTTCATGATGAACTCGCGCGTGCGCAGCAGGCCCGCACGCGGCCGCGGCTCGTCGCGCTCCTTCGTCTGAAAGTGGTAGAGGATCCGAGGTAGGTCGCGGTAGGAGCGCAGGAAGCGCGAGGCGTGGAACGTGACGCATTCTTCGTGCGTCATTGCCAGCACGAAGTCCGCGCCGCGCCTGTCCTTCAGCTTGAACAGCTCGTCGATGTCGTAGCGGCCGGTCTTGCGCCACAGTTCGGCCGGCAACATGACCGGCATCAGCATCTCCTGGCCGCCGATCGCGTCCAGCTCATCGCGGATGATCTGCTCGACTTTGCGGTGTGCGCGCCAGCCCGCCGGCATGAACGTCCACAGCCCAGACGACACTTGGCGGATGAGGCCGGCACGCACCAAGAGCTTGTGGGAGAGCGCCTCCGCGTCGGCGGGCGCTTCCTTCTCAGTTGGGAGTACGAAGTTGGAGAGACGCGTCACCGCGGGGACCTTATCCCCGCCGCAACCTGCGACGTCAGCAGGGGTTACCCCAGTAGCCTCCCGCGGCTCGCACATGAGACGACTGCTTACCGCCTCGATTCTGTCCGTCTGCGCGCTCACGGCTGCGCTGAGCGCGCCAAGCGCCGCCGTTGCCAACCGCAGCCAGCTGACGATGATGGAGGACTCGACACAGCTGCTGACGCTCGGCGACGGCCCGCGCAACTTCGCGCTCGACCAGTTCAAGGCGCTCGGGACGAACATAGTCAAGGTCCGCGTCGAGTGGCGTGACATCGCCCCCGATCCGGCGACCCGCCGCCGGCCCAGCTTCGACGCGACCGACCCCTCCGCGTATCCCGCCGGCGCCTGGGACGCCCTCGATGCCGCCGTCCGCGGGATCGTGGCGCGTGGCATGACTCCGCTCCTGATGGTCGGACCGCCCGCGCCCGAATGGGCGACGACCGGCCCGACGAAGAAGTACCTGGGCGTCTGGAAGACGGACCCGAAGGAGTACGGGCAGTTCGTGCGCGCCATCGGCCGGCGCTACTCCGGCACGCAGGGGCTGCCGCGCGTGGGCATGTGGAGCGTCTGGAACGAGCCGAACCACCCACAGTTCATCCAGCCGCTGTCGGAGCGCATACGCGGCAAGATGGTGCCCACCGCCGCCGATCAGTACCGGCGCCTGTACGTGGCAGCCACCAACGCCTTCGCGGCCACTGGCCACGGCAAGGACACGATCCTCTTCGGCGAGGTGCTGCCGATCGGCCAGACGAGGCTCGGCACCCTGAACACGATCAAGCCGCTGCTCTGGCTGCGCGAGTTCTTCTGCGTGGACGCCAACTACAGGCCCTTCCGGGGCAGCGCGGCGAAAGCGCGCGGCTGTAGCCCGTTCCCGAAGATCGTTACGAGCGGTTTCTCGATCCACCCGTACACGAAGCCCGTCGGGCCGCGCTACCACCTGCCCAGCCCGGACGACGCGACGATCGGCCAGATCGGCCGCGTCACGAAGGCACTCGACCGGATTGCCAAGACGCGGCGCGTGCGCAAGGGGCTGTCGATCTACTCGACCGAGTTCGGCATCCAGACCGACCCGCCGGACTGCGTCGGCTTCGGCGCACCGATCTCGAAGCAGGCAGCGATCCTCAACGAGGCCGAGTACGACTCGTACGTTTCGCGGCGCGTCAAGACCTACTCGCAATACCTCCTGATCGACGACCCGATCCTGACGCAGTTCGAGCCGGGCACCAACGAGCGCTACGGCCGCTACCAGACCGGCCTGCTCTGGGGCCTGAACGCGGTGCGCTGCGAGTCGCCGGGCGTTCACTTCAAGTACGCATCGCCGAAGCAGCCGACCTTCGAGGCCTTCCAGACGCCGATTTACGTCCGCAAGCCGGCGGGCAACCGGGGCGTCCAGGTATTCGGGCGTGCCCGCCCGCGCGGACGCTCGCCGCAGCAGATCCAGATCCTCCACTCCGGCCGCGTGGTGAAGCGCGTCAGGGCACGGGGCTACTTCCTGGTCAGCCTGCGCGGGTCGAGCAAGGGCAAGTGGCAGCTGCGCTGGACCTTCAACGGTGTGACGAACCGGTCGCGCGTCGCCACGGCGCTGGCGGACCCGCCGCCGAGCGCGCGCTAGCTCGCGCCTGCGCTGCCCTCAGGGCGCCTGCGACGCGGGCATCGCCCGCAGCGCCGCCTCGCGGTCCAAGCAGACCTTCAGCCGCGTCACCATGCCCTCGTCGTCCAGCTCCAGCACGTGCGCAAAGCGCGCCTCCACGTGCTGGCCATTCGCGACGAGCCTTCCCTTCACGTTGCCCAGCACCATGACGTGAGCGCCGCCGCGGGACTCCGTGAACTGCTCCGGGTTGAGCTCGAACTCCTGCCACGCATCCGACAGGCTCTCGATGTACTCGGCAACACCCCCGTGACCGTGGTAGCGGCCGGTATGCGCCAGCGCATCCGTGGCATCCCATTCGATGTCCGGATCCATGACCGACAGCACCGCGTCGATGTCCCCGCGGCCGAATCCCTCGTAGGCCGCACGCAGCCTGTCATTCAGCTCGCTCAACCGAGCCGAGCGTACAGACGATCAGGCTCGGGTGAAGCGGCGTCCGGCGGTAGGAGACACTGACTCGTCGAGGCGGACGACGGTCGCGTTCTCCGCCTCCTTCCGTGCCTGTTCGGCCTCGAGCGCGGCCATGCGCTCGGGCGTCATCTCGTCGGCGTTCTCATCCTCGATCTTCTGCAGCCACTCGGCGCCCTCGGCGGACTTCGACTCGTCCACCTCGACACGGCCGATCTGCAGCGACTTGTCGATCTCGGCGAACAGCTCGTCCACGAGACGCGCCTGCGGCACCTTCCGCAGCGGCTTGCCGTGGGCGAAGATCAGGCCCTCGTTCTTGGCGCCGGTGATGCCGAAGTCGGCGTGGCTCGCCTCGCCGATGCCGTTGACGGCGCAGCCCAGCACGGCCACTTCGATCGGCTGCTCGTACTGCTCGAGCCGCCGCTCGATCTCGGCGACGACGGTGTCCATGTCGAACTGCAGGCGGCCGCAGGTCGGGCAGGCGATCAACACGGGGCCGCGCTCGCGCAGCTTCAGCGCCTTCAGGATCTCCCATGCGACCTTGACCTCCTCCTCGGCCTGGAAGGTCGAAAGCGAGATGCGGATGGTGTCGCCGACACCGTCCGCCAGCAGCGTGCCGAGGCCGACCGCGGACTTGAGCGAGCCCGACCACTTGGTTCCGGCCTCGGTGATGCCCAGGTGCAGCGGGTAGTCGATCTTCGACGCCAGCAGGCGGTTCGACGCGATCGTGTTCGGCACGCTCGTCGACTTGATCGACACCTTGAAGTTCTCGAACTCGAGCCGCTCCATCAGCTCCACGAACTCGACGGCTGCCTGCACCAGTGCCTCGACCGGGTTGTCGGCCTCCAGCGCGTGCAGGTGCTTCGGCAGCGACCCCGAGTTGACGCCGATCCGCAGCGGCGTTCCGAGCTGCTTCGCCTTCTCGGCCACCTCCGCGACCTTCTCGGGGCCGCCGATGTTGCCAGGGTTCAGGCGCACGCAGTGGGCGCCGGCGTCGAGCGCCTTCAGGGCCAGCGTGTGGTTGAAGTGGATGTCGGCGATCACCGGGATCGGCGATTCCTTGACGATCTGCTTCAGGACATCGGCGTCCTTCTCGCGCGGGACCGCGCAGCGGATCATGTCGGCGCCGGCGTCCGCGGCCGCTCGGATCTGGCGCATGGTCGCCTCGTAATCGGCGGTCTCGGTCTTCGTCATCGTCTGGACGGTGACCGGCGCACCGCCGCCTATCGGTACCCCGCCGACCCATATCTGGCGCTTGGAGGCCATGTCTCAGAGGGTATCCATGAGAACCCTGCACGCCCTCATGCAAGCGGCCATAACGCGAATCTCCTCCCGGTTGGCTGGGAAGCGCCCAGGTATGGGGAACCTTTCACGGGCATTTGGCCTTGCACTCGTCACCGGCTTGGTGGCCGCCTCGCCGGCCGCCGCGGGGGTGCCGCACGTGGTCCAGTCGGGGGAATCGCTCTGGTCGATCGCCGCGGCGAACAACTTCACGACCCGTGCGCTGGCCGCGGCTAACGGTCTGTCGGAGGCGTCCCCCGTGGTGCTGGGCAGCACGATCAACATTCCGAGCATCTCCGAGGCCTCGGCCGCCCTGCAGGGGGCCGGAATCACGCCCTCATCCGGGTCGGCGGCATCGAGCACCGCCAGCGCGCCAAGCAGTGCTTTGGGCGGTGGCTACACGGTCGTGCCGGGTGACACGCTCAGCGGGATCGCCGCCGCCGACGGTGTCTCGCTCTCGGCGCTGGCAGCTGCCAACGGCGTCAGCCCCGACAGCTTCGCCATCGCCGGCACGACGCTCCGGATTCCCTCGGCCTCGTCGACCCCGTCCTCGTCCTCGTCGATCGCGGTCGGCTCGAGCAGCGGGCAGGCAGCGGCGCCTGGAGGCAGTTACGCGGTCCAGCCCGGTGACACGCTCAGCGGCATCGCCGCCGCCCACGGCGTATCCCTCTCGGCGCTGGCCGCCGCCAACGGCGTAAGCGCCAGCAGCTTCGCGATCGCCGGGACGACGGTGCAGATCCCGTCCGCGTCCGCCACCCCTGTGCCCTCGTCCACCACGTCCAGCGAAGGCCCGCCCGCGCTCGGCGGCTACACCGTGCGCCCGGGCGACACGCTCAGCGGCATCGCCGCCCAGGCGGGCGTCTCGATGCAGCAGCTGGCCTGGATGAACGGCCTCGACCCGAAGAACTTCCTGCTCGCCGGCACCGTGGTGAAGCTGCCGACCGGCGCACCGGCCCCTTCCAACCCGGCAGCCGCGCCCGCGCAGGCGATCGTCCCGGCCGCCGCCCCGAATCCGACGCCGGAGCGCGTGACCTCCGCAGAGATCGCGCAGATCGCGGCCGAGCACGGGGTGCCCGCCAGCCTCGCCAATGCGATCGCGTACCAGGAGTCGGGCTTCAACAACGCGATGGTCTCGAGCGCCAATGCGCGCGGGGTGATGCAGATCATGCCGGGAACGTGGGACTGGGTGAATCGCAGCCTCACCCCCAGCAATCCGCTGAGCCCGAACTCCGCGCTCGACAACGTCCGCGGCGGCGTGCTCTACCTCCGCCAGCTACTGAACGACTTCGGGGGCGACACGAACGCGGCGGCCGCGGCGTACTACGAGGGCGAGGGCGCCGTGAAGAGCCACGGGTTCTACCCGGAGACGCAGCAGTACGTCAACAGCGTGAACGCGCTGCGCGCCCGCTTCGGCGGGTAGGTTCTGCCCTAACCCGCGTACAGAGCCTCGATCTCGTCCTCGTACTTTTCGGCGATCGGCTTGCGCTTGAGCTTCATCGTCGGGGTGAGCTCATCGCCACCCGGCTCCCACTCGGTCGGGAGGATCTTGAACTTCTTGATCTGCTCGACGCGCGCCATCTGCTCGTTGGCCTTGTCGACTTCCTTCTGAACCGCCTCGAGCACCTTCTCGTTCTCGGCCAGTGACTCGAGGTCGGACGTGTCGCTGTCGATGCCCGCCTCCTTGAGGAAGCCCGGCAGGTTGTCGGGATCGAGCGTGAGCAGCGCGACGTTGTACGGGCGGCCGTCGCCGATCGCAATCGCCTGGCCGATCAACGGCCCGCAGGACTTGAGGTGCGACTCGATGTTCGCCGGCGACATGTTCTTGCCGGCTGCGTTGATGATCAGCTCTTTCTTGCGGTCGACGATCTTGAGGTAGCCCTCCTCGTCGAATTCGCCGATGTCGCCGGTCATGAGCCAGCCGTCGTCGGTCATCGTCTCGCGCGTCTGCTCGTCGTTGTTGCGGTAGCCCGGCATCACGACGGGGCCGCGGATGAGGATCTCGTTGTCCTCGTCGGCCAGCTTGATCTCGATGCCCGGTGCCGGCGGACCAACGGTGCCGATGCGGATCTTGTCCGGCGGGTTGGTGGCTCCCGCCCCCGTGGTCTCGGACATCCCCCACAGCTCCGCCAGCGGGACACCAATCGCATGGAAGAACTTGATGACCTCCGGTGGCGTCGGGGCTGCGCCGACGTTGCAGGCCTCCAGTTGGTCGAGGCCGATCGCCGCGCGCAGGTTCGCGAACAGCTCCTTGTCCGCCTTCTGCCAGTTCTCCTCGAGGTCCTGCGGGACCTCCTCCCCGGCCTGGATCGCCTCGACGCGCTTCAGCGACATCTCGAGCGCCCCCTTGATCCGCTGCTTCGCCTCGTCGTCCTCGAGGTTGTCGAGCATCGCCTCCAGGCCGCTCTTCAGCTTCTCGTAGATCCGTGGGACGGCGAAGAACCACGTCGGGTGCACTTGCGGCAGCGCCGCCGCCAGGTCGCGCGGGTTCTCGATTGACGTCACCTCGAAGCCGAACGCCATCGGCAGGTACTGCGAGACGTTGCGCTCTGCGATGTGCGCCATCGGCAGGTAGGAGACGATCCGGCCGCCGTCGGGGAAGTCGATGATCTGCGCGTAGGAGCGGACCGTCTCGATGATGTTGCGATGCGTGATCTGGACGCCCTTCGGGTTGCCAGTGGTGCCGGACGTGTAGATGAGCGTGAGCACGTCGTCGGGCTCGATCGCCTGCCAGCCGGCGTCGAAGTCGAAGTCCTCGCCGCCCTTCTGCTCCAGCTCCTCGAGCGTGAGGCCGCCCTCCGGCGCGTCGCCGTCCACCACGACGATGTGCTCGAGCGCGTTGTCGCGGTCGCGCGCGCTGACGAGCCGGTCGAGGAACTGCTGCTCGGTGACGGCGACGGTGGGCGCGGCGTCCTCGACCAGGAAGGCGATCTGGTCTGCCGTGTAGGTGTTGTAGATCGAGAACGGCGTCGCGCCCAGATGCATCGCGGCGGCGTCGACGATGTGGAACTCGGGCCGGTTCGCGAGCATGATCGCGATCGTGTCGCCCTTCTTCAGGCCGAGCGAACTGAGGCCGGCGGCCGCCTTCTTGACGCGGTCGTTGTACTCGCCCCAGGTCAGCTCCGCGCTGCCGTCGAGTGTCTTCAGCGCGAGCCTGTCGGGAACCCGGTTGGCCGTGAACTGGAACGCTCCGGCCGCGGTGCCTTGATCGAGCCCCTTGTAGTGCTCCTGCTGCTCAGCCTGCGTAGCCATCTCTCCCCCTAAGTAGAGAGGCCCCTTATATCAGCGCTACCGCACTCCGGTACCGCTGGTGAGGCGATCTATGTCGTTTGTCAGCCCCAGGATGAACAGCCCGATTACCAGCATGAATCCGATGACTCCTGCCCTCTCCATAACGGCATAGGGCACCGGGCGCCGTCGCACGAACTCCACGAATGCCCAGAAGATGTGTCCGCCGTCCAACGGCAGGAACGGGAACAGGTTGATGACCGCCAGCGACAGCGAGATCACCGCGAACAGGAAGATCGCGTCGCCGGCGTCGCGGGAGACGGCCTTGTGGGTGGCGTCGGAGACGCCGACGATCCCACTGATCTCGTGGCGCTTCTGCGCATTGAAGATGTAGGCCGGCAGCTTGACCGTCTCGCGCGTGATGAACCAGAAGTTGTTCGCGGAGGTCGAGGCGGCCTTGGAGAACGAGTACGGCTTGCGCGGGCCGTTGTCGGTGTAGGCGAAGCCCACACGCGTGCGACCGGCCTTGGGGTCGTAGACCGGAAACATCCTGAAGGTGATGCGCTTGCCGTTGCGCAGCACGGTGAGCGTGGCCGGTGTCGTGGCGCGGCAGCCGGCGACCGGCTTGCCGGCGCACGTGTGGGCCGCAATCAGCTGCGGCGAGTTCGCCGGCGAGGCGGCCTTGCCGTCGACGGCGACGATCTTGTCGCCGGTGTGCAGCTTCCCGTACGCGGGATAGCCCTTCTGCACCGGGCCGACACCCAGGTCACGGGGGCCGAACGCCGTGTAGAACAACAACAGCAGCAGGAACGCGACGATGAAGTTCACGAGCGGTCCGGCCGCGATCACCGCCATCCGCTTCCACACCGGCTGTGCGTGGTAGGCGCGGTCGCGCACCTCGTCGGGCAGTTCCTCGCTCGGGTTCATCCCCGATATGCGGACATAGCCGCCGGCCGGGATGGCGCCGATCGCGTACTCCGTCTCCCCACGCCTCGTCTTCCAGAGCGTCGGCGGGAAGAACAGCGAGAACTTCTCCACCCGCATGCCGACCGCCTTGGCCACGCTGAAGTGGCCGAGCTCGTGCAGGATGATCAGCACGCAGAAGCCGAGGATGACGATCAGCCAGCTCACGCAACCGCCCCCTCGACCACGCGGCGAGCCTGCGCGTCGGCCAGGTAGAGGTCGTCGAAGCTGGTGAGCGGCTGGCGCGCGACTGACTCCAGAGCACGTTCGATCATCTCGGGGATCCCGTTGAAGGCCAGCTGGCCCTCGAGGAATGCCTGGACGGCGACCTCGTTGGCGGCGTTCATCACGCACGGAGCAGTGCCGCCCTCAGCAGCCGCCTGGCGCGCCAGCCGCAGGCACGGGAACGCCTGCTCATCGGGCGGCTCGAAGGTCAGCCGGCCGAGCTTCGGCAGGTCGAGCGGCTCCACCGGGACGTCGGCCCGGTCGGGGAAGTGGAGTGCATAGGAGATCGGCACTTGCATGTCCGGGTACCCGAGATGCGCCAACGCAGCCCCGTCGTTCAGGTGGATCAGCGCGTGGATGATCGACTGCGGGTGAACGACCACGTCGATCCGCTCGTACGGGACGCCGAACAAGTGATAGGCCTCGATCAGCTCGAGGCCCTTGTTCATCAGAGTCGCCGAGTCGATCGTGATCTTGCCGCCCATCGCCCACGTCGGGTGCGCAAGCGCCTCGTCGACCGTCACGTTCTGCAGGTCCTCGCGTGAGCGCCCGCGGAAGGGACCGCCCGAGGCCGTCAGCACGAGCTTGTCGATGGTGCCCGGACGGCGCTCGCTGCGGATCAGCTGGAACAGCGCCGAGTGCTCGGAGTCGACCGGGATGATCGCTGCGCCGGTGGCCTCGGCGAGCGCCATGACGAGCTCGCCGCCGACGACCAGGCTCTCCTTGTTCGCGAGCGCCAGGTCGATGCCCTCGCCGAGCGACGCGACCGTCGGACCGAGGCCGGCTGAGCCGACGAGCGCGTTCAGCACGAGGTCGGCACCGCTGTCGGTGACAAGCCTGACGAGCCCATCGGGACCGCTCAGGACCTCGCCAGAAGTCCAGCGCTCGGCAGCCCGGGCAGCGGCGCGGTCATCGGAGAGCCCGATCCGCTGCACGCCGAACTTGTCGGCCTGCTCGACGAGCAGCACGTCGTTCGAGTCGGCGGCAAGAGCCACCACCTCGAGGTCCCGCGAGCGCGAGACCACGTCGAGAGCCTGGGTGCCGATCGACCCGGTCGATCCGGCTATGACGATTCGGCGCACCCAGTCGAGTCTAGGAGCGCCCTCTTTCAGTCTCCCTTTAGGGTCAGCGCATGCCCTCGGAACAGGAATGGCACAACCGCCTGCGCGACGCTCTCAACGAGCGGGTCCGGCGTCGTGACGTACGGCTGGCGTTGCGCGTCGAAGCTGATCCCTCATTTCCCTTCGGCGAGTTCGACGACGCCGAATTTGCCGCGTGGGTCGAGGACTGGATCGGCTTCACCGTCGCAAGCACCGCAGGCCCGGTGATGCCCGGCACGGCCGAGACGGAGTGGGTCGTCGGCGACCGAGGCGAGCTGACGGTGAAGCTGCTGATGCAAAAGAGACCGGATTCGGATGAACCGCTGGTCGTCGAGTAGCCCCGGCGGTACGTTTTGAGGCGTCAACCGCTAGGGGGAATGACGATGGCAGAAGCGGCAATGTTCATCGGCTGGGGACCGCCAGTCCGGGGCCGCGAGGGCAAGAGCCTCGACGTCTTCAGCGAGAGCGTCCAGTACTGGGGCAAGCTCCAGCAAGACGGGCGGATCGAGGACTTCGAGGTCGTGCTCCTCTATCCGCACGGCGGCGACCTGTACGGGTTCGCCTTGCTGCGCGGGTCACACGACCAGCTCAACGAAGTTGGCGGTGACGAGGAGTTCCTGCGTCTGACGACAAGGGCCGGGATGATCGTCGAGGGGCTCGGCGTCGTGCGCGCCGTGATCGGCGACGGCCTTCAGCAGCAAATCGAGATGTTCCAGCAGGCGGCCGGCGAGTTCGCCGGCTAAGGCACCTCGACGTCCACGTCGTCGAAGTACAGCTCGTAGGTCTTCCCGCCGGAGTTGTCCGCGAACTGGATGCGCCCGACCGGCGCGGTCCCGAAGTCGTCCGTGCCGGAGAGCGCCGCCACAGGAGTGCCGTCGAGCGTCACCTGATAGGAGCTGAGCGTGCCGGCGACCAGCAGGTGAGCCTGGAGCGTGTGCCACGTCCCGGTTGAGACGAGCGTCTGGCTCGAAATCGTCTTCGGCGTCGCCGCCGCGTCGTCGCGCACGGCGAGCTTGCCGGCACTCGACACCTGGACGCCGAGGATCGACCCCCCGGTCGCGCTCCGCATCTTCAGCAGTGCGGTGGTGCCCGTCCAAGCGCTCGCCGCCACGAAGCTCATGCTGTAAGTGACGTCTGTCTGCGCGCTCGGAAGCGGAGCCCAGGCCCAGCTGGCCGTGCCGGTCGTGCTCGCACTCGCACCCCACGCACCGCTGGCCACGTGCGCCTGCTGCACAGTCGCGCCGCCTGCGGCGACCCAGCCGTTCGTTGCCAGGCTGCCGCTCTCGAAGCCGTCGGCGAAGAAGGCTTGGTGTGGAGTCGTGGCCGACGCTGCATCGCTCGGGTCGGACACGTTGCCGGCAGCGTCGGCCGCTGCGACTGTGTAGGAGTAGGTCTTGTCGCTCTTCGCGGTGAGGTCCTGGAAGCTTGTCGTGTTGCCGTCGACGGTCTTGATCAGGCTGCCGTCGCGTGAGACCCGGTACTCGGTCACCCCGACGTCGTCGGTCGACGCGTCCCACTGCAGATCGACCTCGGTCGCGCCGGCCGCCGTCGCACTCAAGCCCGCCGGCTTGCTCGGCGGCGAGGTGTCGAGCGCCGGTGTGGTAACGGTGAGCTGGTTGCTCCCGTCGGAGGTGTTGCCCGCCTTGTCGTTGGCGCGGACCTCGTAGAGGTAGCTCGTGCCGGGCTGGACGCTCGTGTCCGCGTAGGTCGTCCCGGGCGGGATGTTCTGGATGACGAGGCCGTCGCGGTAGATGTCGTAACTCGTCACTGCGATGTTGTCGGTCGCCGGCGCCCAGGAGAGCGTTACCTTGTTGCCGGCCGTCGAGGTTGCAACCAGGTCACTGGCAGCTGCCGGAGCGCTGTCGTCCTCGATGAAGTTGCCGGTCGCGAGCGCATCGTCGAACATGACGTCGAACGTGCGCAGCGCGGTGCTGTCGCCGAGCTCGAGCTTGCCGATGCCCGTCGTCGCGAAGTTGTCGACCTTGCTCAGGGCGGAGACCGGCTCGCCGTCGAGATAGACGTCGGACTGGCCGGTGACTCCCTGGATGAGCAGGTGCGCCTGCAGCTCGTGCCAGACGCCGCGTGTGATCTGCGTCTGGCTCTGCGTCGTCACCCCTGTCACGTCGTTGCGGGCGGCGAGCGAGCCCGTCGTCTTCACTGAAAGCGTGTAGAGCGATGCAGAGCTGGCCGTGCGGAAGCGCAGCAGGTTGATCGGGCTCGTCGCGCCCTGGCTCTGAATCTTGAAGCGGATGCGGTAGTAGAGCTCAGTGGGTGACGCTCCCAGAGTCTTCGTCGCGAATGCCGACGACGAGAGCGCAACGGCATGTGCGGCGTAGCTCCCCGAGAAGCCACTTCCTGCCTCCGGGGTCATGCCGGTCGACCCGGGATCCCACTGGGTCATGTCGCCGGTCTCGAAGCCGTCGCTGAAGACGTCGGGCGTGGTGACGGTCGCCAGGTCGCTCAGCCCCGATTTGTTGCTCGAGCCGTCGCGGGCACTCACTTGGTAGAAGTAGGAGCGGTTGGGGCCGACCGTCTTGTCGACGTAGGCGGTGCCTGTTCCCGTGGTGCTGGCCAGCAGCGCGCCGTTGCGGTAGATGTCGTAGCCCACCACGCCGACGTCGTCGGTGGAAGCCGTCCATGAGAGATCGGCCTCGAGCCCCGAAGCCGCGGCTACAGTGAGCCCGGTCGGGATCGAGGGCGCGCTCACGTCAGGGATCTGGTTGGTGTCGGCGGCGATCTCGTCGAAGCTCACGTCGTACGTGCGGCCCTTGGTTGGCTCGCCTAGGTCGATCCAGCCGATCGGGGTTGTCCCGAGGGACAAGGAGAACGACAGCGTTTGAGATTGGATGCCGTCCAGCCAGGTGTCTACCTGGCTCGTTGCGCCGTTGATGCGTACGTGCACCTGGATCGTGTGCCATGCGCCTAGGCTCACGGCCGGACCGGCGGACGACGTGGTCGCGGTCGTCTCGTTGCGGACCTGCAGCTTGCCCGACGAGCTGCGCATCACCGACAGCAGGTTGGCCGGCGTCGTAGCCGAACTGCGGAATCGCATCAGGTTGATCGGGGTTGCGCTCTGGCTGGGGACGTAAACGCGCGCCTGGTAGTAGAGGTTGGCCTGACCGGTGGCCAGCTTCTTCGTGGCCCAGAACCCGGCGGCTGCGCCGTTGTTCGCCGCGCGCGCCGCCCACGAGCCAGAGAAGACCGGACTGGCGGAGACCGTGAGGCCGTTGTTCGTCCATTGCGACAGGTCACCGGCCTCGAAGCCATCGGCGAACAGCACCCCGAGCTTCGGAGTCGTCGCCGACGCGCTCGAGCTGAACTTGGACTGATTGCGGGCGTCGCGCGCTCTCACCGTGTAGGTGTAGGTCCCGCCGGGCGCGACCGTAGCGTCCGCGAAGGTGGTGTCAGGGCCGATCGACTTGACCAGGAAGCCGTTGCGGAAGATGTCGTAGCCGGTCACGCCGACGTTGTCGTTGCTCTGATTCCAGCTGAGATCGATCTCTGCGCGCGAAACCGCGGTCGCCTTCAAGCCGGTCGGAGTCGAGGGGGCAACGTCATCTCTCGCCGTCCCGGGACACTGAACCGATCCGGAATCCAGGCGCTGGCCGGCGGCGGTGACGAACTGGTATGCGGCTCCGCTCGAATTCAGCTCCATGCGCATCGCGCCGAACTGCGTGTTGCTGAAAGCCGCTGCGACGCGTTTGTCGGTGGCGACGAAGCTCTGCTCGGAATGACCGCCGGTGCCGATGACGAACTCGGTCGTGCCGGCCCCGTTGCTGAAGCGGCCTGGCGGATTGCCGCTGGCGTCAAGCGGGACCCAGCGCTGGTAGTCGTGATCGTGCCCCGTCAGGACCATCGCGACGCCGTTCTGGGCGAGCAGGCTCCAGATCTCGTCCATGCGGGTCGTGTAGCCCTCGGACCCGATGTTCCACGGCGGGTGGTGGAAATAGGCGACCGTGCACGGATGCGTGTCCGTCCTCAGGTCGTCCTGAAGCCATTTGTACATCGGCGAGCCGGCTGCCGTCTGGCCGAACTGGCTGGTCGAGTCGAGCGCGATGAAGTGCCAGCCGTTGGCGTTGTAGCTGTAGTAGTGCGGGATGTTGTCCCAGAAGTCGAAGTAGCCGGCGGCGGTCGGTGACGCGCTGTACTCGTGGTTGCCGACGACCGGGTCGGTGATCGAGCGGAACTGGCCGAAGAGCGTCGAGGTCGGGGCGCCGTACCAGTTCTTGAACTCGGTCGGGGCGCCCTTCTCGTAGACGTCGCCCAGGTACAGGAGCAGGTTCGGCGACCAGGTCTTCATCCGGTTGACGACCGTCTGCGCGCTGGTCTCGCCGCCGGCGCCGTCGCCGGCGGCGGCGAGCACGAACGGCTTGCCCGCGGCCGGTGTCGTTCCCGACGTTGGCGTGAAGTGCTTCGTGTTGACAGGCGGAATCGTGACGCCGTTGTGGAACGTCACGTTCACTCCTGCGCGTTGCGCGACGAAGCCGTCGCGCAGAAGCGCCTCGACCTCGATCCGGTGCGAACCGTCTACCCAGCTGCTCGTCGGCAGGCTGAAGCTGTAAGGCGCCTCGTAGTCCGTCAGCGCGTAGGTTCCGTCGACGTAGAAGACGAGCCGCTGCACGGACGGTGCGGCTCCGCTGGCCACGGAGCTCGAGCCGGACACGCTGGTGTCGCCGCTCAGCGTCGCTCCGTCAGCGGGCTGATCGAGGCACACGCTGATCGTGTACGTGCTGCCCGCCGGCCCGCTCGTCTGGCAGCTGGACGCCGCGGCAGCGGGTGACGGGAAGACTGCGATCGCCAAGGCGATGAGGACGCCGAGACAGAGCGCTTGCGGGCTCCGGCCTGTCTCTTTTGACATGCTTTTCGAACTACGCGTCCCGCGGGCGTCGCCTTACCCCTTCCGGCAAGAAATGCGGGCACTGACCTTGGCGCCCACCCATCGGGGCCGCCTCAGCGAATAATCAGAGCACGGCGAGCGCTACGTAGTACGCGGTCACGACCGTAAAGAGGACCGCATCGAGGCGGTCCAACACTCCTCCATGGGCGCCAAAGAAGCGGCCCGTGTCCTTCACATGGTTGTCGCGCTTGATCAGCGACTCGAACAGGTCGCCGATCGGCGCTGCGACCGCGACCGACGCGCCGATGATCAGCGCATCCACCCCGTTCAGCCAGTCCTGATAGGTGCCGGCGAACCAGAACGCGAACGTGCCGACGGCGATGCCGCCAAGCAAGCCCTCGACGGTCTTGTTCGGTGACAGCCGCGGCGACAATCTCCGCCTGCCCCAGGCGCGTCCGGCGAAGTAGGCGCCGGTGTCGCCGACGAACGTGCCGATCAGCGTGTCGAGAACCAGCCCTCCCCCGTGCGGCAGCTTGCGCAACAGCATCGCGTGGGCGACGGCCAACCCGATCCAGAGAATCCCCATGAACGTCACGGCCATCGCCCACGAGGCGTTCTCGAACTCGGGTCGCAGCAACGTGAAGAAGAACACCACCGGAACGCTGATCGCGACCAGCAGCAGCACCTGCTCGCGCCCGCCGAAGCGGGCGGCGAAAACGAGGGCGATGATCGACAGATAGCCGGCGACGACGGGCGGCCCCGGCCGGCGCATCATCTTGAACAGCTCGGCGCTGGCCATGATGCCAAGCAGCGCGATTCCGACGGCGAAGACCGTGCCGCCCTGAACCACGATGAAGATCGCGAAGGCGATCGCCGGGATCGCCGCGAGCACGCGCGCACCGAGGTCGGAGCCTTCGTTGCGGCGCGAGACCGCCATCAGCGGGCTCCGAAGCGCCTGCCGCGCGCCTCGTACTCATCGAGCGCGGCCCGCAGGTCGTCCTCCGTGAAGTCGGGCCAGAGCGTGTCCGTGAAGACGAGCTCCGAGTACGCGCACTGCCACAGCAGGAAGTTCGACGTGCGTATCTCGCCGCTCGTTCTGATCAGAAGGTCGGGGTCGTTCATGTCGGGCGCGTATAGAAGACGCTGGAAGTCTTCCTCGCTTCCGCCTTGGAACTTGGACGCTGCATCCAGGATTTCAGCGCGGCCGCCGTAGTTGAACGCCACGAACAGCGTCATCCGCGTGTTGCCGGCCGTCTCCGCCTCGGCCCAGTGCATGCGCTCCTTCAGCCGCTCGGACACCTCCTCACGCCGCCCGATGAAGCGCATGCGCACACCCTCCTCGTTGAGCTCGGGCGTCTCCGAGTCGATGAGCTCGGCGAACATCTCCATCAGCCCCTCGACCTCGTCGCGCGGGCGCTGCCAGTTCTCCGTCGAGAAGGCGTAGACGGTCAGCTCCTTGATGTCGAGCCTGACGGCGTCCTTGACGGTCTGCTTGAGCGCCTTCGCGCCCTCGCGATGCCCAGCCAGTACCGGGAGCCCGTGGGCCTGCGCCCACCTGGCATTCCCGTCCATGATGATCGCGACTTTCACCGCACGGACGCGGAGTCGTTTCAGACTTCGAGGATCTCTTGCTCTTTGTGCTTCAAGAGCTCGTCGATCTCATGCACGCGCTCGTCAGTCAGCTTCTGGAGCGCTTCCTCGGCGCGATGCTCATCGTCGCCGCCGACGTCGCCTTCCTTCTTGAGCTCGCGGAGGTCGTGCATGATGTCGCGGCGGACGTTGCGGACCGCGACACGGCCGTCCTCGGCGATCCCGCGGACAACGCGTACGAGCTCCCGGCGGCGCTCCTCGGTCAGCTCGGGGATCGACAGGCGGATCACGTTGCCGTCGTTGCCAGGCGTCAGGCCCAGGTCGGACTCCATGATCGACTTCTCGATCGCCTTGATCGAGCTCTTGTCGTACGGAGTCACCGTGAGCATCCGCGCCTCGGGCGCCGAGATGTTCGCGAGCTGCTTCAGCGGCGTTGAGGCGCCGTAGTAGTCGACGTGCACGCGGTCCAGCAGCGCCGGAGAGGCGCGCCCGGTGCGGACGGTGCCGAATTCGTTCTTGGTCGCCTCGACGGACTTGGCCATCCGGCCCTTCGCGTCCTCGAGGAGTTCGTCGATCAGCTCGCTCTCGCTCATGTCGTAACCAACGTGCCCACGCGGTCGCCGGAGACTATCCGCTGGATGTTGGCCTCATCATCCATGTTGAAGACGTAAATCGGGAGCGAGTTGTCCATGCACAGCGACAGCGCGGTCGAATCCATCACCTGTAGGCCACGCTGGAGGGCGTCGCGATGGGTCAGCTCCGCGATGAACTTGGCATCCGAGTTGACACGTGGGTCGGAGTCGTAAACGCCCTCGACGGCGTTCTTGGCCATCAGCAGAGCCTCGGCGCGGATCTCGAGCGCCCGCAGCGCGGCCGCGGTGTCGGTGGTGAAGAACGGGTTGCCGGTTCCGGCCGCGAAGATGACGACTCGCTTCTTCTCGAGGTGGCGCATCGCGCGCCGGCGGATGTACGGCTCGGCGACCTCGGAGATCGTGATCGCCGACTGAACGCGGGTGTGCTGGCCGAGCTTCTCGAGCGCGTCCTGCAGCGCGAGCGCGTTCAACACGGTGGCGAGCATGCCCATGTAGTCACCGGTGGCGCGGTCCATGCCGGCCGCGGCACCGGAGAGCCCGCGATAGATGTTCCCGCCACCGACGACGATTGCGACCTCGACGTCGCGGTCGGTCACCTGCTTGACGGAATGGGCGATCGAGACGATGCGCTGAGGATCGGTCCCGAACGGGAGATCGCCCATCAGCGCCTCGCCCGACAGCTTGAGGAGGACGCGGCGAAACGCCGGATTCATCAACTACGCGCCTACTTGAAAGCGAGCGAACCGGCGAACGACGATGTTCTCTCCGGTCTTCTGCGAAACCTCAGCGCGCAGCTCCTCGATCGTCCGCCCGTCGTGCTTCTCGGTGTTCACATGCGCCTGGTTGAGGAGGACCATCTCCTCGAGGCGCTTGCGCAACTTGCCCTCCACGATCTTCGGCCGCGCCTGCTCAGGCTTGTCAGCGGCCTCCTGCTCGAAAACACGCTTCTCAGCCTCGATGAAATCCTCGGGGACCTGATCCACGCCGACCCACTCCGGCCCAGCAGCAGCGATGTGAAGGGCGACCTCCCTCGCGAAGTCGCGGAAGTCGTCGGTCCTCGCTACGAAATCGGTCTCGCAA
This sequence comes from Thermoleophilaceae bacterium, assembly GCA_036269895.1. Classification (GTDB taxonomy): domain Bacteria; phylum Actinomycetota; class Thermoleophilia; order Solirubrobacterales; family Thermoleophilaceae; genus DATBDN01. The sequence goes on from DATBDN010000069.1 coordinate 53,179, forward strand.
TTCACTTCGACCAGAACGCCGATCTTGCCGGTGGCGTGGAGGTAGGACTCGACGACGCCCTCGCCGGCCCCGCGCTCACCGCGCTTGGCTGACTTCGCGGCGCCCTTCACGCGCAGGATCTCGACGGCCTTGTCGAAATCGCCGCCGGCCTCTTCGAGCGCCCGCTTGCAGTCCATCATCCCCGCGCCCGTGGCATCACGGAGCGTCTTCACATCCTTCGCTGAGAAATCAGCCACTAGTTCTCCTCTGTCGGATCGAAGCTTCGCTGCGTCGGGATGGCGTCCTCGTCCTCCTCGGCACCGGCCGGCACCGGGGCCGGCTGCGGCGCCTGCGGCTCTGGCTCGGCCTGGATCTCGCCGGCGGCGATGGCCTCCTGGCGTGCCTGCTCCTCGGCCTCTAGGCGTGCCTTCTCCTCCGCATCGCGGCGCTGGCGCTCCTCCTCGTCGGCCCGGCGGCGCTCCTCCTCGGCCTGGCGGCGCTCCTCCTCGGCCTGGCGGAAGACCGAAGCGCGCTCGGCGGCGACGTCGCCGATCGCGTCGATGATCAGCTTGCACGAGCGGATCGCGTCGTCGTTGCCGGGGATCACGAAGTCGCATGGGTCGGGGTCGCAGTTCGTGTCGACCAGGCCGATCAGCGGGATCTTGAGCCGCTCGGCCTCCTTCACGCCGATCGCCTCGGTCTTGAGGTCGACAACGAAGACCGCGTCGGGCACGCGCTGCATGTTCTTGACGCCGCCCAGGTTCATGTCGAGCTTCTCGAACTCGGACTGGGCGGCGATCCGCTCGCGCGTGGGCAGCAAGTCGATCGTGCCGTTCTCGCGCCAATCCGTCAGGCGGTGGAGGCGCTCGATCCGCTTCGAGATCGTCTGCCAGTTGGTGAGCAGGCCGCCGAGCCAGCGCTGGTCGATGTAGGCCATCCCGGCGTTGGTCGAAGCGTCCTTGATCGCGTCGCGCGCCTGCTTCTTGGTGCCGACGAACAGGATCGTGCCGCCGCGCGCCGCGAGGTCGCCGGCGAAGTCCTGCGCCTTCTTGAGCAGCCGCTCGGTCTGCTCGAGGTCGATGATGTGGATCCCGCCGCGCTCGCCGAAGATGTAGCGGCGCATCTTGGGGTTCCAGCGTCGGGTCTGGTGCCCGAAATGAACGCCTGCCTGCAGCAGGTCTTGGATGGTGACTTCTGTCGCCACGGTTCTCCCTTGTTCTCGGTTGAAGGCCCTGTGGCCGGCGGCGGGACCCGGTCTCAGACCGGGCAGGGCCCGCCCCGCATCCGCAGGGGTTGGCAATACGACGAACGAAGATTAGAGGACGCGGAAGGGGCGCCCATAGCGAGCGCCCCCTCCACGGATTCGGATCGGGCCTGGCCACCGGAGGTATGGGAAGGAAGACCGGCCCATCTGAGTAACGGGCGCACTCGCGAAAAACTGGCCCATAAAAGCGAGAAGACGGTCTAGGTAAGACCGCCTTCTCACTACCTATGTTCAGTCCCCGTCTGGCCCTCCGGAGACTGGCTCCCGCTGAGCTACTTCGAGCGAGCGAAGCAGGTCTGCGGGTAGTTTGGACTCGCAAATGACTAGTTCCCCCGTCCGTGGATGCTTAAACACCAAATTTGCGGCGTGGAGGAACTGGCGGGTCAGTCCGAGGCGTCTGCCGCAGTTTCCGCCTCCGTAGGCGGGATCCCCGCATACCGGATACCCGATCGCGGCGAGATGGGTCCGGATCTGGTGCGTCCGTCCGGTGACGAGGCGCACCCGCAGCAGGCTCGTTCGCGGTAGCTCCTGCTCGATCTCGAAGTGGGTGACTGCGTCGCGCGGCTTGTCCGTGCGGGTCGACATGACCGTCCGCGACCCGCGATCGCGGCCGATCGGGGCGTCGATCGTCCCGCTGCGGGCGTCCGGGCGCCCGTCCACCAGCGCCAGGTACTCGCGGCGGATCTCGCGCTTGCGCAGCTCGTCCTGGAGCCGGCGATGGATCTCCTCCGACTTCGCGACGACGAGCAGGCCGGAGGTGTCGCGATCGAGCCGATGGACGATCCCCGGCCTGAAGCTCTCTCCCCCTTTCCCAGCCAGGGCCTGGGCCAGCGTCCCCGTTGGATGGCCCGGCGCCGGATGAACAACGAGTCCGGCTGGCTTGTCGACCACCAGCAGGTCGCTGTCCTCGAAGGCGACGCCGAACTCCACTCCCTCGGCGCGCGTGTCCAACTCGGGCTTCGGCTCGGGCGCGACGTCGATCCGCATGCCCGGCTGCACGAGAAAGCTCTTCGGCCGCGGCACGCCGTCCACGCTGACCAGTCCTGCCTCGATCAGACGCGCCGCCTTCGCGCGCGAGCCGATCTCCGGCCGTGCGGCCAGCGCCACGTCCAGCCGCTCGCTCACTGCTTCGACTCGGCCAGGTAGAGCACCCCGAACACGCCGAGGACGATGCAGACGTCGGCGAAGTTGAACGCCGGCCACAGCACCGGGTCGATGAAGTCGGTCACGCCGTCGATGCGCACGCGGTCCGCGAGGTTGCCGAGTGCGCCACCGAACACCATGCCGACGGGCAGCCACAGCCCCGGCTTGGTGATGTGGGTGGCGAAGTAGGCGAGCAGGCCGCCCATCGCCACGAGCACGGCCACGAACACGAGCGTGCCGCTGCCCGAGAGGGCGCCGAAGGCGACGCCCGTGTTCTTCACCCGCGTGATGTCGAGCCCGAAGAAGATGTTGATGCGCTCATGTGGGTCGACGGTCGCCCGCACCCAGGCCTTCGTCAGCTGATCGATGGCCACCACCACGCCGACGGTCGCCAGCGCCAGCGCCCAACCCCGCTCTCGCGTCATTTGGGTCAGCCGCCGGCAATCAGGCCCGACACGAGCCCCGCCACCAGCAGCAGGACGATCGTGCCCACCATCGGGCTCAGGTCTATCGCGCCGGGGCCCAGCCGCACGAGCGGCAGGAAGCGCCGCCACAGGTTGAGGTACGGATCCGTCACCTCGGTGACGAACTCGACGAGCACGTTCAGCCAGCGCGAGTACGGCAGGCGGAACCAGCTCAGCAGGATGCGGATGAAGATCAGCACCGCGTAGACGAGTGCCAGCGTGTAGACGTAGCGGGCGACGTCGTTACGGGTGATTGCGGCCAGATGAGCGGTCATCGCTTCGTGAACTCCACCACGGATGTGACGGCGTCCTCGAACGCGGCGCGGAGTCCGGCCTGCTCGAGGGCCGCGAGCCCGCGGGCTGTGGACCCGCCCGGGGAGGTGACGCGGCGGCGCAGGCCGCGCGTGTCGCCGCCGGTCTCGCGCAGGACGGCGGCGCTGCCGGCCATCGTCTCGATGACCATCGCGGTTGCGTCGTCGGGACCCAGGCCGTGGAGCACGCCGGCGTCGACCAGCGCCTCCGCCACGAGCGCCATGAACGCCGGGCCGCAGCTCATCAGCGCCATCGCGGGCTCGATCAGCTCCTCCTTGGGCAACCGCACGATCCGGCCGGCGCGGCCGAACAGCTCGAGCAGCTCGTCGCCGCCGTCGGCGCGCGAGCCGGGCGCATAGGCGAGCACGCCCTGCCCCAGCTCGACCGGGATGTTCGGCAGGAACCGGTGCACCGCGGCATTCGGGTAGGCCTCCTCGACCGTCGCCGTTGGGACCCCGCCGAGAATCGACACGACGACGCTGGCCGCCCCGTTCGTCTCGGCGGCGACTTCGGCGAGCTGGCCGGGCTTGTGCGCCAGCACCACCGCGTCGGCCTGCTCGGCCACCTGCGCCGGCGTCTCGACCACCTCGCCGCCAACCGCTTCGACGAGCGCCTCGGCCTTGCCGGCGACGATGTCGCAGACCACGATCGGCTCACCTATCCCGCGCGCGAGCGCCGACGCCATGTTGCCCGCACCGATGAAGCCCAGCTTCATGGTGGTGAAGCTAGCGCCCCTGGACGGCGAAAACCGAGGCTGGCAAGGAAGCAGCTGTGAAGGCGTGCTTCGCACGCCGAGCGGCGATGAGGCCGCCAGGCGAACGTTTGCAGGCGTCTAGGACTGGTTGAAGAAGCCTTTTTCGATGAGACGGGCGCGCTCTTCAGCGGATACCTCGACGTTGCGCGGCGTGAGCAGGAACACCTTGTCGGCGATCCGCTGCATGCCACCCTCGAGCGCGTAGGTCAGGCCGGACGCGAAGTCGATCAGGCGCTTCGACAGCTCGGTGTCGGTGCCCTGCAGGTTGATGATCACGGGGACCGAGTCCTTGAACTGGTCCGCGATCTGCTGGGCGTCGTTGAAGCTCTTGGGGATGACGAGGTGGACCGTCACGTCGCCGGCGCGGCCGTTGCCCGCAACGGGGCGCAGTGCCGTGGCGCGGCCACCGCCCCCGCGCCGCGGCGGCGGGTCGTCGGCGAAGATGTCGTCGAAGTCGTCGCGGCGCCGGCGACGGCTCTCCAGCCGACGCACGTTCGGCCGCTCGCGGTAGCGGTCTTCGAGCTCCTCCTCGGCCTCCGGGAGCGGCCGCTCCTCGGTCGGGTAATCGTCCTCCTCGGCCAGGCCGAAGTAGACGAGTGTCTTGTGCCAGGTGTCGCGCAGCGCCATCGCGTCGGTTTTCGTGCGTTACAGCGGGATTCCTTCGCTGCCAAAGTTACCTGCTTATGAGCGCCGGCACGCACGCTTTTTCCCTGGATACGCCCACAGGCGTGCAGTTGGAGGGCGAACGCACCGGCAGCGGAGTGCCCGTGGTGCTGCTGCACGGCCTGAGCGCAACGCGCCGTTACGTGCTGATGGGCTCGCGCCATCTGACTCGGGCAGGCGCAGAACTGGTGGCCTACGACGCGCGCGGGCACGGAGCGTCCGGACCCGCTCCGTCGCGCGAGGCGTACGAGTATGCGGACATGGTGCTCGACCTCGAGACCGTGCTGGCGAGCGTGGGCAGCCCGGTGGTGCTGGCGGGCAACTCGATGGGCGCCGCGACCGCGGCCGCGTACGCGCTCGAGCATCCCGAGCGGGTGTCCGCGCTCGTGCAGGTCACACCCGGCTTCTCGGGCGCCGGCCGCGACGATCAGGAGATGGGCAACTGGGAGGCGCTCGCCGATGGCCTCGAAAGCGACGGGGTCGACGGGTTCATGCAGGCGTTCGAGCCGCCTCGGGAGCCGCGCTTCCGCGAGGCCGCGCTCAAATTCACGCGGCAGCGGATCGAGCGGCACGAGCATCCGGAGGCAGTTGCGGATGCGCTCCGGGTGGTGCCGCGTTCGGCCGCCTTCGAGGGCTTGGACTCGCTGCGATCGCTGGAGATGCCGACGCTGGTCGTCGGCTCGCGCGACGAGTCGGATCCTGGTCATCCCCTGTCGCTCGCGAAGGCGTATGCGGAGCATCTGCCCAATTCGCAGTTCCTGGTCGAGCGCGAGGGCGAGAGCCCGTTGGCATGGCAGGGCGCGCAGCTGTCGCGGGCTATCGAGTCCTTCCTGCGCGAGGCGCAACTGCTGTAGTTGTGCCGTATGAGCCGAGAGCGCTTGATGGCGCTGGCTTTCGCAATCGGGTCGTTCTGCTTCCTGGTCGGCCCCTTTCCTGGCTATGTCAACCTCGTTGGCGACAAGGCCGACGCGATCACCTTCTTCGTCGGGTCGATCTTCTTCACGGCGGGCGGCGCGCTCCAGACGTGGCTCGCTTACCAAGAGCGGCACGACCCGGGCCGCGGCCGGGCGGCGTGGTGGACGGCCACGATCCAGTCGGCGGGAACGCTGTTCTTCAACAGGTCGACCTTCGCGGCGATGAGCCATGCGCTCTCGAACGCCGACTACAACCAGCTCGTCTGGCGTCCCGACGCCTTCGGGTCGGTCTGCTTCCTGGTGTCTGGCGCGATCGGGTATCGCAGCCTCCGGCACGACGGATGGCAGCCGGCGGTCAACCTGCTCGGCTGCGTCTTTTTCGGCGTCTCTGCCGTCGCCGGCCACGTGGTTCCGTCGACGGGGTCGATGCTCGATGTCGCAGCAGCGAACTGGACGACGTGTCTAGGCGCGGCGTGCTTCCTGGCATGCGCGCTGGCAGGACTGGCCGAGCAGCGCCGCGTCCGTTACGCGTAGAGGACGGTGCCCAGGCGGATGATCGTTGCGCCTTCGGAGGCCGCCACTTCGAAGTCCTGGGTCGTGCCCATCGAGAGCTCGCGCAGGTTGTGCTCGCCGGCCAGCTCGGCCAGGCGGGCGAAGTGGGGGCGGCTGTCCTCCGGGTTTTCGGTGAACGGCGGCATCGTCATGAGGCCGGCGACCGGGACGGGGCAGCCGGCGATGAAGTCGGCGAGCTCGCCGGGCGCAACCCCTTCCTTCGACTCCTCCCCCGCGACGTTCACCTGGACCAGCACCGCCGGCACCGGGTGCTTCTCGAGCTGGGCGCGCGACGAGTCGGTCGAGAGCGAGTGGATGAGGGCGACGTTGGGGGCGATGTCCTTGACCTTCCGTGACTGCAGCGCGCCGATGAAGTGCCACTCGAATAGCTCGCGATGGTCCGCCTGCTTGGCGAGCAGGTCCTGAGCGCGGTTCTCGCCGACGACCGCGATTCCCGCTTCCGCGAGCACCGGCAGCTCGTCCGCCGGGACGTACTTGATTGCGGCGCAGATTCGAACGTCGGCGGGCTCGCGACCTGCGGCTGCGATCCGCTTCCGAACGCGTTCGAGGTTGCCGCGGACCTGCGAGGCGTCGAGTCCGCTGAACGTCACCCGGTCAGCCACGCAATGCCTCCCTGCCGGCCCGTGACGCCGTTGTCGCGGCGATGCGAGAAGAAGAGCTCGGGATGGCAGCTCGTGCAGTAGTCGACATGCTCGACCTGCTCGATCCCGGCTGCGCGCAGCTGCTGTTCGGCGATGGCCCGGAGGTTGAGCATGCGGCCATCTGCGACGCCGTCGAAACCTGAGAATGCGGCAAGCACTTCTTCGCCAACCTCGTAGCAGCAAGGGCCGATCCCCGGCCCGACCGCGGCCTCGAATGCATGGCCGTTGGGTCCACGCGCCCCCGCCGCCAGCGCGCGCATTCGTCCCGCCGCCCTCGCGATCAGCCCGCCCGCCAGGCCGCGCCATCCGCAGTGCAGCATCGCGACGGTTCCGCCGCCGGCGATTGCCACCGGCAGGCAGTCGGCCACGAGGACCAGCGGCGCGAGTCCGGACTCGCGTGTGATGTGGGCATCAACCTTCAGGTGGCCGCCCTGCGGATCCAGGAAGGCGGTGTCAGCGTCGCGGCCGTTCCACTCCTCGATGTCGGTGCCGTGCACCTGCCAGCCCATCACGACGTCCGCCGGCTCCACGTCTGCGCGTGCGGCCAGCCGGCGCCGGTTCTCGATCACGAGCTCGCGGTCGTCGCCGGTCAGGAAACCGAGGTTCAGTGATTCATACGGCCCGCTGCTCAGGCCGCCCTCACGCGTCGAGAACAGCACCTCGGCTCCGGGCAGCGTCACGCGGAAGCTCAT
>DATBDN010000070.1:0-9695 GCA_036269895.1 Thermoleophilaceae bacterium
GGCGAAGAACGGCCCCATCGGAAACAGGTAGCCGGCGTACTGCGCCGACTCGACGCCGCCTAAGCCGCTGCTGGGCGTCCACAGCGATGTGATCTCGCCGAGGAAGCGGATCGGCTCGGTGTGCAGATCGATCTTGGTGTCCGACGAGGACCAGCCGGGCCGCTGCAGCACCGCGAGCACGAACGCAAGCGCGGTGAGTGCAAGCGGGACGACATTGGTGCGGGTGCGAGCCGACACGGACGCGCACCCTAGTCGCGGGCGCCGCATCTACTGTTCCGTTCGTGCCCAGCGCTCGCACCACCACGGCGCGTCGGGGGGCGGCGGCGCTGCGGGCGATTGCGGCAGCGGGCCTGCTGGTCGTGCCGTTCGTCCTGGCGTTCTTCAGCGGCGGCTATTTCGACGAAGCCCGTCTGTGGGCGCTGCTGGGCTCCTGCGTCCTGCTCGTGTTCGTAGCCGTCACGACACCGCAGCCGCTGCCGCGCTCGCGCGGAGGCATCCTCGCGCTGACCGGCATCTGGGCCCTGGCCACATGGACGGCGGCGTCGATCGGCTGGGCGCCGCTGCGCGGGCCGGCGTTCCACGACACTCAGCGTCTGCTGCTCTACGCGGTCTGGTTCACGGCGGCAATCCCGCTGCTCCGCGACCGTGGCGTGGCGCGCACCTGGGAGCCGGCCGCAGCCGTCGGCTGCACGCTCGTGATCGGCTACGGGCTCGCGGGCCGGCTGCTGCCCGGCCTGATCCACCAGACGCACGGGCTCCGCGCGGGCGGCCGGCTCGATCAGCCGCTCACCTACTGGAACGCCGAGGGCACGATCGCCGCACTCGCGCTTGTGCTGTGCGCGCGCGTGGCCGGGAGCGGCGAGCGCGGACGCGGTGCGCGCACGGCCGCAGCGGCAGCATGCGCGCCGGCCGGCATGGGCCTTTACCTGAGCTACTCGCGCGGGGCACTCGGCGCGGCCGCCGTCGGGTTGCTGGTCCTGCTCGCCGTCGCGGCGGACCGGCGCCAGCTGCGCGCAGCGATCGTCGCAGTCGTTACCGCCGTCGCGGGCGCGCTCGCGGCCGCCCCGTTCCCAGTCGTCGCCTCGCTGCACAGCGGCAGCCGTGCCCAAGGCGTGGCAGCGCTGATCCTGCTGTGCGCAGTAGCCGCGGCCGCCGCCGCAGTCACCGCATGGCTCACGACCGGCGAGGCCGCCGGGCGGCTGGCTGTCGGGCCACTGCGCCTGCGGGCGCTGCGGCCCGCGCTTGCGATCGCGGCGGTTGCGGTCGTGATCGCGTTCGTGGTCGTCACCGCAAGCGCCGACAACACGTCGGCGAGCAGCAACCCGGTGGTCGGCGCGAAGGCAACCCGCCTGACTTCGCTGCAGAGCCACCGCTACGCCTATTGGAAGGTGGCGCTCGGGGCGTTCAAGGATCACCCGCTCATCGGTCTCGGCTCGGGCGGCTTCCAGGTCAGATGGTTCGAGCGCAGGACGATCCAGGAGTCGGTCTCCGACGCTCACTCGCTCTACGTCGAGACGGCTGCCGAGCTCGGGCTGATCGGGTTGGTTGCGCTCGGCACCTTCCTCGCCGGCATCGCGGTCGCAGCACGCAGGTGCATCGAGCACGATCCGTTGCCAGCCGCAGGGGCGGTCGCGGCCTTCGTCACCTGGGCCGTACACGCCGGCGTCGACTGGCTGTGGGAGATGCCCGCGGTGAGCCTCATGGCGCTTGGGTTTGGCGCGCTGCTCGTCGCCCGCGCCGAAGCCGTGCCGCCGCGGCGGCAAGCGTGACCGACGCGAGCACGACCAGCGCCGGCTCCGCCGCGACGCGGAAGCGCGTGAAGCCGTAGGCACCCAGGCTGACAAGCGTGACCAGCACGAACGGTGCCAGCAGGATCCTGAGCGGCTGGCCGCGTGAGCGCAGCCGCAGCGCTCCGGCGATGCCCAGCAGCACGAGCACGAAGTACATGACCACGCCGATCTGCTCAACGCGCAGGTCGCGCCCTTCGAAGAAGCGCTCGATCGTCCACTGCTGCCGCGGCCGGTAGAGCTCCCAGCTGCGCAGGACCCGAACGCCCAGCACCACGGGCACGCGCCCCGAGTGGTCGCGTGCGTAATCGATTCCGTCGCTCGCGAGCTTGGACGAAACAACGGCCTCGTTGGCGCCGTGCACCGGGCGCAGGCAGTCGAAGCGCCACTGGCCGAGCCACTCGCCGTGGTAGGTCTTGTCGCAATTTGCCCCCGCGAGCAGTCCGCCGGAGTTCGTGGAGACGAACACCGGCCGGTCGAATTGAACCCAGCAGCGGATGAGCCACGGTGCGAGCACCACGAACGCAGCCATCGCGGCCGCGAGTGTGAGCCCCGCGGCGCGCCTACGCGGAACCGCCAGCAGCGCCGCCGGGAGCACGAGCAGGACGAGCAGCGCCAACGCCTCGCTCCGCGTGAGCGTGGCCAGGCCGATCAGCGCGCCGCACACGAGCGCGCGCCTGACCGTCGGACGGTCCCACAGCGCGTACGCGCTCAGCAGCGTCGCCGTGATCAGCAGCGCGTAGAGCGACTCGCTGCGGAACGAACCATCGGCTGCGATCAGCATCGGGTAGATCGCGGCGACACCACCGGCGATCAGGCCGACGACATCGCCCGCGACGCGCCGGCCGAGGAAGGCGGTGACGGCAACGGTCCCCGTTCCGATCAAGGCGCCCGCGATCTGGTGCGGGATCCACCCGTGGCCACCCACCAGCGTGAACAGCGCGAGCACGAATGGATACAGCGGCGGCTTGTCCGCGGTCGGGAGAACCCGAGCGGGAGTCAGGAACGACGCCTGCGCATAGCGGTGCGAGTCGGCGATCGAGTACGCCAGGTTGTGGAACTCGAGCCCGTCGCCCAGCAGCGGCTGCGTCTTGACCAGGAGCAGCGAGTACGCCAGGCGCAAGCCCAGTGCAAGGACCAGCAGCGGCGCGAGCCGCAGGAGAAAGCCTCGCGTCGTCACCTCAGGCAGCCGCCACGCCGGGGGCCCGTCTGCGCTCGCGCCGTTCGGCCAGGCGCGTCAGCAGATTCGGTATTGCCACCCCGGCCAGCACCACCAGGGGTATCTCGGCCGCGTGGCGCAGGCGCGGGACGCCGTAGCCGGTTATCGCCGTGATCGACACCACCACGAACGGCGAGGCGAGGATCCAGCGCGTCCAGCGGTCGCGGAGCGCGAGGAAGCCGTAGACGGCGAGTGGGAGCAGCAGGAAGTACATGACGATCCCCGCCTGCTCCACGCGCTTCTGCCGCCCCTCGGCGAACTGGACCTGACGCCGCGGCTGCCAGAAGTCCCAGACGCGCAGGAAGCGGACCGCAGCCACGACCGGCCAGCGGCTCACGTGATCCTTCGCGTAGTTGACCCCCTGGCGCCGCCAGATGGCCGCCTGGTCCGACTCCTCGGTGCTTTGCCGCGGGGACAAGCACGCGATGTCCCAGCCTCCGAGGTCGACGCCGTGGTAGGTGAGGCGGCAGTTCGCTCCGCCGATCACCGTCGCGTCGTTCGTCGAGATCGGGACGAAGTGGTCGAAGGTCGTGGCGTTGCGGATCATCCACGGGGCGAGCACGACCAGGAAGGCCGCGACTGACGCGCCGAGCCGCAGCCAGCGGCCGGCGCGGCCGCCGTGCCACGCCAGCGGCAGGGCCAGCAGCGGCAGGAACAGGACCCCTTCGCTGCGCGTCAGGGCCGCGAGCCCGATAAGTGCGCCGGCGAGCCCCGCCCAGGCGACGCGCGGCCGTTCCCGCAGGGCGAGCGCCGCCAGCAGCGCGCCGGCGATCAACGGCCCGTACAGCGTCTCGGCCATCAGGTCAGCGTCGGCTCCGATGAAGATCGGATAGATCGCGGCGATGATCGCCGCGGCCAAGCCCGCCTTCGGGCCGGCCACCCGCCGTGCGATCAACGCGATCAGCACGATCGAGACCATCCCGAGGACGACGCCGAGCGAGCGGTGCCAGAGCGTCGACGTGAGGCCCAGCTTCGACAGCCCCGCCAGCACCAGCGGGTATAGGGGCGGGTGCCCAGCCGACGGAACGGCGTGATGCTGGAGCAGCTGGAACGGGTCGACGAAGCCGCGTCCGTCGGCGATCAGGTTGGCCTGCCAGTGGTAGAACCACCAGTCGCCGATCCCCACCGTGTGGCGCGCGACCGTAAGCAGATCAGCGAGGCGAAGCAGGCCACCGCAGACGGCGATCACGGCCACTGACTGCGCGAAGCGCCGTGGCCGATCGTGCATAGGCGGGAAGATACCGCCCGTGAACGTGCGCGCGACCCGCTTTCCGCTCTTCGACTCGCTGCGCGCGATCGCCGCGCTGGCGGTGCTGGGTGCCCATGCGGCGGTCTTCGCCGGGCTCGAGACGAGCGCGGGCACGACGCTCGGCCGCTACGCCGCGCGCCTCGACGCCGGTGTCGCCGTCTTCTTCGTCATCTCTGGCTTTCTGCTCTACCGGCCGTTCGTGCGCGCGCGCCTGCAGGGGACGGCGGCGCCCGCCACGGGCCCGTACGCGTGGCGGCGCTTTCTCCGAATCGTGCCCGCTTACTGGGTGGCGCTCACACTCATCACGCTGCTGTTCGGCACGGATGGCGACGTGTTCGGCTGGCCGGGCATCGCGCGTTACTACGGCGTCGCGCAGGCGTACAGCTCCGCGAGCTTCGCCGGCGGGCTCACGCAAGCCTGGTCGCTGACGGTCGAGGTGGCGTTCTACGCGTTCCTGCCGTTGTGGGCGGCGGCGATGCGACTGATCCTCGGGCGCCGAGGCTTCCGCGCTGAGATGACGGCGCTGGCGATTCTGTTCGCCGCCGGGATTCTCTACAAGATCGCCGTGCTCGCCGGCGGCGATGCGAACCAGGTCGCGATCACGCCTCGCCTGGTCTCGCTGCCGGCCTACTTCGACCACTTCGCGTTGGGGATGATGCTGGCGGCCACGTCGGTCTGGGTCGAGGAGCACCGGCGGCTGCCGCGGGGTCTCGGCTGGATCGACCGCCTCCCGTCGCTCAGCTGGTTGGTCGCCCTCGTCGCGTTCTGGGCGGTCAGCACCCAGATCGGTCTCAATGGCCGTTTCCTCGAGCCGTTCAGCTCCACCAATTACATGGAGAGACATCTGCTGTACGCGCTCTTCGCAGTCGGCTTGGTCGCGCCCGCGGTCTTTGGCGATCAGACCCGCGGAATGACGCGGCGCGTCCTCGCGCTGCGCCCGCTGCTGTGGCTCGGGCTCGTGTCGTACGGGATCTTCCTGTGGAACCTCGCGCTGCTCGACCGCCTGTCCCACTGGGGCTTCGGGGACCTGCCGCTCGGCAACACGTTCGCCGGCTGGTGCATCGCCGGCTTGGCCGTGACGGCGCCCGTCGCAGCTCTGAGCTACTACCTGGTCGAACGGCCCGCGCTCTCGCTGAAGGGGCTGTTCCCAGATGGGTCGCTGCGCCGTCGCGGCGAGGCGATCGAGGAACCCGCCCCCGTCACCGCGCTCGCGCGCCCAGCGGATTGAGCGCGCGCGCTCGAGCCACCGCCTCACGCGCCAGCGCGGGGTCGATCGTCGACGCGCCCGCGGCGATGAGCGCCCATGCGGTGAGGTCCTGCGGCTCACGCTTGACGACGGGCTTCAGCAGCGCCAGCGCCTTGCGAGAGCGGCCGCTGCGGATGAGCAGACCGGCCTCGCGCTCGGTCGGGCGCGAGTCTGGGTTATGCGCGCGCGCCGATTCGAAGAGGTGCGCTGCGCGGTTGATGTCGCGCACGGACAGCGCCTGCGGCGGCCGCTCGGCAATCGCCTGCGCCTGGGTCTCGAGGCGCGAGGAGTGAAGCCACAGCACCGTGAACACGGCGACGGCAACAGCCGCCGCCGCAAGAAGCCCGCGCTCGACCACGGGCGAATCATGGCGCTTCTGTTCGTCGGTGGCCTGCTGATCTCGGGCTTCACGATCCTGCGCGGGATCGACCCGTTCGACGAAGGACTCACGCTGCAGGCGGCACGACGCGTCGCCGGTGGGCAAACTCCGTACAGCGACTTCTTGTGGGCGTACGGCCCTGGGCATGTGTATCTGCTCGGCGGGCTGTTCAAGCTCTTCGGCACGTCGCTGTTGTGGTGGCGGATCATCCGCGTGCTCGTCGACGCCGGCGTCGCGTTGCTCGTGTTTGCGGTCGTGCGCCGCGAGGCGCCGTTCAAGGTCGCGTTCGTCGCCTGGCTGGCGGCGGCGTGCGTAATGGCGCAGCCGACCGGAGCGAACCCGTTCGCGCCGGCGCTCCTGTTCTCGCTCGGCGCGATCGTGCTGGCGGCACGGGCACGCGACCGGCGCGGACTGGTCGGAGCGGGCGTGCTGTGCGCGCTCGCCGCGATCTGGCGGCTGGACTTCGGCGTCTATGCGCTGATCGCCTGCACCGTCTCCTCGTTCCTGGTTGGGAGGCTGCGCTCGGCGGCCACGGTGATTGCGTCGTTCACCGTCCTCACCTGCCTGGCCTACGTGCCATTCGCGATCGCCGACGGGCCGGCCGACCTTTGGCGGGATCTCATCGGGCGATCGCTCGAGCAGGGGCGCAAATGGCATCTGCCGTTCCCGCTCGGCTACGACGGACGGCTCCGGCTGTGGCCGCCGGGCGCGTTCGCCCATGACGCGAAGGACGTGCTCGGCTTCTACGTGCCGCTGCTGCTCGTCGTCGGGCTTGCCGTGGCCGTCGTGGTCATCGCGAGTCGGCGCCTCTATCGCGATCCGATCGTCGTCGGGCTCGCGGTGCTCGGCGTCATGTATGTGGCCTACCTGCTCTCGCGCACGGATGAGTTCCACACAACGCCTTTGATCGTCGTGCTCGCGGCGCTGCTTCCGGTCCTCGTCCTGCGCGCGCCAATGCGCGGCGCAGTCGTTCTCGCGGTGGTGTTCCTGGCGCTGCTCGCCTACGGCGCGTCCAACCGGCTGTCGGCACTGTTCGGGCCCCCGAACCTCGCAACGATCCACGTGCCGGTCGCCGACGGCGTCAAGGCGCCACCGGCGGAGGCACGCTCGATCGAGCTGATGGTGCGGGCGGTGCAGCGACGCGTCCCACCCGGCGACCCGATCTACACCGTCACGCGCCGGTCGGACCTGGTGCGCATCAACAGCCCGCTCATCTACGTGCTCACCGAGCGCGACAATCCGACACGCGCGGATTTCGGGCTGCAGACGGGCCCGGTCGCGCAGTTGTCAATAGTCGCCTCGCTCGAGCGCGCGCGGCCGAAGGTGATCGTCCGCTGGTTGAACTCCGCCTCCACGAAGCGCGAGCCGAACGCGCGCGGCAGGCCCAGCGGTGTGCATATCCTCGACAAGTGGCTTGTCGGGCATTACCGGCCAGAGGTCACCTTTGGCGACTACCAGCTGCTCGTGCCGCGGTAGCCAGGCAGCCGCTGACCGCTAGCGGCGGCTCGGGCTCCAGGTGAAGCGGGTGCGCTGGGCCGGCCAGTGCTCCGTGCCGCGCGGCTCATCGTCGCTGAGCGCACGCTCGACTTCGCGCGGAAACGACCTGCTGAAGACGGTCGTGTCGAAACGGCGTGCGTTCTCGATGCACGCGACCGGGTCGACGGCGTCGACGTCGAAGCCCTCGATCGCCCGGACGAGCTCGCTGACGCCGCCGTCCCAGAGGCGGCCGGTCACGCCGTTGCGCACGGTCTCGAGCGCTCCGCCGCGTTGTGGAGCGATCGCCGGGCGGCCGGCTGCCTGCACCTCGACCGCTGCGATTCCGAACTCCTCGGCGGCGGTCACGACGAGCGCGCGGCTGGTCTGCAGCAGCCGCGCCGCCTCCTCGTCTGACACGCGCCCGGCGAAGGTGACGGTCGGCCCCGCGAGGCGACGCAGCCGCCGCATGTCAGGGCCGTCGCCGACCACGAGCAGGGGCCGTCGCAGCTGGTTGAACGCCTGGATCGCCATGTCGATCCGCTTGTGCGGCATCAGCTCCGACAGCACCAGGTAGTGGTCGCCCGGCTCGCCGCGCTCGAAGCGGCTCGTGTCGACGGGCGGATGCACCACCGTGGACTCGCGGCCGAAGTAGGCGCGAATGCGCGCCTGCGTGGTGCGTGAGTTCGTGACGTAGCGATTCACGCGCTGGGCGGCGATCCAGTCCCACTGGCGCCAGCGGCGGAACAGCGCCCGCAGCATGACCCGCGTCATGGGATCCCGCTGCGCGAGCGTCACATCACGGTCGTTCCAGACGTAGCGGAACGGGTTGTGGCAGTACGAGATGTGGACGGCGGCCTCGTCGTAGATGACCGCATGCGCCCAGGCGCTCGAGCTCGACACGATCAGGTCGTAGCCGGAGAGGTCGAACGACTCGATGGCCGATGGGTAGAACGGCAGCAACGCGCGGAACGTGCGCTCGTTCGGCCGCAGCCGCTGCAGGAACGAGGTGCGGATCTCGCGGTGGGCGAAGCGCCCCTCGGTGCCCTCCTCGTTGTAGACGGGCGTGTAGATGGGCGCGTCCGGATAGATGTCGCAGAGCGCAAGGAAGACCCGCTCTGCCCCGCGCAGGTCCAGGAGGAAGTCATGTATGAGAGCGACGCGCCTCGCCTCTGCCACCGTCGCAGCGTAACCGCCGCGTCACGCGAACCGTCTGCTACCAATGACCCGATGTCCAGACGGACGCTGACTTCGATCATCGCCGCAGTCCTGCTCGCGACCACCCCGGCAGCCGCGTTCGCGGACGGTGCCGGCGACCAGCAGTACCAGGATCCGCTGACGGCGCCGAGCACGCCGAAGAAGACGACGAAGAAGACGACGTCGACCGCTCCTGCAGCGTCCACGCCGGCTGCGACCACCGCTCCTGCAGCGGCGGCGGCGCCGGCGTCCACCTCGTCGAGCGCGTCGTCAGCAGCTACGCCTGCCGCGACGTCGTCGTCCCAGCAGCTGCCGCGCACGGGAGCTCCTGCCGGCCTGATCGGGCTCGGCGGCGCCGCGCTGATCGTCTCCGGCGCCGCGCTCCGCCGTCGCAGCGCCACGCGTTAGTTCGCCCGGACATGCCCCCACTGATCGCCAGCTACACGTCGGCGGCGGGCGGCGCGGAGCGCTTGCTGCTAGACGTGGCGACAGGGCTCGACGAGGCGCCGCTGATCGCGTGCCCCAGTGGGTGGCTGGCGGACCAGGCGCGCGACGCCGGGCTCACGGTGTTCGAGCTGACGGAGCGCAGCCTCCACGTGCGAAGGTCGGCGCGTGACCGGGTCGCGTCGTTCGGACGTCTGGCGCGGCATTCGCGCGAGTTGCGGCGGTTGTACGAAGACCTGCGGCCGGATCTCGTGGTCGCATGGGGAATGCGGACCGCGATGGCGACGGCGGCCGCGATGCGCCGGATCGACGACCCGCCCCCGTGGATCTTCGAGCACATCGACTTCCTGCCGGGACCGGCGATCGCACGCGCAGTCCGGCTGGCGGCCGGACGAGCGGACCGGGTGGTGTGCGTATCGAAGGCGGTTGCGCAGGACCTCGACCCGGTCGGAACGTTGGCCGACCGGATCGCAGTGGTCCACTGCGGAGTCGATCCAGCCCGCTTCGCGCCGGCGGATGCGCAGGACACGATGGATGCGCTCCTCCTCGGCGCGATCGTCCCGTGGAAGCGGCCGGACCTCGCACTCGAGATCGCGGCGCTGGCGGCGCGCGAGCTGCCTGATCTTCGGCTCCGGATTGCCGGCGCTCCTCTCGACGCGGATGGCGAGCTGCTCCTACAGCACCTCCGTGCTCGCGCGGCA
>DATBDN010000071.1:0-12115 GCA_036269895.1 Thermoleophilaceae bacterium
CGTTCTACGTCGACTACAACGGCAACGGCGTGCTCGACGGCGGTGAGCCCTCCGCCGCATCGGCTGCCGACGGCAGCTACAAGATCGGCGGGATCAAGCCCGGCACCTACGCCGTCCGCGAGGTCGGCCAGGGCGGCTGGACCTGCTCGTTCCCGGGCAGCTGCGAGTACGACCTGACGTTCAGGTCGAACGACGCCAAGACCGGCGCCGACTTCGGCAACTGGGAACCGGCCACGGTCTCGGGCACGAAGTTCGAGGACACCAACAACAACGGTGTCCACGATGCCGGCGAGGGTCCGCTGCAGGGCTTCACGTTCTACGTCGACTACAGCGGCAACGGCTCACTCGACGCGGGCGAGCCCTCGGCGGTGTCCGCGGCGGACGGCAGCTGGACGATCAGCGGCATCAAGCCGGGCACGTTCAACGTGCTCGAGGTCGCCGACCCGAACTACACCTGCACATTCCCGGGCACAGGCGGCGCCTGCAAGTACCAGGTGTCGCTCCAGGCCGGTGACGCGCAGACGGGCAAGGAGTTCGGCAACGCCCCGCCGGCACAGATCGTCTCCCCCGAGAAGGTCACGCCTGGCACGGCGAAGCTCGCGGGCCGGACGGGGTGCGTCGCGAAGGCGTTCACCGCCCGCATCCGCGGCACCAAGGTCCAGTCCGTGACCTTTGTGCTCGACGGCAAGACGATCAAGCGCTTCACCAGGACCAACAAGTCCGGGCTGTACTCGGTCCGCATCAACCCGAAGAAGATGCAGATCGGCGTGCACCGGCTGGTCGTCTCGGTGACCTTCCAGAAGGGCAGCGGCACGAAGCCGAAGAAGCTGCGGCTCTCGTTCCAGCGCTGCGCGAGGAAGCTGGCCCTGCCGCGGTTCACGGGCTGAGGCTGGACGCAAGGATGACCGTGCTTGCAGGTACTCAAGCGAGCCTCCCGAACTGGCCGATATCTACAGCGGCATGGAAGGCTCCGAGCACCGGATCTACAAGCTGATCAGGACCGCCGTCCCCACCCTGGCTCTCGCCGGCGTCGTCGCCGTCGCGGGCTGTGGCGGGGGCGGCGGAACCGATTCCGGCAGTCCCCCTGCTCCGGTGAAGCAAGCCGGCGCGACTGTGAGCGGTGTCGTCTCCGCTGACGGCACCCAGGGGCTCGTCGGGCCGGTGGGACGTGCGACAGCCTCGTCGCAGCAGTTCGAGGACAAACTCGGCCGGATCTCGCCGAAGGCGAACCGCAAGACGGACGCGCAGAAGCACGGCGTGGCTGCGGGAGCCGGATGCGACAACTCGGATGTGACTCCGAGTGACGCCGACCTCGATCTACTCAACTCAGCGATCCTTTGCCTGGTGAACGGTGAGCGCGCCGATGCGGGCCTGCCGGCGCTGAACGAGAACCCGCAACTGGATCAAGCCGCGACCGGCATGGCACAGCGGATGGTCAACGAGCACTTCTTCTCGCACGACACGCCCGACGGCAAGAACATCGTCGACCGCATCGAGCCGACGGGCTACATCCCGGACAGCAGTGACTGGGTCGTCGGCGAGAACTTGGCTTGGGGCTCGGGTGCGCTGTCGACGCCGCAGGCGATCGTGAATGGCTGGATGAACAGCCCGGGGCACCGGGCAAACATCCTTGCTCCCGATTACAAGGACATCGGCCTGGCCGCGACGATGGGTGCTCCTAGCCCCGACCTGACCGGTGGCACCGTCTACGTCAACAACTTCGGGGCGAAGTCGGGCGCTGATCTGAACGCGAGGCTGCCTACCGAGAGCGGCTCCACCGGTACCGCAGCCGCAGCGTCGACGGTCGCCGGGGCGAAGGTCGCCAAGAAGGCGAGCGCGAAGGCGAAGCACAAGCGGCGGCACAAGCGGCACAAGCGCCACCACAAGCAGTCAAGGAGCCACAAGCACCGCGCCCAGCACTAGCCCGGAAGTCTCCGGGTCGTATGCATTCTGGACGGACGATGCCCCTAATTCGTTGACGTGGAGGAATTTCCGCGGTACCTATGCAGTACGCACCGATCCTCGTCGCCTGAGGATCGCGTAGAGGATCGCTTGTGAAGGTGACTTTCCAACGTGGCAGCGGGACAAAGGCCAAGACCTTCGGTCTGGTCTTGAAACGCTGCCCGCGCACCCTCCGCGTTCCGAGGTTCACGGGATAGCGGAGGGGGAGGGGGCGCCGTCGCCGGGAAGCGACGGCGAACGGTTAGGCGCCGTCCCGCTCAGGCGGGGCGGCGCCGCCGTCCGGTTCCCCGGTCAGCGGGTTCAATCCCAGGCGCAGGCGCTCCGCCTGCTGGATCGCGTCGCGGCGTGAGTGCACGCCGAGCTTCTTCAGGATGTTCTTCACGTGCGTGAGCACGGTTTCGGGCGACAGCACCAGGTCGATGGCTATGTCGGCCGTCGACGCACCGGTGGTCAGCAGGTCGAGCACCTGCCATTCGCGCGGTGTCAGTTCTGAGACGGTCGGCCGGATGCCCGGGCCCAGCATCGGCGTCTTGCGCAGCTCCTCGATCACGCGCATGCTCAGGCGCCGCGAGACGGCGGCCTCGCCGGCCAGCACGCCGTTGACGGCACGCGGCAGGGCATCGAGCTCGATGTCCTTGCGGAGATAGCCGCGGGCGCCGGCACGCAACGCGCGCAGGGCCTTGTTCTCGTCGTCGGACGCCGACAGCACGATTACGCGCGTCTCCGGTGCGTCGCGCACGATTCGCTCGGCGATGTCGAGGCCGTCGCCGTCCTCGAGGATCGCGTCGATCAGCGCCACGTGCGGCGCCCGCTCGCGGGCGATCTGGAGCGCAGCGGGGCCGGAGGCGGTCTCGGCCACCAGGTCGAACTCAGGCGCAGCGAGGACGGTCTCGAGAGCACGCCGAACCAACGGGTCGGCGGCGGCAATCAAGACACGAGCGGGGCCAGTACGAGTCACTGGTCACAAAGCTACCTCCCTTCGGGTTCGACGGGGCGTGTTGGTAGCCTCGGTGCGGATGACCTCACCAGGCGCGATCGAGCTCTCCAACCCAATCGCGCAGGGAAAGGTGCGCGACATCTACGAAGCCGGCGACCGGCTGCTGATGGTCGCGACGGACCGGATCTCCACCTACGACGTGGTTCACCCCACGCCTGTGCCCGACAAGGGCAAGGTTCTGACGGGCATCTCCGCCTTCTGGTTCGAGAAGACGGCGGACATCGTCCCGAACCACGTGGTGTCGTTCACGGAAGTGCCTGACGAGGTGCGCGGACGGGCGATGCTCGTCGAGCAGCTCGAGATGTTCCCAGTCGAGTGCGTCGTGCGGGGCTACATCACCGGCTCGGGCTGGAACGACTACCAGGCGTCCGGGGCGATCTGCGGGATCGAGCTGCCGGAGGGCCTCCAGGAGTCGGAGCAACTGCCGGAGCCGATCTTCACCCCGGCCACGAAGGCCGAGGTGGGCGACCACGACGAGAACGTCGATTTCGACCGCGCCGCGGAGATCCTCGGCGACCGCCCGTTGCTCGAGAAGCTGCGCGACCTGTCGATCGCGGTGTACTCGCGCGCGGCCGAGCACGCGCGCAGCCGCGGGATCATCCTGGCCGACACGAAGTTCGAGTTCGGTCGCGGCACGGGCGGCGAGATCGTGCTGGGCGACGAAGTGTTGACGCCCGACTCATCGCGCTTCTGGCCGGCCGACGGCTACGAGCCGGGGCACGGGCAGCCGTCGTTCGACAAGCAGTACGTGCGCGACTGGGCGACGCAGTCGGGCTGGGACAAGAGCCCGCCGGCGCCGGCGCTGCCGGACGACGTGATCGCGCGCACGCGCGAGCTGTACCTCGAGGCTTACGAGCGCATCACCGGCGAGAACTTCTCCGCGTGGCTGGAACGCGTCGGCGCGTCCTGATCCGGCCCAAGGAGGGGATCCTCGATCCCCAGGGGCAGACCGTCGAGCGAGCGCTCCCAGCGCTGGGCTTCGACGGCGTCTCCGACGTGCGCGTAGGGCGGATGGTCGAGCTGAGCGTCGAGGACGAGTCGCGGCTGCCGGAGATCTGCGAGCGCTTGTTGACCAATCCGTTGATCGAGGACTACGAGATCGAGTGACGCGCTTCGGAGTCATCCGCTTCCCGGGTTCGTGCGACGAGGTTGATGCGCTGCTCGCGGCGCGTCGGTTCGGTGACGCCGAGCTGCTGTGGCACCGCGATCGCGACCTGAAGGGCGTCGACGCCGTGGTCGTGCCCGGTGGCTTCTCGTACGGCGACTACCTGCGCGTGGGTGCGATCGCGCGTTTCTCGCCGGTCATGGAGGCGCTTGCCGAGTTCGCTGCCGAGGGCGGCCCGGTGCTGGGGATCTGCAACGGCTTCCAGGTGTTGTGCGAGGCGCACCTGCTCCCGGGCGCGCTCCTGCCGAACACGTCGCTGCGCTTCATCGCGCGCCAGGTCGACATCGAGGTCGTCAACTCGTCCACCCCTTTCACCCGTGCGTGCGACGAGGGGGCGCAGCTGTCGATCCCGGTCAAGCACACGACCGGGCGCTACTACCACCCTGATCCAGACGCTCTAGGCGACCAGGTCGTCTTTCGCTACGCGCCGGGGCAGAACCCGAACGGCTCGCTGGCCGACATCGCGGGCGTCTCCAACGAAGCCGGCAACGTCGTCGGCCTTATGCCGCATCCAGAGCATGCGGTCGACCCGCTGCTGGGCTCGCCTGACGGCGGCAAGCTGTTCGAGTCGATGGTGCGAGTTCCCGCGTGATGATTTCGGCGGGTGCGAAATACCGCGACCTCGGCCTCACTGACTACGAGTACGACCTCATCTGCGAGCGGCTCGGGAAGGAGCCGAACGACGTCGAGCTGGCGGTCTTCTCGCTCATGTGGTCCGAGCACTGCGGCTACAAGCATTCGAAGAAGCTCCTGCGCAAGCTGCCGACGGAGGGGCCGCATCTGCTGCTCGGCCCGGGTGAGAACGCCGGCGCCGTGGATGTCGGCGACGGCTTGGCGATTGCGTTCAAGGT
The DNA here is from genome assembly GCA_036269895.1 of Thermoleophilaceae bacterium. Taxonomy (GTDB): domain Bacteria; phylum Actinomycetota; class Thermoleophilia; order Solirubrobacterales; family Thermoleophilaceae; genus DATBDN01. The sequence goes on from DATBDN010000071.1 coordinate 4,976, forward strand.
CGAGTCGCACAACCACCCGAGCGCGGTCGAGCCGTTCGAAGGCGCGGCCACGGGTGTCGGCGGGATCCTGCGCGACATCTTCGCGGTCGGCGCTCGGCCGATTGCGGTCTTGGATTCGCTCCGCTTCGGCGAGCTCGAGTCGGCGCGCTCGCGCTACCTGCTCGAGCGGGTGGTCGCGGGGATCGGCCACTACGGCAACTCGGTCGGCGTCGCGACGGTCGGCGGCGAGATCTACTTCGAGACGCCGTACGAGCAGAACTGTCTGGTGAACGCGATGTGCCTCGGGATCGCGCCGCACGAGCGCCTGACGAAGTCGGCTGCTGCGGGCGTCGGGAACCACGTCGTGCTGCTCGGTGCTCTGACGGGACGCGACGGCATCGGCGGTGCGTCGGTCCTTGCGTCGGCGGAACTCGGCGAGGGCGACGAGGCGAAGCGGCCGTCGGTGCAGATCGGCGACCCGTTCGAGGAGAAGAAGCTGATCGAGTGCTGCCTCGAGCTGCTCGATCGCGAACTCCTCGCGTCGCTTCAGGACCTCGGTGCTGCGGGCCTCACGTCGTCGTCGTCCGAGATGGCATCGAAGGGCGAGGTCGGCATCGACCTGGACATGGCGACGGTCCCGCTGCGCGAGGCTGACATGGAGCCGTTCGAGATCATGATCTCCGAGTCGCAGGAGCGGATGCTGTGCGTGGTCGAGCCGGAGCGGCTCGACTCGGTGCTGGGGGTCTGCGAGAAGTGGGAGGTCCGCGCGTCGGTCATCGGTGAGGTGACGGACGGCAACAGGCTGCGCGTGTTCATGGGCGACGAGCTGGTCGGGGACATGCCGGTCGACGTGCTCGTCGACGACTGCCCGCTCTACGACTTGGAGCCGGCGAAGCCGGAGGCGCCGATCTACCGGGCGCCGGAGGCGCGGCTCGGTGCGGGCGACGATCCGCTGGCGGCCCTGCTTCGATCGCCCTCGATAGCCAGCAAGCTTTGGGCGTTCGAGCAGTACGACCCGCTCGTCGGGTCGCGGACGGTCCGCCGCCCGGCCCAGGCCGAGGCGGCAGTGCTCCACCTGGCGAACGACGGCGGCCACGGGGCGCTGGCGGTGGCGATCGAGGGGAACGGGCGCCGCGTCGCCTGCGACCCGTATGTGGGTGCGGCGGAGGCTGTTCTGGAGTGCGCGGCGAATTTGGCTTGCGTCGGAGCAGAGCCGCTCGGTTTGACGAACTGCCTGAACTTCGGGAATCCCGAGAAGCCGCACATCGCGTGGCAGCTGACCCAGGCGATCGACGGCTTGGCAGAAGCTTGTCGCGCGCTCGACACGCCGGTGGTCGGGGGGAACGTCTCGCTGTACAACGAGGCGCCGGAGGGCCCGATCTACCCGACACCGGTTGTCGGGATGGTGGGCAAGCTGCCCGACCCGGCGGTCGCCCCGGTGAACTCGTTCACGCGCGGAGGGCTGGTGGTGGCGCTGGCGGGTGCGTTTGCGCCGTCGCTGGCGGGGTCGGAGTTGGAGAAGCTGCGCGGCGTGTTGTCGGACGGGCTGCCGGCGGTGGACTTGGGTACGCATGCGCACGCGTTGGCGGTGATCCGCGAGGCGGTGCGCTCCGGCCTGGTCGTGGCCGCGCATGATGTCGCGGAGGGCGGGTTGGCGGTGGCCCTCGCCGAGATGGCCATCCCTGGTCGCGTTGGCGTTCGCGCTGATCTGGGAGCGCTCGAGAACGACTTGACTGAGGATGGCCCCTCCGCCGCGCAGCCGTCCGCCGCCGACCGCTCCGGCGCGCAGCCATCCGCCGCCGACCGCTCGGGCGCGCAGCCATCCGCCGCCGACCGCTCCGGCGCGTCCGCGACTAGCGGAACCGCCTTCGAGTTGCTCGCCTTCGGCGAAGGGCCGGGCGGCATTCTGCTCGCCTGCGCTCCCGAGGATTTCGATTCGCTTGCCGCAATCTGCGCGGATATCCCGTTCGTGCGGCTTGGCGAAACCGGAGGAGACCAGGTATTTCTTGAGGTAGCCACTGCTAGCCTGTCGTTGCAGGTCGAGGACGCCGCTAAGGCGTACGAGGAAGCGGTGGCCAGCTCCTTCGAATGAACCCTCTCGACGATCCCCTTGTAGAAGATCGCGACGGGCCGCGCGACGAGTGCGGCGTGTTCGGCGTGTACGCGCCGGGATCTGAGGTAGCCAGACTCAGCTACTTCGCGCTCTATGCGCTGCAGCACCGTGGTCAGGAGTCGGCGGGCATCGCCGTCGCCGACCAGGGCCACATCACGACGCTGCGCGACCGGGGCCTCGTCTCCCAGGTCTTCGATGAGCAGAAGCTGCGCGCGCTGCCGGGCCAGATGGCCATCGGTCACGTGCGCTACTCGACCACGGGTTCGTCGAACTGGGAGAACTCGCAGCCGGTCCACCGCTCGGACAAGCGCGAGGTCGCGCTCGGTCACAACGGCAACCTGATCAACGCGGTCGAGCTGCGCGACGAGCTCATCGCCAAGGGTGTCCAGCTGCTCGGCACCTCGGACTCCGAGGTGATCGCGGCGATGTTGTCGACCAGCGATGCCGAGACGATCGAGGACGCCGTCCAAGAAGTCCTGCCGCGGCTGGAGGGTGCCTTCTCGATCGTGGTGCTCACGCGCGATTCGGTAGTCGCGTTCCGCGATCCACTCGGGCTGCGGCCCCTGGCGCTCGGCAAGCTCGGCGACCGCTACTGCATCGCCTCCGAGAGCTGCGCGTTCGACATGCTCGGCGCCGAGTTCATGCGCGAGGTCGCGCCAGGCGAGATGCTGTCGCTCGGGGAGCGTGGCATCGACGTGCGCCAGGTCGTGCCACGCACGCGCGACGCGTTCTGCGTGTTCGAGCACATCTACTTTGCACGGCCGGACTCGACGCTCGAGGGCCGGCTGGTCTACGAGTCCCGCCGCAGGATGGGCGAGGTGCTCGCGCGCGAGGCGCCGGTGGATGCCGACATCGTCGTGGGTGTGCCCGACTCGGGGACGCCGGCGGCTAACGGCTTCGCTCAGGAGTCGGGTCTGCCGCGAGAGGACGGCCTGATCAAGAACCGCTACGTGGCGCGCACCTTCATCCAGCCGGGCGACGAGTTGCGCAAGCAAGGTCTGCGGATGAAGTTCAACCCGCTGCCACAGGTCGTGGGTGGCAAGCGCCTGGTCGTGGTCGACGACTCGATCGTGCGCGGCAACACGACGCGTCAGCTCGTGCGAATGCTTCGCGAGGCGGGTGCGCTCGAAGTGCACCTCCGGATCTCTGCCCCGGCGATCCGCCACCCCTGCCACTACGGCGTCGACATGTCGACCCGCGAGGAGATGGTGGCGCACGGCCGGACGGTCGACGAGATCGCTGAGGAGTTGGGTGCGGATTCGCTGGCCTACCTGTCGCTGGAGGGCGTGTACGAGGCGATCCAGGCGCCGCGCGATTCGCATTGCGATGCGTGCTTCAGCGGGGACTTTCCGCTGGAGAAGACGCTGGCCGCGCGAGGCAAGTTCGCGATGGAGCCCGTCGGGGCTCCGCGCTAGGGCTGCGGTCGTCCGTTCTCATTCGCTCGCTGCCCGCGGAAACAGCCGCGACGAAGGGTGACTGGATCCGCCGCGCGCCCGGGCTCGGTCTCGTTTTCCGGGCGCTGGGTTCACTTATCCACCCATGCGGTGGATAACTGAACGCAGCGCCCGAATTCGGCCCGAGTCCCGACCCCCTCGCGCGGTTTCAGCCCCGCGATCCGGCCCGCGATCCGGCCCCGGACACCGGGCCCGTCACCCCTTGGTCGCCGCAGCTCGGGCCCCCGCGCGTAACGACCCCGCAACGAGCGCAACACGCCTGCGGTACGGCTCCCGCACCCGCCGATCCCGACGCTAGGGTCGCCAGACCGATGGCCCTCAGCTCCGCGCTCCACCAGTACTTCGGCTTCCGCGCCTTCCGTCCCGGGCAGGAGGAAGCCGTACGGGCGGCTCTCGAGGGACGCGACTCCCTCGTCGTCATGCCCACCGGCTCGGGCAAGTCGCTCTGCTATCAGCTTCCTGCGCTCATGCGCGACGACCTCACTGTCGTCGTCTCGCCGCTGGTCGCCTTGATGCAGGACCAGGTCGATGGCCTTCGCGCGCGTGGTGTCGGCGACGACGTCGCGCTCGTCAACGCCCAGCAGACGGGCGAGGACAACCGGGCCGCGATCGGGCGCGCTGTGGCCGGCCAGCTTCGTCTCCTCTACGTGGCACCGGAGCGCTTCGGCGCCCCCGGGTTCCTCGACCGGCTGGCAGGCGTCGAGGTCGGCCTCTTCGTCGTCGACGAGGCCCACTGCGTCTCGCAGTGGGGACACGACTTCCGCCCGGACTACTTCCGGCTCGAGGCCGTCGCACGGCGACTCCAGGCGCGCGCCGTCATGGCGTCGACCGCCACCGCCACCGCCCGCGTCGCGATGGACATTTCGCGGCGGCTGGCGCTCCGCGACCCGGTCAGAGTCACCACCGGCTTCGATCGCCCGAACCTGACCTTCACCGTGGCACGCCCGAACGCGGGCACCAAACGCCCGATGCTGCTCGAGACGCTGCGCCGCGCGGATGCGCTGCCGGCGATCGTCTATGCCGGCACCCGCGCCGGTTGTGAGGAGCTGGCCGAGGTCATCGCCGCCGAGCTCGGCGTTCGCGCCGAGCCGTACCACGCGGGCCTGGACCGCGAGCGCCGCGCCGCCGTTCAGCGACGCTTCCTCGCAGACGAGACTCCCGTCATCGTCGCGACCAACGCCTTCGGCATGGGCGTTGACAAGCCAAATGTCAGGACAGTCGTCCATGCGTCGACGCCGCCGTCGCTCGAGGCGTATTACCAGGAGGCCGGCCGCGCCGGTCGCGACGGGCTGCCGGGACGGGCCGTGCTGCTCGCCGAGCCGCGCGACAAGGCTCTGCACGTGCACTTCATCCGCCAAGAGCAGCTCGACGACCGCTTGCCGCGCGACGTCGCGGGACGGCTCTCGTGGGCCGCGGACGGCGATGGTGTCTTCAACGAGGACGCGTTCGACCTCGCCGGCGCCGCCGGCTGTGACGGCGAGAAGCTCCGCGCGGTGCTGGGGCATCTCATTCGCGCCGGGGTCGTCCAGCCGTCACCCGCCCCGAGCAACAGGGTCGCGGGCCGCCTGGTCGGTGCATACGACCACGGCGCGGCGGCCCGCTGCCGGGCATCGCTGGAGGAGGGCATCCGCGTCCGCTGGCGCCAGTACCGCGAGATCTGGGCGTATGCCGAGTCCGACACGTGCCGCCGCACCGCGATCCTGAGGCACTTCGGCGACTCGTCGGTGCCGCAGGTCCCGAGCTGCTGCGACGTGTGCGCGCCGGACGTGCGGCCCGTCGCGCCCCCGCCGCCGCGCGAGGTGCTCGAGTCCCTTGACGATGCGATCTTCTCGGTCGTCCGGACTGCCCGACCCTCGGTCGGGCGAACTGCCTGCGTGGAGATCCTCCACGGCGCGCGCAACAAGAAGATCAAGGAGAACTCGTACGACGGCCTCGGCGCTTACGCGTTGGCCTCGAACATGCGGCGCGCGGACATCCTTGCGCGAGTCGACAAGCTGATCGAGGCGGGGCGTCTGGCCTCGACCGGCGGCAAGTTCCCGAAGTTGAAGGTCATGCCGCAGTCCGCGGCCATCGCGGCGTGAGCTTCCCGATCGTCGTCCTGGTCTCGGGCGAGGGCAGCAATCTCCAGGCGCTGATCGACACGCTGCACGGCAACGACGTAGAGATCGTTGGCGTCGGCGCGAGCCGGGCCGAGGCGCGTGGGCTCGAACGGGCAGAGGGCGCCGGAATCCAAACCGCGGTCTTCGCGAAGTCGGACTATGCGGACCGCCGAACGCGTGACACAGCGCTCGCGGACTGGATCGAGTCGCTCGGAGCCCGCTTGGTCGTCCTCGCGGGGTTCATGGAGATCCTGTCGCCCGAATTCATCGCCCGCTTCCCGAACGCGATCGTCAACGTGCACCCCGCTCTCCTCCCGGCGTTTGCCGGGATCAACGCGATCCAGCAGGCGCTCGACTACGGCGTCAAGCTCGCCGGGGTCACCGTCCACTTCGTCGACGAGGGCGTCGACAGCGGCGCGATCATTCTCCAGCAAGCCTTCGAGCTTCCGTATCCTCGTGACATCGCCGTTGTCGAGCAGCAGGTTCATGAGGTTGAGCATGAGCTGCTGCCGCAAGCCGTAAGTCTCATAGCCCGGGGAAAGGTCTCGATCGATCCCTCGGATTCGCGTTGGGTGGTCATCGATGAGTGAAGTTCGAGCTGTTCCCGAAGTTCAGATTTCCGCGCCGGGTGACGTGCGCGTGGAGCGCGCGCTGATTACGGTGTCCGACAAGCGCGGCGTCGTCGAATTCGCCCGCGGCCTCGCCGAACTGGGCGTCGAGATCATCTCGACCGGCGGCACCGCGAAGTTCCTGGCGAGCAACGGGATCGACTCGCGCGCGATCGACGACTACACGGGCTTCCCGGAGATCCTCGACGGACGCGTCAAGACCCTGAACCCCCGCATCTACGCCGGTCTCCTGGCCGTCCGCGACAACCCGGAGCACGTGGCCACGCTCAACGAGCACGGCATCGAGCCGATCGACCTGGTCTGCGTGAATCTCTACCCCTTCGAGCAAACCGCGGGCCGCCGCGGGGTCGACGAGGCCGAGGTGATCGAGAACATCGACATCGGCGGGCCGACGCTGATCCGCGCCGCGGCGAAGAACCACGCCTTCGCGGCAGTTGTCACCACGCCGGAGAGCTACGACGCGCTGCTCGAGGAGCTGCGCGCGGCCGACAACAAGCTCCCGATGCGCACGCGCGAGGCGCTTGCGCTGGAGGCATTCACCTACACCGCGCGCTATGACGCCGCGATCAGCGAGTGGTTCGGCAAGCGCGAAGAGGACTTCCCGGGTGTGCTCGTGCGCGCCTACGAGAAGGTGCTCGACCTCTCCTACGGTGAGAACCCGCACCAACGGGCGGCGTACTACGCGTCGGCCGGCGGCCGCACGCACCTCTTGTCGATGGTCGGGAAGCTGCATGGCAAGGAGCTTTCCTTCAACAACCTGCTCGACCTAGACTCGGCGCGGCGGCTGCTCGAAGAGTTCGAGGTGCCCGCGGCGGCGATCGTGAAGCACAACAACCCCTGCGGCTGTGCGGTCGGTACAGACGTCA
>DATBDN010000072.1:0-6614 GCA_036269895.1 Thermoleophilaceae bacterium
GGCGTCATCGACGCCCTCCCCGTCCGCCACGAGATGCGCCCGGTCGGTGGCGCCTACTCCTCGGCCGACGCGACAGACGAGGCCCAGCGTTTCCTCTCCGACCGCGCGTACATCCCTGCATCCGAGGCCGGCCGCACTCTCCAGGAGCACCGAACGGTCCCACGATGAAGGTCGCGATCGTCGCGGAGTACTACCCGCGCCGGCGGGACCCGGTGCTGGGCGTCTGGGCCCACCGCCAGGCGCTCGCAGCTCGCGATGCAGGCGCCGATGTCAAGGTGCTCGTCCTCGAACGCCCGATCCCGCCCGGATCGACCCTCCGCCGTCCGTGGAGGCTGCCCGGAGCCGTCGCCGGCCTCGTGCGCCAGCCGACGCACGACGAGCTCGACGGCATCGAACTTCGCTACGTGCGCTTCGCCGCCGGCGACCGCAACCGCACCTACGCGACCTGGCACCGCCGCGCCGCGGCGCCGCTCGGCCAGGCACTGACGGCACTCCACAGCGAGTGGCGCTTCGACCTCGTGCACGCCCATTACGCGCTGCCCGCCGGCGGGGCCGCCGGCCCCTTCGCGCACCAGCACGGCCTCCCCCTCGTCGTCTCGGTCCACGGCGGCGATGTGCTCGGCCCGCTGCTGCAGACGCCGGAGGCGGGCGCAGCTGTCACCGACGTCCTGAGCGGCGCCGCGCAAGTGCTCTGCAACAGCCGTGCCACGCTCGAGCGCGTGGCCGCGCTCACCGGCAGCCAAGAACGCCTGCGCGTCGTCCACCTGGGCGCAAGACCGCCCGCCGATCCTGCGCCGAAACGCGACTGCCCCACCGTCGCCACCCTCGGGCACGTGGTTCCCCGCAAGCGCCATGCCGACGTGCTCGAGGCCGTTCAGTCGATGGACGACCTCGAGTGGCTCGTGATCGGCGACGGTCCCGAGCTGCCGACACTGCGGCGCGCCGCCGCCGAGCTCGGCCTGACAGACCGCATCGAGTTCACCGGCCAGCTCGCGCCCAACGGCGCTCTGAGGCAGCTGGCAAGCGCCCACGTGATGGCCATGCCCAGCGAGGACGAGGCGTTCGGCGTCGCCTATGTCGAGGCGCTCGCATGCGGCATTCCCGCGATCGGCCTCGAGACGGAGGGCGGACCGGCGGAGATCGCCGCCCTCGGGCCCGGGATGCTGCTGGTGCCGCCGCGCGATCCTGCTGCGCTCGTCGAGGCGATCCGCACCGCCATAACGGACCCGCATCTTCCAGAGCAAGCGCGTCGGACGGCGGTTGAGCACTTCAGCTGGGAACGCTGCGGCCGCGATACCGTCGCCGCCTACCGCGATGCTCTGGTCGGTTGAAGCCCGTCGCGCTCGTCACAGGCATCGTCTCCGACCATCGGGTCGAGCCGTTTCGCATCCTCGCCGAGCGCGAGGATGTCGAGGTCCTGTCGTGGCAGGAACCACTGCGCTACAGCCAGCTCGAGGCCGCGCGGCGCGTCGGCTCCGGCCGCTACCGCGCGGTCATCGGCGGCCTTGGGGGACGCGTCGCGCTGCCGGCGAGCTACTTCGCCGCGCGCCGCGCGCGCATCCCGTTCGTCCTCTGGGCGTCGCTCTGGGCGCACCCGCGCACGCCGGCCCACGCGCTCTCGTTTCTGCCGATTCGCGAGATCTACAGGCGCGCCGACGCCGTCGTCACCTACGGGCCGCACGTGACGCGTTACGTCGAGCAGTTCCGCGGCGCGGGCAACGTCTTCGAGGCTCCACAGGCGGTCGACCCCGCCGTGTTCGCACGCGCCGTCAGCGGCGACGAGCACGCCGCCGCTCGCACGCGCATGGGAGCCACAGACGACGGCTTCCTCGCGCTGTTCGTGGGACGCCTCGTCCCCGAGAAGGGGGTCGACACGCTGCTCCATGCGTGGGAGCGCGCGTCGCTTCCGCCGGGTTCGTCGCTTGCGTTCGCGGGAAGCGGCCCGTTCACGCCGGACGGCTCGAATGTGCATCTCCTGGGACGAGTCGAAAGGGACGCGCTCCCGCCGCTGTACGCCGCCGCCGACGTCCTGGTTCTGCCGTCGATCGCGACCGCAACCTTCAGGGAACCATGGGGGTTGGTGTCTAACGAAGCCATGCATCAGGGGACGCCTGTCATCGCCAGTGACGCTGTCGGGGCCGCGGCCGGAGGGCTCGTCGTCGACGGCCGCACCGGGCTCGTTGTGCCTGCCGGCGACGCGGATGCGCTCGCAGCAAGGCTGACCGCGCTCGCTGCCGCACCCGAGCTGCGCGACCGGCTCGGCGCCGAGGCGCGAGCGAAAGTCGCCGAATACACGCCTGAACGCTGGGCCGCCGGGATGAGCGCCGCCCTCGCCGCCGTGGGCGTCGGGGCCGCATGACCCCCGCCGCGGGCGGCTGCCCGAGCCCGTTGCTAGCCTCCGGAACGGACGGGCGCCGTTTTCTTGCCTTACCCAGGCAACACCGTCCTCGCCGTACTCGGACCATGCGATTGCATCTCCGGACATCCCTCGTGCTGATCGTCGTGCTGCTGCTCGGCGTGCCCGCGGCTGCCCAGGCGAGCAGCGCCGACGTGATCCGCGACTGCGCCCAGGACGGCAAGCTCGACAAGACGTACACGCAGAAGGAGCTGCAGGGGGCACTGCGCAACCTGCCGAGCGACATCGACGAGTACACCGACTGCGGGTCGGTCATCCGCGCGGCGATGCACGGAGGCAGCGGCAATCCGGGCGGACCGGGTCCGACCGGCGCGATCCTCATGCCATCGGGCGCGGTTGCCGCATCGCAGCAGGACATCAACGCGCTCGCTGCGCTCCAGACCAGCAGCGTCAAGGGAAAGTCGCAGCCGGTCACGATCGCCGGCCAGAAGGTGACCCCTGGCAGGGCCGGCCTCGCCGGTCCCCTGGCCGGCCTGGCCGGTTCGAACGGCATGCCCGCGCCGCTGATCACCGCGATCGCCGTGCTGCTCGCACTTGCGGCGGTGACGACGTATCTGGCAGCCCGCGAGAAGTTCCCAGCTCTCCGCCGTGCAGCGCTACGCGTCTTCGGCCGCTAGCGCGGTCCTGGCGGTGGCCTTCGCGGCCATCGCGTTCATCGGGAAGGGCGGCAACGAGCTCGGCGCTCAGACGCTGATCGGGCTGACCCTGATCCTCGGCTGTGGCGTGATCGCCGCGATCGGGGTGACCTACGGCCGGGAAGGCCATCACGGCCGCGGCTCACTGCTGCTCTTCGGCCTGCTGGCGGTCCTCACCGCGATCTCGATCTTCTGGTCGATCGCTCCCGATCTCACGTGGATCGAAGCGGACCGCACCTTTGCCTACTTCGCCGTCTTCGCCGCCGGCGTCGCGGCCGGGCGCCTGGCTCCCACCGGCTACGCCGTGCTGCTGCGCGGTGTGCTCGGGGCGGTCGCCATCCTCACGCTCTACGCGCTGGCGTCGCGCATCTGGCCCGAGCAGATCGGCGGCCCGACGGAGATCTACGCACGCATCTCGGAGCCGTTCGGCTACTGGAACGCGGTCGGCGTAACCGCGGCGCTCGGCGTGGTACCAACCCTCTGGCTTGGCGCTCGCCGGTCGGGGTACCAGTCGGCGAACGCGCTCGCCTATCCGCTCATGGCGCTCCTCTACCTGGCGATGATGTTGAGCTTCTCGCGCGGCTCGCTGATCGCGACGGGGCTCGGCGCGCTCGCATGGTTCGCCTTCGTCCCGCTGCGGCTACGAAGCCTGCCGGTGCTGCTCGTGCCTGCGGTGATCAGCGCGCCAGTCCTGGTCTGGGCCCTCGGCAAGGACGAGTTCACGAAGGATGGCCTTCCCGCCGCCACCCGCGCAGCGGTCGGCCCCGAGTTCGGGCTGATCCTGATCGCGATGTGCCTCGTGCTCCTGGCGATCGGCCTGGCGATCGGCTTGCAGGGGCGGGACTGGATCCCGAGCTTCCGGTTGCGCCGCCGCACCGGCGTCGTGGCGGTGGCAATCGCACTCGCGCTGCCGCTCATGCTGTTGACCTCAGTCGCCCTGAGCTCACGTGGCCTGCCGGGCACGGTGAGCGAGCGCTGGCACGAGCTGACAAGCGAGTCGGCCAGCACACCGGGCGGCCCGCAGCGCCTGATCCGCGCCTCGTCGACGCGCGGCCGCTACTGGCGCCAGGCCGCGCACGTGTTCTCCGACCTGCCGGTCACGGGCACGGGCGCCGGCACGTTCGGCATCGCGCGCCTGCATTACCGCAAGGACCAGCTCGTCGCGCAGCACGCGCATGGCTTCATCGCGCAGACGGCCGCCGATCTCGGCACGCTCGGACTGCTCGCGATCTTCGCGTTCGCCGGGGCGTGGTTCGTGTCGGCGGCGCGGACCACGGGGCTGGAACGGCATCCCAAGCGCCGCGAGGGCGCGCCAAAGCACTGGGATGCGGATCGAGTCGGAACGACCGCTCTGGCGCTGGCCGCCCTCACCTATGCGTTCCAGTCGGCGATCGACTGGACGTGGTTCGTGCCCGGCCCGACCGTGATGGCGCTCGTGCTCGCCGGCTACGTCGCCGGCCGCGGCCCGGCACCGCAGCCGGCCGGAATGCCGTCTTCGATCATCGCGGCCGGCCCATCGCGCCACCAGCGCGTCGCGCTGCCGCGCCTGCCGAAGTTCCGCCTGCGCCTGCCGCCTCGGCCTCACGCCGTGCGGCTGATTCCGGCGCTGCTCGTCATCGTGGTCGCAGTGTGTGCGGCGTGGGCCGTGTACCAGCCGCAGCGCTCCGATCAGGCGAACCAGCAGGCGCTTGACCTGCTTGCGAACAAGCAGCTGCCGGCTGCCGACAAGCAAGCCGACAAGGCGCACTCGATCGACCCCGCGTCGGTCTCGCCGCTATGGACGAAAGCAGCAATCGCAATCGCCGCAGGCAAGCTCCCGGACGCCGAGGTGCAGTTCCAGCGGGCGGTGTTCGATCAGCCTTCGAACCCGGAGGCGTGGACGCGGCTGGCGGAGTTCGAGGTCTACCGCAACAACCAGCCACGCAAGGCGCTTGACGTCATCAAGGGCGCGCTCTACCTCGACCCGCGTTCGGCGCCGGCGCAGACGGTCTTCTTCGACGCTCTGCGGACGATCCGCAACGAGCCCTAGGAGCGATCGGTGAAGCTGCCCATGTCGGCCGGAGGCAGCGACTCGCCCTTGAGCAGCAAGAGCTCCATGTAGAGCACGGCCGAAGCCAGCGCGAACACCGGCGCGGTCAGTGTTCCGGCGATCAAGTTGGCGATCGCAACCGCGATGTCGCTGCCGGAGATCGCGTTCGCGAGCCCGCCCAGCGTCAGGTCGGCGATCAGCACGAGCAGGAGTGCGACGACGATCACGCCGAACACTTGCCAGCCATGGCCACGCACGAGCTCGCGGCTGCGGCCGAGCGCCTGCGGGGCCGTGCGCACCTCGCAGACGACGACGGGGGCCGCGACGGCCCACCATGTGAGCAGCACGAAGAACGGAATGATGAACGCGACGAAGCCGAGGAACAGCCCGATTCCGACCAGGATCGCCGTCCACAAGAGCGGCGCGAACACCGCGGAGACGGAGCGGAAGAGGCCGCCCAGCGACAAGTCGCGCACGCCGTCCTGGATATCGCGCACCGCCTGCACGACCATGCCCTGATAGCCGACCGCGGCGACGATGCTGGCGGCCAGCGCGAGCGCGCGCACCGAGAAGCCCCCGGCGAGATACAGCAGCGCCGGGATCACATAGAGGATCACGGCGGCGGGCAACAGCACCCCTGCCTGCAGGCGGTAGATCGCGAAGATCCGCTCGAAGACGTGTGCGGTGTCCAGCCGCTCGGGCCGCATGGCGTCAGCGTACGGCCAGCGCGAACAGCGTCGCGTGGCGGCTCGACAGCTCGAAGATCTGGAAGCCCATCGCCTCGAGCGTGCTGCGCAGCGAGCGGCGCGTGAACGAGCGCAGGTGCGGTGAGAACGGGTGCTCCATCCCGCGCAGGAGGACGCGCCAGCGGGCGGACGCCGGTGTTGTGAGTGCCAGGCGGCCGCCCGGGCGGAGCACGCGGCGGATCTCCGAGAGCGCCAGCTGGACGTCGCGAATGTGCTCGAGGGTCTCGATGCAGATGACCAGGTCGAAGCTGTTGTCCTTGAACGGCAGCGGCTCGTCCGGTTCGACGAGGACGAGCTCTGCGTCCGGCAGGCGCGTCTGGGCGCGGTCCAACGCGACCTGTGATAGGTCCGCGCCGGACAAATTGGAGGTATGCAGCTCCGCCGCCAGGCGCCCATCGCCGACTCCGAGGTCGAGGGCCCGCTCAGCCGGCGCAAGCGACTTGACGAACTCGACCAGATGGGCGGGCGGCGGCCCGGGGTCCTCGGGAACCATCTCCCACAGCTCGTCGTCGTAGCGGGCCATCGGGGGAATGATCCGCCATCATCGCGCGGTGCGGTCCAGCACCTCGGACATCGATTGGCTCACGGTCTGCCGCATCGCGGTCGAACGAGTGCGTGCAGAAATGGCCCGCTTCCCGGAGCGGGCCGACCGCTCGGTGCCCACGGGCCGCGGTGAAGGCGGCGACATCGCACTCGTCATCGACCGCGCCGCCGAGGACGCGATCTTCCACGAGCTCGAGGCGCTCGACGTGCCGCTGACGGTGATCTCGGAGGAGCGCGGCGAGGTG
>DATBDN010000073.1:0-3946 GCA_036269895.1 Thermoleophilaceae bacterium
CGGCTTCAGCGCCGGCCGCATGCGCGTGGCGCCGATCGATCTGGGCGAGGCGGGCAGGCGGGCGCTGAAGGCGGAGCTGCCCGACGCGGTCTACGAATCCGGTCGCTCGACGATCGCGGTGCCGGTCCCAGCCGACGCCGATGAACGTTTCCCGGCAGTGGTCGCCGGCGCCGAGGGAATCCTGCGCGCTGCGACCGAAATCGAAGCGTAAGGTCCTCCCAGACCGACCCGTAAGTTCTTAGTCCCTCTTAAGCTCTCAGTGGCTACGATGAATGCCTCCGGTCGAGCGCCCGCAGGCGCTTCGGCCTATTTGTTTGCCGCTACCTCTCTTTTTCTTATGCCTCGAATTCTTCGCTTTGCACTGCCCATCGTCGCCTCCGCCGCGCTGATCGCCGGGTGTGGTGGGCAGGACGTTCCCACGAACGGCGTCGCCAAGATCGGTGACACCGTCATCACCAAGGATCAGTTCAACCACTGGCTGAACGCCGCCGCGCACGGTTCCGCCGCGCCGGGTTCGACCGTGGCGCTCCCTGATCCGCCGAACTTCACCAAGTGCGTCGCGAACCTGCAGAAGCAGCCGGTTCCGAAGGGCGCGAAGCAGCCGACCACGGCTCAGCTCAAGACCCAGTGCAAGCAGCAGTACGACGCGCTCAAGCAGCAGGTCATGCAGTTCCTCGTCTCAGCCGAGTGGATTCAGCAGGAGGCCAAGAATCAGGGCGTGAAGGTCTCCGACAAGGCGGTCCAGAAGCAGTTCCAGGACCAAAAGAAGCAGTCCTTCCAGAAGGAGTCCGACTACCAGAAGTTCCTCAAGAACTCGGGTATGACGGAGTCCGACCTGCTCTTCCGCGTCAAGCTCGACGTCATCTCCAACGACGTCCGCACCAAGATCATCAAGGGCAAGGGCAAGGTCACCGACGCCCAGATCTCGGCCTACTACAACAAGAACAACCAGCGCTTCGCTCAGCCCGAGCGTCGTGACCTGCAGGTGGTCCTGACCAAGACGAAGGCCAAGGCCGAGGCTGCGAAGAAGCAGGTCGAGAGCGGCCAGAGCTGGGCGAAGGTCGCCAAGAAGTACTCGATCGACGAGGCCTCGAAGGCGCAGGGCGGCAAGCTGCCGGGCGTCGCCAAGGGCCAGCAGGAGAAGGCGTTCGACGACGCGATCTTCAGCGCGAAGAAGGGCGCGATCACCGGCCCGATCAAGACGCAGTTCGGCTACTACGTCTTCGACGTCTCCAAGGTCACGCCGGCCTCGCAGCAGTCGCTGGCACAGACCAAGGAGACGATCCGGAATCTCCTGAAGTCGCAGAACCAGCAGAAGGCGCTCAACGCCTTCGTTGCCAAGTTCCGCAAGGACTACAAGGGCAAGACGAAGTGCGCCAAGGCGTACCTGATCCCGGACTGCGCGAACGGGCCAAAGCAGAAGTCGTCGTCGACGACGACGCCGGCTTCGGGTGGCTCGCCGCAGGTCCAGACGACGACGCCGCAGACCACCGGCACCTCGTCCACCGAGACCGGCAGCAAGTAGGCCGCCGTGGACGAGGGCGCGCGAGCCAGTCTCGCCCGTCTGGATGAGATCACCCGCAGGCTGCGGGTGGAGTGTCCGTGGGATCGCGAGCAGGACGAGCGCTCGATCGTGCCGCACACGGTCGAGGAGGCGTACGAGCTCGCGGACGCAGCGATCGCCGGGGACGACGACAAGCTGGTCGACGAGCTCGGCGACGTGCTCTTCCAGGTCTACTTCCTGTCGCTGCTGCTCGAGGAGCGGGGCGCGGGCGACCTGAGTGCGGTCGCGGAGCGGATGATCGAGAAGCTGATCCGCCGCCATCCGCATGTCTTCGGCGAGGTCGAGGTGGACAGCGCCGAAGGCGTCGTCCGCAACTGGGACGCGATCAAGCGCGATGAGTCGGGCTCGATCTTCGGCGATCTGCCGGAGACGCTCCCGGCGACCCTCTACGCGCGCAAGGTGATTCGTCGCGCTGCAAATGCCGGACTGTCCGCAGGCGCCCCGGGAACGCATGGTGAGACCGCATTCGATTTGATCGGGCAGCGCCTTTTCGAGCTCGTCGCCGAGGCGCGTGAACTGGACGTCGATCCCGAGGTCGCCTTGCGGACCTACGCGCGGCGATTCATGGAAGGAGCCACCGAATGAGCGCAATCGAGCGCGTGCACGCCCGCCAGATCCTGGATTCGCGCGGCAACCCCACCGTCGAGGTCGAGGTCTATCTGAGCTCCGGGGCGTCCGGTCGCGCCGCCGTCCCTTCCGGCGCTTCGACCGGCGAGTTCGAGGCCGTCGAGCTGCGCGACGGCGGCGACGCCTACGGCGGCAAGGCCGTCACGAAGGCCGTCGGAAACGTGAATGGGGAGATCGCCGACGCGGTCAACGGCCACGACGCCGCCGACCAGCAGGGGCTCGACCGCAAGATGATCGAGCTCGACGGGAGCCCGAACAAGGGACGCCTGGGCGCGAACGCGCTGCTCGGGGTGTCCCTGGCGGCCGCCCGCGCCGGCGCTGCCGAGAATGGGCAGCCGCTCTACCGCTACCTCGGCGGGGAGGCCGCGCACATCCTCCCGGTACCGATGATGAACGTGCTGAACGGCGGCGCGCACGCCGACAACTCCGTCGACTTTCAGGAGTTCATGGTCATGCCGGTGGGGGCGCCGAGCTTCGCCGAGGCGCTCCGCTGGGGCGCGGAGGTCTTCCATGCGCTCAAGAAGACGCTCCACGACCAGGGCAAGTCCACTGCGGTCGGCGACGAGGGCGGCTTCGCCCCCGACCTCGACTCGAACGAGGACGCGCTGGTCACGCTGATCACGGCCATCGAGGCCGCGGGCTACAAGCCCGGCGAGCAGGTGGCGATCGCGCTTGACCCGGCCGCCAGCGAGATCTACGAGAACGGTGCCTACGACCTCGAGCACGAGCAGCGCAAGCTCTCCGCCGCCGAAATGGCCGATTACTGGGCCAGCGCCGCCGAGCGCTTCCCGATCGTCTCGATCGAGGACGGCATGGACGAGGAGGACTGGGACGGCTGGAAGCAGCTGACCGACCGCTTGGGCGGCAAGCTCCAGCTGGTAGGCGACGACCTGTTCGTCACGAACACCGAGCGGCTGAAGCGCGGTATCGACGCCGGCGTGGCGAACTCGATCCTGATCAAGGTCAACCAGATCGGCACGCTCACCGAGACGCTGGACGCGATCAGCACCGCCCGCGACGCCGGCTACACGTCCGTGATGTCGCACCGTTCGGGCGAGACCGAGGACGTGACGATCGCCGACCTCGCGGTCGCGACGGGGTGTGGACAGATCAAGACGGGAGCGCCGTCGCGCTCGGATCGCGTGGCCAAGTACAACCAGCTCCTGCGCATCGAAGCGGCGCTCGGCGACGACGCCGAATTCCCCGGCCGCACCGTGTTCCGGCGCTAGCGCGCAAGATGCGCTGCAGCAGGAAGGAGCCGCGCCGGTCCGAAAGAAGGGTCGAGGCGAATGGACTCCGCCCGCACCATCGCCGCCCGGCGTGCTGCGACCGTCCGTTGGGACCGGGTCGGCCGCGTCGCGCTGCTGCTCCTGCTCGGCGTGGTGCTGCTGCTCTACGTCAACCCGGCGATCAACTACCTCAAGACGTGGCAGGCCTCCGACACGAAGCGCACGGAGGTCCAGCGGCTCGAGACCGAGAACGCCAAGCTGCGCGCGCGCAAGGCGGCGCTGAAGCAGCCCGCGACGCTCGAGCGCGAGGCGCGCTCGCTGGGCATGGTTCGGCCGGGCGAGCGGGCCTACGTCGTGCGCGGCCTGCCGAACTAGCTCGCGTCGGGCGTCCGGCGCCGGCCGCCCGCGAAGTCGCTCGCTTCGCGCGCGTAGGTGCCGAAGGCCGCGTCCGCGATCGCCGGGTCCCATGCGTACGGGGCTCCCGGCACCGCTCTCGTCGCCAGCTCCAGGCACCAGTCGGTGCCCT